>DATIBF010000075.1:0-18250 GCA_035457655.1 Gaiellaceae bacterium
GGCCGCCAGCAGCATCGCGCTCGGGTTGGCGACGCCCTGGCCGGCGATCTCGAGCGCGGACCCGTGCGTCGGTCCGAACATCCCCTTGCCGTCGGGGCCGACCCGGCCCGACGCAACCATCCGCGTGCCCTTGTGGGCGAACGCGGCGGTGCTGGCCAGCGCCTCCGCGAACGGCTGCTCGCTGGCGATGACGTCGAACCTCGAGGGGTCCTCCAGGAGCCCGGTGACAGCGGCCTCGAAGGGCGAGTGCTCTACGAGCACGCCCTCCCATCCCTCCGCTGCCTCGGCGAGCGCGGTGTCCCAGGCGGCGCTCGTCCCGACCGCGGTCAGGCGGGCCCGACGGCTGAAGGCGAGTTGAAAGGCGCGCTCGACCGCCAGCTGGACCGCGTCGTCCGGGAGAGGGCTGACGACCGCCAGCTCGCTGCCGCGCGCGCAGACGCGCGTGATGCGCCAGCGCAGGTCGAGCTCGGCCTTGAGGACCTCGAGTGCGGGCTCGCGCGTCGCGGCCACGAGCATCGCATCGGCCTCGGCGCACGCCGCCCGCGTGATGCTGGGAAGCGGGTGGCCGAAGCGGCGCAGGGCGTCGCCGCCGAAGGGCACGTGCAGCTCGTCGACCTGGAACCCGTGCATGCCGGAAACGACCGCGAGGGCGCGGCTGGCCTCGGCCGTCACCTCCGGCCCGATGCCGTCGCCGGAGAGACAGGCAACCGTGTAGCGCTTCTTCCTCATTGCACGCTCACCTCCTCGAACACGTCCCCGAGGGTCACGTGCTTCTGTGTATCGGCAAGTTGCTTGAAGCGCGCGAACGCTTCGTTCAGCGCCTTGCGCTCGAGCTCGATCCCGGCCTCGCTGCAGGCGCGCGCGAACGCGTGCCGTCCCGAGTGCTTGCCGAGCGGGAGCGACATGACGAGGCCGAGCTCGGTCGGATCCATGATCTGGTAGGTCTCGGCGTCCTTGAGCATCCCGTCCTGGTGGATGCCGGCCTCGTGGGCGAACGCGCTCGCGCCGACGATGGCCTTGTTGCGCTGGACGCGGTAGCCCGTGAGCTGCTCGACGAGCTTCGACGTGCGGCCGATCTCGCCGACGTTCACGCCGGTCTGGGCGCCGAAGACCTTCTCGCGCACGCGCAGCGCCATGACCACCTCTTCGAGCGCGGCGTTCCCCGCTCGCTCGCCCAGGCCGTTGACCGTTGCCTCGACCTGGGTCGCGCCGGCCTGGATGCCGGCGAGCGTGTTGGCGACGGCGAGGCCGAGGTCGTCGTGGCAGTGCACCGAAAGCTGCGCGTGCTCGAGCTCCGGGCAGCGCTTCGCGACTTCGCGCAAGAAATCCGCGTACTCGTCGGGGAGGCAGTAGCCGACCGTGTCGGGGAGGTTGATCGTCGTCGCGCCCGCGCGAACGGCCTCGCCGCAGATGCGCGCGGCGAAGTCGGGCTCGGAGCGGGTTGCGTCCTCGCAGGAGAACTCGACCTCGTCCGCGAGGCTGCGAGCGTAACCGCAGGCCCAGCGGGTCTGCTCGAGGACCTCCTCGGGCTCGAGGCGGAGCTTGCGCTCCATGTGGATGCGGCTGGTGGCGATGAAGACGTGGATGCGCGACCTGCGCGCGTTCGCAAGGGCCTCGGCGGCGGCGTCGATGTCCTCCTTGCGCGTGCGCGCGAGGGATGCGATGGTGGGACGCTCGACCGCGGCGGAGACTGCCCTGACGCCTTCGAAGTCTCCCGGCGAGGAGACCGCGAACCCTGCCTCGACGATGTCGACTCCGAGCCGCTCGAGCTGCGTCCCGATCTCCACCTTCTCGTCCGGCGACAGCGCGATGCCCGGCGACTGCTCGCCGTCGCGCAAGGTCGTGTCGAAGATCGTGATTCTGCGGCTCACTGCTCATCCTCTCTGCCTCCGTCCGGAGGCGCAGTACTCCTGTGGTTCGGTCGGCGTGTGCGCCTGCGCGGCGCGTGAGTCGCGTCCTCCCCCTAGAGGGGGAGAATGAGGATGACGACGAGGACGAGCGCGAGCGTCAGCAGCCGCGCGGGGCCGGGGACGCTAGGCGATGTGATCTCGTGCCTCGTCAAGTTGCGTTGAAGTGTGGAGACAGCGGGGTGCCCTTGTCAAGCCCCAAGCGTGTGACGAGTTGCGCACAGCCCTCCTCCCGCTTACCCTCGCCGGCGAGTGGCAGCGACCGACAACCACTTCGACGCCGTCGTAGTCGGCTCAGGTTTCGGCGGCTCCGTGCTCGCGTACCGGCTGGCCCGGGCCGGGAAGTCCGTCTGCGTGCTCGAGCGCGGCAGGGCGTACCCGCCGGGCTCGTTCCCCCGCGGCCCGCGCGAGCTCTCGAAGGCCTTCTGGGACCCGAGCGAGGGCTACTACGGGCTCTTCAACCTCTGGTCGTTCAAGGGCATCGGCGCCGTCGTCTCGAGCGGGCTCGGGGGCGGCTCCCTCATCTACGCGAACGTCCTCCTGCGCAAGCCGGAGGAGTGGTTCGTCCAGGGCGGCAAGGCCGAGGACGGCTACGAGAGCTGGCCCGTGACGTACAAGGAGCTCGTGCCGCACTACGAGCGGGCCGAGGCGATGCTGAACGGTCAGGAGTATCCCTTCGCGCACACGACGCCGAAGACGGTCGCCTTCAGGGAGGCCGGGGAGAAGCTCGGGCGGGAGTTCATCCTGCCGAAGCTGGCGGTCACGTTCGCGAACGCCGGCGAGGAGGCGGCGGTCGGCGTCCCGATCCGGGAGGAGCACCCGAATATGTACGGCGTGCCCCGGTACACGTGCCGGCTCGTCGGGGAATGCGACATCGGCTGCAACTTCGGATCGAAGAACACGCTCGACCTCAACTACCTCTCGGAGGCGAAGCGGCTCGGCGCCGAGATCTGGCCGCTGCGGGAGGTGCGCTCGCTCGCGCCGCGCGAGGGCGGCGGCTACCTGGTCCGCCACGTCGAGCACGACCTCGCGGACGAGGGGAGGAAGATCAGAACGGACGACCCCCGACTTCGCCCGCTGCGGGAGCTGACCTGCGAGCGCCTCGTTCTCGCCGCGGGTACGCTCGGCTCGACGTACCTGCTGCTCAGGAGCCGGGACGCTTTCCCCGGCCTTAGCCCCCGGCTCGGGAGCCGCTTCGGCGGCAATGGCGACCTCCTCACCTTTGCCCTCGACGCCAAGCGGCCGCTCCAGCCGAGCTTCGGCCCCGTGATCACGAGCGCTCTCCGCGTCCCGGACAAGCTCGACGGGGGCGAGGGGCGCGGCTTCTACGTCGAGGACGCCGGCTACCCCGACTTCGTCAGCTGGCTCGTCCAGGCCACCCAGGGGCCGGGGGCTCTCTGGCGCTTCCGACAGGTCGCCGCCCGGATCATCGTCGGGCTACTGCGGCGGACGCCCGAGGTCGACCTCTCCGCCGAGGTCGCGCAGCTGCTCTCGGACACCCGCCTCGCGGCGGGGTCGCTCCCGCTCCTCGGCATGGGCCGCGACATCCCCGACGGGAACATGGAGCTCATCGGCGACGACAGGCTCCAGGTCGACTGGGTGAAGGCGAAGTCCAGCCCCTTCTTCGACCGCCTGGGCGACTTCGCGGAGGACATTGCCGAGGCGCTGGGTGCGCGGTTCAAGCGGAATCCGACGTGGTACCTCGGCCGGCTGATCACCGTGCATCCCCTCGGCGGCTGCCCCATGGGGCGCGTTCCGGAGGAAGGTGTCGTCGACCCCTACGGCGAGGTGTTCGGCTATCCGGGGTTCACGATCGCCGACGGCTCGGTGATGCCAGGCCCGGTCGGGCCGAACCCGTCGCTGACGATCGCGGCGCTCGCCGAGCGTTTCGCCGACCGCGCGACCGGCGAGGGTTAGCTCTTAGAGGTAGCGGCGGACGAGTGCCCGCGTGCCGGCGGCGACGAGGAGCGCGCCGAAGGCGAGGGCCATCAGCTCGCCGATGGCGTGCGCCGTGTCGGGCGGCCGGGTGCGATCCAGGAGCCCGCTCGCGATGATCGCCCCTCCCCAGAGGACCTCGACCGTGCCGAGGATCGTCGCGCGCACGGTCCGATCATCGGCACTGGACGGCCGCGGCATGAGTCCCGGATTCCGCATACTGCCGCCGTGGCAGGGGAGCAAGGCAAGGACGGCCGGCCGATCCTCGCGTTCGCCTCGCAGGCGGAGTGGGAGGCATGGCTCGACGTCGAGCACGCGAGCTCCGATGGTGTCTGGCTCAAGTTCGCCAAGAAGGGCTCGGGCGTGGAGTCCGTCGTCTACGCGGAGGCCCTCGAGGTCGCACTCTGCTACGGCTGGATCGACAGCCAGGTCAAGTCGCTCGACGAGCGCTTCTACTTGCAGAAGTTCACGCCGCGCCGCGCGAGGAGCAAGTGGTCGCGGGTCAACCGCGACAAGATCGAGGAGCTGACGAAGCAGGGCCGGATGAAGCCCGCGGGCCTGGCGCAGGTCGAGCTCGCGAAGGCGGACGGCCGCTGGGAGGCCGCGTACGCCTCGCCGGCGAACGTCGGGGTTCCCGACGATCTGCAGGCCGCCCTCGACGGCAACACGAAGGCCGCCGAGTTCTGGGCCGGTCTGAACAAGTCGAACCGGTTCGCCATCCTCTACCAGCTCCAGGACGCGAAGAGGCCCGAGACGCGCGCCAGGCGCCTCGAGAAGTTCATGGGCATGCTGGAGCGCGGAGAAAAGCCCTACTAGATTCATCCGCGCCCGAGGCGTAGAGTCGCGCGGTCTGCCACAAGGAGGAAGGAAATGTCTGCGGTGACCGAGGAAGAGCTGGCCGGCTTGGAGTCGTTCTCGGGTGAGATCCTCCGGCCCGGAGAGAACGGATACGACGAGGCCAGACGTGGCTTCAACGGCCTCATCGACAAGCGGCCCGCGTTGATCGCGCAATGCCTCGGAGAGGCCGACATCGCCGATGCGATCGCGTACGCTCGCGGCGCCGGCCTGGAGATCTCCGTCCGTGGCGGCGGCCACAACGTGGCCGGGCGGTGCTTCACCGACGGCGGCGTGATGATCGACCTCTCGCGGATGAAGGGCGTCTACGTCGATCCCGAGGCCCGCACCGCGCGCGTGCAGCCGGGGGTCAACTGGGGGCAGCTGAACCGCGAGACCCAGCTCCACGGTCTTGCCGTCACCGGGGGCCTGATCTCGACGACCGGAATCGCGGGGCTGACGCTGGGCGGCGGCCTCGGGTGGCTCATTCCGAGCCTCGGCCTGGCCACGGACAACGTGCTCTCCGCCCGACTCGTGACGGCGGACGGGCGGACGCTGACGGCGAGCGAGCAGGAGAACCCCGACCTCTTCTGGGGGCTGCGCGGGGCCGGGGCCAACTTCGGCGTCGTCTCGTCCCTCGAGTACCGTCTGCACGAGGTCGGCCCCACCGTCGTCGGCGGCCTGGTCGCGCATCCGTTCGACGCGGCCGCCGACGTCCTCCGCTTCTACCGGGAGTACACGGCGGACGCCCCGGACGAGCTCATGACGTTCGGCGGGGTGGGTCACGCGCCCGACGGTTCGGGGGCAAAGATCGCCCTCGTCGTGGCTTGCCACGTGGGCGCGCCCGAGCAGGCGGAGGAGGATCTGCGGCCGCTGCGGGAGTTCGGCTCCCCGATCATGGTGGAGCTCGGGCCCCTGCCGTACACGGTGATGAACTCGCTGCTCGACGCGGCCTACCCCACTGGAAGCCTGAACTACTGGAAGTCCTCGTTCCTCAAGGGGCTGACCGACGACGTCATCGACGAGCTGCTCGAGCGGTTCGCCGCCTGTCCGTCGCCGATGACGGCGGCGCTCTTCGAGCACTTCCACGGCGAGGTGACACGGGTGCCAGTGGACGCGACTGCGGTGCCCCACCGAGAGCCGGGCTACAACTTCCTGGTCACGTCGGTCTGGACGGATCCGGCGGCCACCGACGAGAACGTCGCCTGGACGAAGGAGATCTTCGCGGCCATGGAGCCGTTCACCGTCGCCCGGCGCTACCTCAACTACTTCTCCGAGGATGACGTCGGCGACGATCCGGTGCGGGCCGCGTACGGGCCGAATTACGAGCGGTTGGTCGAGCTCAAGAAGCAGTACGACCCGGAGAACGTCTTCCACCTGAACGCGAACGTGCCACCGAGTTAAGGGTTCACGCGCGGCCGGAAGAAGATCCGCGTCTTGCCGCTGTCGCGGAGCGCGTTCGCCGCCTTCGCCTCGTCGAGCCAGTCCGGATGCGGGGCAGCGGTCTCCGGCGCCGCGTCCCTGACGATGCCGTCGCAGTGCTTGCGGAGCGCGATGTCGGCCATCAGGTAGCCGTGGTTCTCGAGAACGGCGATCTCGCCCGGCGAGAACACGTCCAGGTCGATCCGGATCGGCGCGATGAAGTCGCGGATGAGGCTCTCGGAGTAGGCCCGCGGCGAGCGCTCCAGCTCGTAGCTTGCCGGTCGCGAGGCAATGCCCCAGTAGGCGCCCTGCATCTTCTCCTCGATGAAGTTAGCCACGAGCCAGCGCTTGCGAGTGTCAGTCGCCTGCTCGAGCAGGATGACGCCCTGGCGGAGGGCGCTCCAGAGCCAGCCGACGTCGGGGTCCGGCTTGAAGGACGGCGCCGCGTCGGAGACGAGGACGATTTCGTGGTCGCGCCACACGGGCTCGAGCCCGAGGTTGTCGAACATGCCTCCGTCGGACAGGTCGATCGCGCGCACGAGCCGATCGCGGTCGGGCTCCCCGTACGAACCGCCCGTGAGCTGTCCCGGCTTCCACTTCGTGTGGACGACGCCGAAGGCCCCCGGGACGCAGGACGACGCGGCCACCGCCTGCGCGAGCGTCCAATCGCCGAGCGGCGCGTAGCCCGCCGGCCTGCTTCCGACACGACGCTCGCCGGTGTCGAAGACCCACTGGTCGCGAAAGCGCATGTCGCTCGCGAGGAAGACGAAGCGCGGCGTCTCCGGGAGATCGGCGAGCTTCCCGGGGGCCGGGCCCTGCGCGTAGGCGGCGGCGAGCGCCTCGCTCTGAGCGCCCGGTGTCAGCCAGTTGCGCGGGTGGAGCCGCGCCAGCGCGGCCCCCGTGCGAACGTCCCGCGCGACGAACGCGCGCATGGGCCTGGCGACGCCGTCCTCGAAGCCGTCGACCGGCTTCCCCGGCTCGCGCTCGGCGCGGGTGAGGAAGGTCGCGAGCTGCGCCGCCATGATGCTTCCGCCGGAGACCGAGGTGAAGGTGTCGATCTTCGAGAGCACGCCGAGCTCGTTCAGGCGCCGGAGCGCACCCAGGTGGAAGAGCGCGGCCCGGTAGCCCCCTCCGGACATGCAGAAGGCCGTCCCACGGCGTTCCTTGTCCGGGAGGTAGGTCGTGATCCCGTGCGTCGTGCCGCGACTCATGGTTCGTAGACGGACATGATCTGCTCGATCATCGCCTCCCGCGAGGGGAAGCGTCGCTCGTCGTAGCAGCCGATTGGATGCTCGAGCACGTTGTAGAGACACTTGTTGCAGTAGGTGCAGGGCCTCGGCGGGAGGTCGTGGCCCGCCCGGAAGAGCTCGACGAGGTCGTTGTTGGCCACGAGCCCGCGCGCAATCGAGACGGCGTCGCAGTCGCCGCGCTCGATGGCGCCGGCGATGAGCGAGGCCTGCTGGAAGCCGCCGGTGACGATGACGGGGATGGCAACCGCCTCCTTGACGGCGCGGGCATCCGGCAGCAGGCGCCCGGGCACCGCGGCCGGGTCGCGCTCCCAGCGCTTCTGCATGACGCGGTTCGCCGGCCAGGCCCGGAACAGGAGGTAGTTCCGGAACGTGCTCTTGCCGCTCGAGAGCATGACGTCGTAGGTGCGCACCATGTCCTCGATGGAGAACTCCCCGGCCGGGTTGTCCGGGTGCGGGAACGTGCTTCCGGAGGAGACGTGAATCGCGTCCGTGCCGGCGGCCTCGAGCCAGCGGCAGACCTGCACCGAGTCCTCGATCGTGTTCCCCTTTCCCAGCCAGGGGAGGAACGCGTTCGCGTGTTCCGTGGTCGAGATCTTCACCTGGAGGTGGAAGTCGTGGCCGACCTCGGCGCGGATCGCCTCCACCGTCTCGAGGAGGAGGCGCGCGCGGTTCTCGAGCGGGCCGCCGTACTCGTCCTCCCGATCGTTGATGGCAGCGGAGAGAAACTGGGTGAACAGGTAGCCGTTCGCGCCGTGGATCTCGATGCCGTCGAGCGAGGCCTCGCGGGCACGTCGGGCGGCCGCCGCGAACGAGCGCTTGATCGCCTCCAGGTCGGCCCGCGTCGCGCGCTCCGCCTCGAAACCGTGAAGGGGGTCCGGCTTGCCCGTCGAGGAGAGCCCCTTGCCGAAGGCGAGCGTCGGCACGTCGCGCTGCCGGCCCGCGTGGGCCAGCTGGAGGATGTAGCGGCAGTCGTGCTCGTGCACCCGCTTCCCCAGCTCGCGCCAGAACGGGATGCGCTCGTCCGTCTCGATTCCGGCAAAGCCCGGGACGATCTTGCCGCGCTCGTCGACGGCGGTCCACGAGGAGAGGATCGCGCCGACGCCGCCGCGGGCGAACTTGAGCTCCCAGTTGATCCGCGTCTGCGTCCCCGTGCCGTCGTACTCGTCGAGCCGGCCGGCGACGTTCGAGCGGAAGATCCGGTTCTTGACCTCGAGGCTGCGGAAGCGGAGCGGCTCGAAGATCATGCCGCCGCCGTCTCGTACACCGCCAGCGCCTCGCGCAGCATCTCCTCCCGGGAGTCGAACCGCGCTTCCTCGTAACAAGCGAGCGGGTGCTCGATGAAGCTGAAGAGGCACTTGTTGCAGTAGGTGCACGGCCGCGGCGCCCGGTCGAGCCCCTGCTCGAAGTGGCGGACGAGGTCGGGATTGGCGATGAGCGGGCGCGCGATCGTGACGCCGTCACAGTCGCCCCGCTCGATCGCCCGCGCGATCACGGACGCGGTCTGAAAACCGCCGGTGACCAGCACCGGGATGGAGACGACCTGCTTCATCGCCCGTGAGTCGGCAAGGTTGATCCCCTCGACGTCGACGTTCCTGTGCGGGCGCGTCCACCACCAGGCGAAGGCCCTGGCCAGCGGCGGCGTGCGGAAGGCGAGGTAGTTCCGGAACGTGTACCTGCCGCTCGAGAGCGTGGTGTCGTATGTCTTCACGACCTGCGAGGCGGGGAACTCGCCGGCCGGGTTGCGCGGATGCGGGAAGCCGCCTCCGGCGCTCGCGTGGAGGTAGTCCACGCCCGCCTCCTCGAGCCAGCGGCACGTCTGCAGCGACTCCTCGAGCGTGTTCCCCTCCGGAAGCCACGGCAGGAGCTCGTTGAGCTTCTCCTGGACGGAGATCTTGTAGCCGACGCAGAAGTCCTTCCCGACGGCGTCACGGATCGCGCGCACGACCTCGAGACCGAAGCGGGCGCGGTTCTCCAGCGGCCCTCCGTACTCGTCGGTGCGGTCGTTGATCGCCGAAGAGAGGAACTGCGTCGGCAGCATCCCGTTCGCGCCAGCGACCTCGACCCCGTCCAGCCCGGCCTCCTGCGCCCGCCGCGCGGCCTGAGCGAACATCTCTACGACCTCCTCGATATCGCGCCCGGTCATCGCCTGCGCCGGGAAGCCGTTCAGCGGCTCGGGCTTGCTGGACGACGAGAGCGCCAGGTCCCACTGCGGGAGCGGGACGATCCGCTCCCGGCCCGCGTGGACGACCTGGAGGATGTACGGGCACCCGGCTTCGCGCACGCGCTTGCCGAGCTCGCGCCAGAAGGGGATCGACTCGTCCGAGTCGATGTGGGCATAGCCGGGGACGATCGCGCCGCGCGCGTGAACCGGCGCGTTCGAGGAGATGATCGCGCCGACGCCGCCGCGGGCGAAGCGGAGATCCCAGTTGACCCGAACCGGCGTCCCCGAGCCGTCGTAGTTGTCGAAGCGCCCGGCGACGCTCGAGCGGAGGACGCGGTTCTTGACGGTGAGCGGCCCGAGCGCGAGCGGCTCGAAGAGCGCCTCCGCTGCCACTACTTCACCTCGGCAGGAAGAGGCGCTCCCTCGTAGACGGACATGACGTGCCGGATCATCTCCTCGCGGGAGCCGAACCGGCTCTCCTCGTAGCAGCCGAGCGGGTTCTCCACGAAGCTGATCAGGCACTTGTTGCAGTACGTGCACGGCCTCGGCGCGCGGTCGTGGCCCTCGCGGAAGAGGTTCGGGAGGTCGGGGTTGGCGATGAGGGGCCGTCCCATCGTCACGCCGTCGACGGAGCCGTCCTCGATCGCCCGCGAGATTACCGAGGCGGTCTGAAAGCCTCCCGCGCAGAGCACGGGCACGTCGACGACCTGCTTGATCGCGCGAGCCAGCTCGAGGTTGATCCCCTCGACGCCGAGCTTGCGCACCCGCCGCTCCCAGGCCCAGGCGAAGGCCTTGTTGATCGGCGGCGTGCGGAACATGAGGTAGTTCCTGAAGGTGTTCTTGCCGCTCGAGAGCATGGTGTCGTAGGAGCGGATTACGTCGGCGATCGGGAACGTCCCGGCCGGGTTACGCGGGTGCGGGAAGACGTAGCCCGCCGAGACATGGAGGCCGTCCACGCCCGCCTCGACGAGCCACTTGCACACCTGGATCGACTCCTCGAGGGTCGTACCCTCCTTCGCCCAGGGGAAGAGAGCCTTGCCGTCGTCGATGGCGCTGATCTTGAACTGGAGGTGGAAGTCGTCCCCGACCTCCTTCCGGATCGCACGCACGACCTCCAGCGGGAAGCGCGCGCGGTTCTCGAGCGAGCCGCCGTACTCGTCCTCGCGGTCGTTGATGGCGGGGGAGAGGAACTGGGTGATGAGGTAGCCGTTGCAGCCGTGCACCTCGATCCCGTCGAGCTCGGCCTCGCGGGCTCGTCGCGCCGCCTGGCCGAACGAGGCGACGACCTCGTCGATCTGCGCCTTCGTCATCCGCTCGCACGGGAAGCCGTGGACCGGGTCGGGCTTGTCCGTGGAGGAGAGGCCCGTGTCGTAGAGGACGCTCGGGATGTCCCGCTGCCGGCCGGAGAAGGCCAGCTGGACGATGTACTTGGCGCCCGCGTCGCGGACGCGCTTTCCCAGCTCGGCGTAGAACAGGATCCGCTCGTCCGTGTCGAGGTGCGAGTAGTTCGGGACGATCAGCCCGCGCGGGTGGACGGGCGTGTTCGAGGAGATGATGGCGCCGATCCCGCCGCGGGCGAACTTGACGTCCCAGTCGATCCTCGTCTCGGTGCCGGAGCCGTCGTAGTTGTCGAAGCGCCCGGAGATGCTCGAGCGGAAGAGCCGGTTCTTCACCTCCAGCTTGCGAAAGCGGAGCGGCTGGAAGATCGCCGGCCAGTGCCCGTTGTCAGGCAAGGAGGACCTCCCAATCCCAGCGGCCGTCGCCGACCCGTGTGCCCTTGATGTGATCCTCGAGCGGCGGGTCGTCGGCGTGCTCCTCGCAGCCCGTGGCGGCGAAGCAGCGGATCTCGATCTCGCCGGGGCGGGTGTCGACGCGGAGAAAGCTCTTGAAGTGCGGCGGAGGGGGCGTGTTCCAGTCGAGGAACTCGGAGAAGTTCTTGCTGAGCGGACCGAGGATCTTCGCCTCGGAGAAGAACCGAACTCGCTTCGCCTTGGCGAGGGCGTCGGCGGGAACCGTCTTGCCCCGATCCTCCTCACGATTCGGCGTGACCTCGCCCTCGAGCAGGAACTTCATCGCCTCGGGCGTCAGCTCCGGATCGATTGCCACGTCGAACGGGAGCCGGTCGTCGAGCAGGAGCGAGTAGGCCGCGAGCGAGTCCCCACGCCGCGGGTAGCAGCGGAAGTCGTCCTCCGTGCACCCGCAGGACTCGATCGTTGCCGTGGGAATGGTGTGGGTTGCCTTGGTGTACGCGCCCGCTGCGCCTGTGACGATGTGCTGGATGATCCGGTCGTCCGGCACGCGTACCGGGTAGCGCTGGAAGTTGTGGATGTCGCCGCCGATCACGGCGATGTAGCGGTTGCTCGGATCCTCGACGATCTGGTTGACGGTGGCGCCCTCTGCGCCCTCGATCGGGCAGGCCTTCCGGCGCGCGTCGACGACCAGCGGCTTGCCCGTCAGGAGGATCTTGTCCTTCGGGCCGCGGGAGATCCTGCGCAGCCACTCGCCCTGCTCGGCGTCGATGCCGGACTGGATGCCCGTGTCGATCCCGACGAGGACGAGCTCCTTCAGCTCGATCGAGAAGTACGGCAACCGCTGACCGGATGGCTCGGGCCGATGCTCCTTGATCTTGTCCAGCTGATCCTGCTGTGCCTCGGACGGCTCGCGCCAGACGAGGTCGCGGAAGGCGCGCTTGAAGCGATTCTTCGAGGCCTTGAACGGCGGACGCAGGTCGGGGTCGGCGCCGCAGAGCAGCATCATGAATCCGCTCAGGCCGTCGTACCAGTCGTGGTTCCCGGGAACGGCGTAGATCGGCCCGGGCAACCCCTTGTAGGGCCAGTAGAACTTGGCGCGGTACTCATGCCAGTCCCCGGCCGGGTAGATGACGTCGCTCACGATGAAGGTGAAGGCCGTGTCGGTGGATCTCGCCCGCAACGGGCGCAGCACCTGGTACTGCGAGTCATCGCCCTCTCCGGGGTCGCCGAGGACCATGAACGCGACCTCCTCATCGCCCGCGTACCGCGTGATCGGCAGCTTCGGGTCGACTCCGGTTCGCCGCTGCGCCTCCACCCAGCGCATGCGCTCGTGGTGGGTCGTGTCACCGAGCCAGCGCGCGATCTTGTCGTTCCGCGACTCCCAGAGCGGCTTCGGGCTGATCCAGGAGAACTGCCTGCGCTTCCCCGGCCGGACGGTGCCTTCCTCGTACTCGGCGGAGGGATCCGCCCAGTTCGTGCAGCCCCAGCCGGCGGCTGCCCGCGACGTGCGGGACGAGAGGATCTCCGTTGTCGGGCGAGAAGCGCTGGACGGCACTAGGCCACCTCGCTGGGCGAGACGCCACGCTACGACGCCTCCCTCGCGGCGTCAAGCTCGCAGGCTACTCGGCCGTGACGTAGGCGGCCGTGAGGCCACCGTCGACGAGGAACGTCGCGCCGTTCACGTACGACGACTCGTCGCTCGCGAGGAAGAGCGCGCCCTGGGCGATCTCCTTCGCCTGGGCGAGCCGGCCCATCGGCAGATGCTGCAGCCGCCGCTCGAGCGCGCCGGGTGTCTCCGCGAAGAGCCGCATGAGGAGCGGCGTCTCCACCGGACCCGGGCAGAGCGCGTTGACCCGGATCCCTCTGCGGGCGAACTCGACCGCGAGCTCACGGGTCATGGAAAGCACCGCCCCCTTCGACGACGTGTAGGAGATCTGCGAGGTGGCCGCCCCCATGAGCGCCACAAACGAGGCGACGTTGATCACGGAGCCGCCCCCCCGCTCCAGCAGGTACGGGATGCCGTGCTTGCAGCAGAGGTAGACGCCCTTCGTGTTCACGTCCTGCACCCGCTGCCAGGCGTCCGGGTCCGTGTCGAGGATCGACGCGTCGTCCGCGGGCATGATCCCTGCGTTGTTGTAGAGGACGTCGATGCCGCCGTAGCGCTCGGCGGTCGCCGCGTACATCGCCTGCACGCTGTCTGGGTCGGCGACGTCCACCTCCTGAAAGAACGCGTCGCGCGCCTCGGACGCGGTCTGCTCGCCGGCCTCGCGGCTCATGTCGGCGACGCAGACGCTGGCGCCTTCCTCGGAGAAGAGGAGGGCCGCTTCCCGCCCGATGCCGCCGCCCGCGCCGGTGATGACGACGACCTTCCCGTTCAGCCGCCCCATGACGGCGGGAGCCTATCCGTTCGCGAGGCCCTGGAGGATGCTGTCGAGCTGCTTCCAGCGCTCGTCCGTCCCCTTCTCCCGGCTCTGGTTCCACCAGGCGAGGACGACGTTCTCCCCGTAGCGCTTCTGGGCGACGTACGACCTCGCGAGCTCGTCGTAGTCCCAGTAGATGCCGTCCGCGTCCGGGTCGAGCGGCTGCCCGGTGTCCTTGTCGGCGAGGAGGGAGGAGACTGCCTCGGAGTCCTCCGGGTCGACGACGTAGATGGTGAAGGTGCCGAACCGCTCCTGCGCCGCCGGCGAGATGTCGAGCCCGAGCCCGAGCTGCTCCCAGGAAGGATCGGCGCCCGCCGCGCTCCGAAGCGGCGGCATCCCGGGAACCTCGCGGAACTGCTGGACGACGGCCTGCGCGGCGATCGGCGCCGTCTCCTGCTCATCGTCATCCGCGTTCCCGGACGAGCCGCAGCCGGCGATAAGGGCGGCGAGCAGGAAGAGAAGCGCTGGGCGTCGCATCGGTTCCAAGGGTACGTGCCCGTTCCGACGCGATCAGTATCGCGACGTGATGTAAGCGATCTTTGCGCTACTCCGTCGACACGAAGACGTTCTTGACCTCGGAGTAGCCCTCGAGGCCGTGGAGGCCGAGCTCGCGGCCGAAGCCCGACTGCTTGAAGCCCCCGAACGGGGTCGAGACCCGTACCGAGCTGTTCGAGTTCACCGAGATGACGCCCGATTCGATTCCGCGCGCCATCCGCAGCGCCCGAGCGCCGTCGCGGGTCCAGATCGACCCCGAGAGCCCGTACGGCGTGTCGTTGGCGAGCCGGAGCGCGTCGGCCTCGTCCTCGAACGGGATCACGGCCGCGACAGGCCCGAAGACCTCCTCCCGCGCCACCCGGTCCTCATTGCTCGCCTCGACGAGCGTGCACGGGAACCAGAAGCCTGGCCCGCCGGGAACCTCTCCCTGGAACGCCACGCCTCCGTCCACGAAGGACGAAACCGTCTCGCGGTGGGCGGCGGAGATGAGCGGGCCCATCTCGGTCGCCTCGTCGGAGGGATCGCCGACCTTCACACCGCGCGTCGCCTCGACGAGCAGCTCCAGGAAGCGGTCGTAGGCCGTGCGCTCGACGAAGATCCGCGAGCGGGCGCAACAGTCCTGGCCGGCGTTGTCGAAGACCGCGTACGGAGCCGCGGCCGCAGCCTTTTCGAGGTCCGCGTCCGCGAAGACGACGTTCGCGGACTTGCCGCCCAGCTCCAGCGTCACGCGCTTGATCGTCGCGGCGGCGCCCTCCATCACGCTGCGTCCGACTTCCGTCGAGCCCGTGAAGCCGATCTTGGCCACGTCGGAATGCTCGACGAGCCGCTGACCCACCACGGAGCCCTTCCCGGCGACGACGTTGACGACTCCCTCGGGGATCCCCGCCTCGAGCACGAGCTCTCCGAGCCGGAGCGCGGAGAGCGGCGTGAGCTCGGCCGGCTTCAGCACGACCGTGTTCCCGCACGCGAGTGCCGGCCCGAGCTTCCAGCTCGCGATGTTCAGCGGGAAATTCCAGGGGACGATGAGAGCGACGACGCCGAGCGGCTCGCGGAAGGTCATGTCGACGCCGCCGGCCACCGGAATCGTCTCGCCGTGGTGCTTGTCGACGGCGCCGGCGTAGAAGTGGAAGACCTCGCTGACCATCCCCACCTCGGCCCGCGCTCCGGCGATCGGCTTGCCGACGTTCTGCGACTCGATCTGCGCCAGCTCCTCGCCGTGCTCCTCGACGAGCCCTGCCAGGCGCCGGAGCAAGCGGGCGCGGTCGGCCGGCGCCACCTTCCGCCACGCGGGGAACGCAGCCTTCGCGGCCGCGATCGCGGCGTCGGCTTCCTCGACGCCGGGCGAGGCCAACTCCGCGATGACCTCCTCGGTCGCCGGGTTGAGAACGGCCGTCATGCCCGCTCCTCCCGGTAGCGCCGCGCCTCCCCGACGAGCGCCTGGAAGAGCGCCGCGTCCTCGTCCTCCTCGGGATGCCAGAGGACGCCGAGCGCGAAGCGCCGCGACGGGTCCTCGATCGCCTCGATCGTCCCGTCCTCGGCCCGGGCAGCTTCCCGCAGACCCTCGCCCAGTCGCCCGTACCCCTGGTGGTGATGGCTCTTCACGGGCGCGCGCTCGCCGATCACGTCGTGGAGCTTCGACTCCGGGTGGACCTCGACGTTGTGCTCGGCGAAGGCGCCGGGAGTCTCCTTGTGGCCCTCGTGCCCGACGATCTCCGGGAGGTGCTGGACGAGGTCGCCGCCGCGCGCGATGTTGAGCACCTGGCTCCCGCGGCACACGGCGAGCACGGGCATGTCGCGCGCGAGCGCACCTTCGAGCAGGGCGAGCTCGGCCCGGTCCCGCTCCGGCCGGACGCCGTTCGTCTCCGGATGCGCCTCGGCGCCGTAGGAGGCCGGGTCGAGGTCGGCGCCCCCCGACAGCACGAGCCCGTCGAGGGCATCCAGCGTCTCCTCGACGCCCTCGACGCTCGGGGGCACGAGCAGCGCCCGGCCGCCGGCGTCCTCGACCGCGCGCACGTACGAGAGCGGGATGAGCGCCGCGGGTGCCTCCCACACGCCCCAGCGGGCGTTCTCGGCGTAGCTCGTGATCCCGACAATCGGTCGCATCGTCACGAGTCTACGTATCGCAGAACGACCCTCCAGCCGTCGGGGTCCTCGAAGGTGAGGTCGTCCACCCAGAACGGGTTCTCGGGCTCGACCGGCTCGTGCCCGAGCGCGCGCATCCTCCGGTCGATCGTCCGTATCGCGGCTCGGTCGGTCATGTAGAGGACGAGGAGGTTGTCGCGCGTCGGCGCCCGACCGGGGCTCCCCTCTGCGTGCTCGGTCAGCTCGAGGTGGCACTCCTCTCCTGGGAGCCCGAGCATGACGCCGCTGTAGCCCGCGTGGTCCTCGAAGCTGTCGATACGCTCCAGCCCGAGGCCCTCCTCGTAGAAGCGCACCACGTCGTCGAGGTTGTCCGTCGGGCGCGCGAAGCGGACGGCCGCGAGCTCAGCCGCGTTCATACAGGCGCTCGCGCTCGTAGCAGGTGACCGCCTCGTCGAAGAGGCGCTGCTCCGTGCGCGCGTAGTTCAGGTAGTGGTCGACGACGTCGTCGCCGAGGGTCGCGCGCGCCATCGTCCCCTCCTCCAGCGCGGCGATCCCCTCGCGCAGCGAGTGAGGGAAGCGCTCGGTGTCGGATTCGTAGGCGTTCCCTTCGAGCGGCGGGGGGAGCTCGAGCTCGTTCTCGATCCCGTAGAGGCCCGCCGCGAGCAGCGCCGCGAACCCGAGGTATGGGTTGACGTCGCCGCCCGGGATGCGCGTCTCTGTTCGCAGTCCGGCCCCGTGGCCGACGATGCGGAAGCCGCACGTGCGGTTGTCGTGGCCCCAGGCGAGCGTCGTCGGCGCCCAGCTTCCCGCCGCGAAGCGCTTGTAGGAGTTGATCGTCGGCGCGACGAAGATCGACAGCTCCTTCAGGCAGGCGATCTGCCCGGCCAGGTACTGCTTGAAGACGTCAGACTCGCCCGCGAATGCGTTCTCGCCGTCCCGCCAGAGGCTCGAGTGGACGTGGCAGGAGTTGCCGATCCACGTGTGGTCGGGCTTGGGCATGAACGTGATCGAACAGCCGTTCAGGTACGCGATCTCCTTCGCGCCGTTCTTGTAGACGGCGTGGTTGTCGGCCATCGTGACGGCGTCGGCGTAGCGGAAGTTGACCTCCTGCTGCCCCGGCCAGGCCTCGCCCTTGGACGTCTCCACCCGGATGCCGGCGCCCTGCATGCCATTCCGGATCTGTCGCATGAGCGGCTCGTCGTACGTCGTGGCGAGGATGTGGTAGTCGAGGATGTACGGCACGGACGGCGTCAGGTCGCGGTAGTGCTTCGCGTGCGCCTCCGCGTAGGTTTCGCGCAGGAGGTAGAACTCAAGCTCCGAGCCGAACATGGCGGTGAAGCCGAGCTCGGCGGCCCGCTCCACCTGGCGGTTGAGGACTTGGCGCGGGGACGGCGTCACGGGCTCGCCGTCGTGCCACGTGACGTCGCAGAGGACGAGCGCGGTCGCCTCGAGCCAAGGGACGCGCCGCAGCGTGGCCAGGTCCGGCTGGAGCACGAAGTCCCCGTAGCCCTGCTCCCAGCTGGCGATCCCGTAGCCCGGAATCGGATCCATCTCCATGTCGAGCGCCAGCAGGTAGTTGCAGCCCTCGACGCCGTGCTCGCCGACGTGCTCCTCGACAAAGAACTCCCCGTGCAGACGCTTCCCCAGGAGCCGTCCCTGCATGTCGGTGAACGCGACGATCACCGTGTCGATGGACCCGTCGGCGACCGCCTTCGTCAGCTCGTCCAGGCTCAGCATGGGCGAGAGTCATACCACGGCAGGGATTCAAGTGTCTCGCGCGAACCTTGACGCCGCCGCCGCGGTCGTCTTGAATCGCGGCCTCTCTTAGCGAGGAGGGCACATGGCTGAACGTCGGGAAGGGTTCGTCACCTATCGCGAGGCTGGCGCCGAGTACTTCGAGCAGCGCAGGCTGAAACGGCATGCAGGCGTCTGGTCGCTCTGGGCGCTCGGGGTCGCGGCGGTCATCTCGGGTGACTTCTCAGGGTGGAACCTC
>DATIBF010000076.1:0-32355 GCA_035457655.1 Gaiellaceae bacterium
GGCCGAGCGCCGCGAGGTCGTGGTTTCCTATCAGGCACACGTCCGCCCGCTCGGCCACGAGGGCGCAGCAGCGGTTCGGGCGCGGGCCGTAGCCGACGAGGTCGCCCAGGCACCAGATCTCGTCGGGCGCGTCCCGGTCGATCGACGCGAGTACCGCTTCCAGGGCCTGGAGGTTCCCGTGGATGTCAGAGACGACGGCGACGCGCACGGCAGGACGGTAGCGAAGCGCCTCGGCCTCGTCGCTCTCGCTGCGCTCTGGATCGGCGCGGCGGCCTTCCTCTGGCGCACCGAGGTGCCCAAGCTTGCACTTCCGGACCTCGACCCGCGCGACTTCTTCCCGGCCGCCCTCCTCGAGCGGATTCACGACTACAGGAGCGGGTCGAGGCTGCTCCTGCTCGGGTCGCTCGCAGCCGAGACCGCCGTGCTCGCGGTGCTCGTCTGGAAGGCTCGGCCGCTGGCGGCCGCGCTGGAGCGCGTCGGCCGGGGCCGCGTTCGCACCTCGGTGCTGGTCGGCCTCGTCCTCGTTGTCGCCGTCTGGCTCTCGGGCCTGCCCTTCTCGGCGGCGACGCTTGTCCGCCGTAGAGACTTCGGGCTCTCGGAACAGGGCTGGAGCGGCTGGCTGCTCGACCAGCTCACCTCACTCGCCGTCCAGGCCGTCCTCGTCTCGATCGCCGTTGCCGGCGCGGTCTGGCTGGCAGGGCGTCTCGGCCGTCGCTGGTGGCTCGTCGGCGCGCCGGCGCTCGTTGCGGTCGCGGGCGTCTTCCTCGTCGTGCAGCCGCTCCTGGTGCAGCCCCTCTTCAACCGCTTCGAGCCGCTGCCCGACCGGGCGCTCGCGGCCGATATCCAGGGGCTGGCGGAGGATCTCGGCGTGGACGTCGACGAGGTCCTCGTCGCGGACGCGAGCCGGCGGACGACCACCGCGAACGCCTACATCGCCGGACTGGGCCCGACCCGTCGCGTCGTTCTCTACGACACGCTTCTCGACGGGCGGTTCACCGACGGAGAGATCCGGTTCGTCGCCGCCCACGAGCTCGCCCACGTCGAGCGCCGGCACCTGTGGAAGGGGCTCGCATGGTTCGCGCTCCTCGCGGTTCCCGGCGTCTTCCTGCTGGCCTGGATCACGGACCGGTTCGGCGGCCTCGGGCCGCGGCTCGTGCCCCTTGGCCTCGCCTTCGCCTTCGGGTGGATCCTCGTGACCCAGCCGCTCGCCAACGCGGTCTCTCGGCGCTACGAAGCGGAGGCCGACTGGCTCGCGCTGCAGGCAACCCGCGACCCGGCGAGCGGCGTCGCGCTCGACCGCAACTTCGTCAGGACCGGGCTCGCCGACCCGGACCCGCCGACATGGGTGAGGCTCTGGTACGGCACGCATCCGACCCCCATGGAGCGGATCGCGATGGCTAGGAGCCGCTTCCCTCCTGCTCCGGGAGGTTCCTGATCCCCTCGCGCGTCGACCACTTCGACCAGGAGTCCGTCATCGCGTCCATCAACTCGCGCATGAAGCGCGGCGACATGTTCACGCGGCTCACGACGACGCCTGGAACGTCGCCCTCCTCGACCTCATGGTCGATGCGGGCGAAGGTGAGCGTGAACTCGTAATCCGAGAAGCTCACGTTCGCGAAGTTCGCGTAGACGCCTGCCAGGTTCTCGGGATCGAGATGGATGTTGAGCTGCCGCTCCGGCCGGTCGTCCTCCACGGCTCCCTACGATATACGGCATGGAGGTGCGGAACAGTGCAGCGACGGCGCTGCGCCGCCTGGAGGACGGGCTGGCGCGCGTCGTGGGCGAACCCGTCGCCCTCGAGCGCCCGGCCCAGGCCGAGCACGGGGACTATGCGACGAACGTCGCGCTGAAGCTCGCCGGCGCCCGGAAGCGCCCGCCGCTCGAGATCGCCGCGGAGCTGGCCGGCGCGGCGGCTGCGCTTCCCGAGGTCGAGCGCGCCGAGACGGCGCCGCCGGGGTTCCTGAACCTGTGGCTTTCGCCGTCCTGGTACGGCGAGGCCCTGGCCGGGATGGTCGCCGCCGGCGACGCCTACGGTGCCGGCTCGGCGGAGAGTCCCGAGCGGGTGCAGGTGGAGATGGTGAGCGCCAATCCGACCGGCCCGATCACCGTGGCGGCGGCGCGCAACGGCGCCTTCGGGGACTCGGTGGCACGCCTGCTCGAGTTCGCAGGCCACTCGGTGGAGCGCGAGTACTACTACAACGACGCCGGCACGCAGATGGAGCGCTTTCGAGCGTCCGTCGAGGCGGCCCGCCGCGGCGAGCCGCCCCCCGAGGACGGTTACGCCGGCGACTACGTTCATGAGCTCGCCGCGGTCGACGGCGATCCGGTGCCGCACGTCCTCCATCAGATCGAGAGGAGCCTGGAGCGCTTCCGCATCCACTTCGACTCGTGGGCGCGGCAGAGCGAGATCGAGAAGGAGCTTCCGGCGCTGATGGAGCGCCTGGACACCTACGAGCGCGAAGGCGCCGTCTGGGTGCGGTCGAGCGCGTTCGGAGACGAGAAAGACCGGGTCCTCGTCCGCTCGCCAGAGCGGGGCGGGCTGCCGACGTACGAAGCCGCCGACATCGCCTACCTCCGCGCCAAGCTGGAGCGAGGATTCGACCGGGCGATCTACGTCCTGGGGGCCGACCACCACGGCGTCCGCGGCTGGTACGAGGTGATCGCGCGGATGCTCGGCTACGACCCCGAGCGCATCGAGGTGATCCTCTACCAGCTCGTCCACCTGACGCGTGGCGAGGACGTCGTGAGGATGGCGAAGCGACGCGGCGACGTCGTCACCCTCGACGAGCTCATGGACGAGATCGGGGTCGACGCCGCCCGCTGGTACCTCACCAACAGGGGCCCGGACCAGACGATCACGATCGACGTCGACCTCGCGCGGGAGCGGAGCGAGAAGAACCCCGTCTACTACGTCCAGTACGCCCACGCCCGGATCGCCGGGATCCTCCGGAACGCGGGCGCCGCCGAGATCGACCCCGAGCCCCCGGCCGGCCTCGCTCCGGAGGAGCGCGACCTCGTCAAGCGCCTGGCCGAGTTTCCCGGGATTGCCGCTGAGGCGGCGGAGCGCCGGAGCCCTCAGGCGCTGCCCACCTACGCCATCCGCCTCGCAGACGACTTCCACCGGTTCTACCACCACCACCGCGTGCTCGAGAGCGACGCGCAGGCTTTCCGGCTGGCGCTCGTCACCGCCACGAAGGCAGTCATCGCGCGCAGCCTCGACCTCGTCGGGGTCGAGGCGCCCGACCGGATGTAGCCCAGCTGGCGGGAGTCCGTGGACGAGTCCGAACGAAGTCCGGAAAGGCGGGCAGCACTCGAGGCGGACAGCGAGGGTCGCCCTCGTCGCCTTCGCGATTCGCCTCGACGAAGTAGTCGAAGCGCTCGAGGTCGAGCCCGTGTGCGACGGCTCGGGTCAACCGGTCGACATGCTCTGGGCCGACCGGCCAGCAGTCGAACATCGGGTCGTCGCCGCGGGTTCCGAAGAGCCGTCTCAGCTCAGCCGCGTCGATTCCGTCGAGCAGCCCATTCGCCGACGAGGTCCTCACCAGACTGCGACCAGGACACGGGAGATCCCGGGCTCCATCTCGTACGAGGTATCGGCCGTCCTCGGCTGGAAGCTGAGTCGGGCAGGCGGGAAGGCGAGGGCTTGCATCGTGCCGCCTCGGCTGCGATCCTCGCGCGTCGAGCGACCGAGGAGGCAACGAGATGCTGCAGCAGGCACGCGTCGCGGCCATCGTCCCCGTGTCGGACGTCGAGGCCGCCATCCGCTTCTACGGAGACACGCTCGGGCTCAGGCTCAAGGAGCGCCGCAGCGACCTGCCCCAGAACCGGGAGGCCGAGTTCGAGGCGGGGGACGGGACGCTCCTCGTCTACGAGAGCGTCGGCGCTGGACAGAGCCGGCACACGGTCGCGGGCTTCCGCGTCGACGACATCGATGCGGTCGTCTCCTCGCTGCGTGAGCGGGGAGTCGTCTTCGAGGAGTACGACCTGCCGGACTTGAAGACGGAGAACGGGATCGCCGCCGTCGGCGACGTCCGCGCCGCGTGGTGCAAGGATCCGGACGGGAACATCCTCGCCGTGGAGTCCGTCTAGGAAAGTTAACCGCCCGCTCGAGGCGCCGGTTGGCCCACCTCGCTGTGATCGCCAACGCGCACTTCGACGACGTGCGCCTGCCCTACGTTCCCGCGCTGGCACAGAAGGCGGCGCTCCCGACCGGGGCGGCTCTGGGCCGGCTCACCGCCTAATCGGGGGACGCAGGACCGTCGAACGGCCCCTCGGCGAGCAGCCTGCGGAAGGTCGGGTACTGGCCGAGCTTGCCGACGGTGACGAGCGTGTCGCCCTGCTGGATTACGTCGCCCGGCTGGGCGCCGGCCACCGGCTCCGGCTCACGGAGAATGGCGATGATCGTGATCCCGGTGCGCTGGCGGAACGCGCATTCGGCGAGAGTCTTCCCGATCGCCGGGCTCGTGTCCGGGACCGGGACCCACTCGATCGCGAGCTCGCCGAAGGCCATCTCGAGCTCCTCGACGATCTTCGGCCGCTCGTAGGCCCCGCCGATCAGCGCGCCGAGCTGCCGAGCCTCGTCGTCCTCGAGCTGGATGACGGACTGAGGCTCCTCGTCGTCGGCGTGCTGGAACCAGTAGATCTCGCGCTGGCCCTCGTTGTGGAGGATGACGGTCAGGCGTCCACCGTGCGCTGTGAAGCAGCTGTACTTGACGCCGACGCCGGGCAGGCGCGTCTCACGGAGCTCGCGGGCCATGGGTCCCTCCTTCGGGAGCTAGTCTAGGCGGGGTCGGGAAGAGCCTGCGCCCGAGGCGCTTCGACTCCTTCATGAGCAAGACGCCGATGACCGCGGTGGCGAGCACGTAGAGGCCTGCGAAGGCCACGATGTCGCGGCGGGCGGAGGTCGAGACGGCGGGATTCGTCGCCGCGACCTGGGCGAGGATGACCGTGAACTCCCCTCGCGCTACCAGCGCGGCGCCCGCGTTCACGCTCTGGCGTTGCGTGAAGCCGCCCACCCTGGCGGCCGCGTAGGTGCCGCCGAGCTTGCCGGCGACGCCGAGCACGACCGCGAGCGCGATCAGCAATCCGACCGACCCCAGCGCCTCGATGTCGATCGACAGTCCGAAGACGAAGAAGAAGAGCGCCCCGAACACGTCTCGGAAGCTGAGGAAGCGCTCCTCGATCTCGTGTCGCGCCGAGGTATCCGAGAGGATCACGCCCGCCATCAGGGCTCCGATCGCCTCCGACAGCCCGAGCCAGTGGGAGATCGCGCTCATCGCGATCAGGACGGCGAACGTGAAGAGAAGGAAGAACTCCGGCGGCATCCGGTCCAGGAGCCGGTCGATCGGGCGTGCGAGCCAGCGGGAGGCCGCGAGCGCCACGACGATGAAAGTGATCGCCTTCGCAGCGAGCGCGAGCGAGTCCTCGAGCTCCCCGCCGCCTCCCCCCGCGAAGGCGAGGACGAACGCGATGGCGATGTCCTCGACGATGAGGATGGCCAGCACGAGATCCGTCTCGTCGTCGGCCAGTCGGCGGAAGTCGATCAGCCCCTTGACCGCGACGGCTGAGGAGGAGACGTAGATGGCGCCGGCCAGGATGAGCGCGGCGAACGAGAACCCGAACGCGGCCACGCCGACGACCAGGCCGAGGCCGGCGTTGACGACGAAGTCGATCGCCCCGCCGATTCCGAGGTGCATCCCGCTGCGTCTCAGGCGGTCGAGCGTGAACTCGAGCCCGAGGAAGAAGAGCAGGAAGATCACTCCCAGCTCGGCGACGAACTCGGTCACCTCGGAGGGCTCGATGAAGCTCAGAAACTCCGGCTCGTTCGGCCCGAGCAGAAGTCCCGCGAAGAGGTATGCGGGGATCGCGGAAAGGCCGAAGCGGCTCGCCACGAGGCCGAGCCCAGCGAGTACGGTCACGGTGACTGCCAGCTCGGCGAGCGTCAATCAACCCCTCCCGGTCGGTCGGCAGATCCTACGGGCGACCGCCTAGATCCAGCCGACGTCGCTGAACTCAGGGACGCCGTGATGCCATGCCGCCCACCCGGCGAGGAGGATCGCGGCGAGCGCGAGCGCCCCGGCGCAGGCCCCGAGGACCGGGCGAGGCCGGGCCAGCGCCCACACGACCAGGAGCGCGGCCGCGGGCGGGAGCAGCCACCACGTTTGCCCCTCGACGACGCTCGTGAAGAGCGTGAAGCCGAGCAGGACGACCACGAGAGCAGCCTGGACGCCGTTTCCCCGCACCGGCGGGCGGGCCCACGGCTCGGCGAGGCAGAAGGCGACCAGGAGCCCGATCAGGCCGACGTGCCACTCGACGTGGCTGAACCGCTCGTCCCAGAAGTAGGCGACGCTCTCGGCCTCGCCGGTCAGGCCCTCCGCTCGGATCGAGTTGGCGGCCAGGTGGATGCCGTGGCCGTCCACGTAGGCGATTCCGGCCACGATCCCGAGCCCGAGCGTAGACGCCCCAGGCGCCCTGGCGGGCAAGGACGACGGCCGCTAGGCCGACGACGGCGAACGGGGTCGCGAGGTCGACCCAGTCCCCTGCGTCGCCGACGACGGAGGGAAGGTGGTGGAAGACGGCGACCGCGGCCGCGAAGGCGACGAGCGCACGCACGGCTGGAGCGTAGAGCTCCTGTCGGAAAGCGCCCCGGGTCGCTTAGGATACGGGGCTGATGGGGAACGGGGCCGTTCCCGACCGGAACCTGGCGCTCGAGCTCGTGCGGGTGACCGAGGCGGCCGCGCTCGGCTGCGGGCGCTGGATCGGCCGCGGCGACAAGAACGCCGCCGACCAGGCCGCGGTGGACGCGATGCGGGCGATGCTCGACACCGTCTCCATGAGCGGGATCGTCGTGATCGGCGAGGGCGAGAAGGACGAGGCGCCGATGCTCTACAACGGCGAGGAGGTCGGAAACGGCCAGCCGCCCGAGGTCGACGTCGCCGTCGACCCGCTCGAGGGGACGCGCCTCACCTCGGTCGGCCAGCCGAACGCGATCGCGGTGATCGCCGTCGCCGAGCGCGGCACGATGTTCTTCCCGGGCGCCGCCCTGTACATGGACAAGCTCGTCGGCGGCGAGGACGTCGCCGACGCGATCTCGATCGACGCCGACCCCGGTGAGAACGTTCGCGCGGCCGCGGAGGCGAAGGGCGTGAAGCCCAGCGAGATCGCCGTCGTCGTCCTCGACCGGGAGCGAAACCAGCCGATCATCGACGGCCTGCGCGAGGCCGGCGCCAAGGTGAACCTGATCACCGACGGCGATGTCGCGCCGGCGATCGCGGCCGCGCGGCAGGGAACGGGGGTCGACCTGATGATGGGGATCGGCGGGACGCCGGAGGGCGTCATCGCCGCGGCGGCCGTCAAGTGCCTCGGCGGCGTCGTCCAGGGCCGGCTGTGGCCCCGGAACGACGAGGAGCGACAGGCGCTCCTCGACGCGGGCTACGACCCCGACAAAGTGCTCACGATCGACGACCTCGTCGCCGGCGACAACGTCTTCGTCTCGGCCACGGGCGTCACCGACGGCGCGCTCCTGCGCGGCGTGCGCTTCACACGCGGCGGCGCGCAGACGGAGTCCGTCGTCATGCGGTCCCGCTCGGGCACCGTCAGGCGGATCGAAGCCCAGCACGCGCTCGACAAGCTCGAGCGCTTCTCCGGCCGCGAGTACCGCTAGGAGGGCTTGGCGGAACGTCGCTCGTCGCCGGGGTGCGATGGTCGTTCCGAGACAAGGACGCAGGGAGCGTTCGTAGCCGGAGGCTACGGGCGCAACTGAGGACGCAGTCCTCGGGGCGAGCAGCGCGGCCCGGCGGCACAGGCTGCGTTTGTCAAGCCCTCCTACAAGACGGCGGCCAGCTCCTTCTCGAGCTCGGCCGAGTAGCTCCCGTCCCTCGCAGCGCCGTTCATGCGCGCGCGGTGGGCGAGCGCTTCCTGGCCGGCCTGGACGTTCGCCTCGTCGCCTTTCCAGGCCTTGAGCGACGGGGCCTGCAGCGCACGGCCGTAGGAGAACGAGAGCTCCCACGGCTGCGGCCCGATCGCGTTCATGGCGTTCAGGTTCGCGGTCGCCTCCTCGTCGCCCTGGCCGCCCGAGAGGAAGACGACGCCGGGCACCGCCGCCGGCACGACGCCCCGGAAGCAGCGGGTCGTCGCCCTGGCGACCTCCTCCGGCGAGGCCTGCTGCGCACTCTCCTTGCCGGAGACCACCATGTTCGGCTTCAACAGCATCCCCTCGTAGACGACGCGCTGCGAGAAGAGCTCGTTGAAGACCGCCTCGAGCGTCGCCTCCGTGACCTCGTAGCAGCGCTCGAGCGTGTGGCCTCCGTCCATGAGCACCTCGGGCTCGACGATGGGAACGAGGCCGGCCTCCTGCGAGAGCACGGCGAAGCGGCCCAACGCGTGCGCGTTCACGTGGATGCAGTACGCGCTCGGGATCTTGTCGCCGTCGATGGCGATGACCGCGCGCCACTTCGTGAACCTCGCCCCGAGCTCCCTGTACTCGGCGAGCCGCTCGCGTAGCCCGTCGAGGCCCTCCGTAACGGTCTCGCCCTCGGCGCCGGCGAGTGCTTTTGCGCCCTTGTCAACCTTGATTCCGGGGATGATGCCTGCGTCCTGGAGGACCTTCGTGAAGGGCACCCCCTCCTTCGAGGATTGGCGGATCGTCTCGTCGTACAGGATCACTCCCGAGATGTGGTCGCCGAGACCTGGAGTCGTGAACAGCATCTCGCGGTACTCCCGGCGCTTCTCCTCGGTGGACTCGACCTCGATCGACTTCAGCCGCTTCTCGATCGTGCCCGTGCTCTCGTCGGCCGCGAGGATGCCCCTCCCGGGTGCGACCAGAGCCTTAGCGATCGCTTCCAGCGTTTCCTCAGCCATTACCAGCTCCTCTCCCGTTTCTCACCGTTCAAGTATTCCATCAGCGAGGCGCTCGCCCCGGAATGCGGGCACGGAAAGAAGGGGCCCGGGCGTCCCGGGCCCCTTCGGTTGCTGTCGTGCAGTTAGCTGAGAAAGCCGACGAGCGTCTGCAGCCGGGCCACGATCGCGTTGCCCATGACTGCGAACAGGAGGACGAGCACCGGCGTGATCACGCCGATGACGACGGCGTACTCCGTCATCGTCTGCCCTTCGTCGCGTCGCGTCAGCTGTTTCGAGCCCAATGCGGAAACCTCCTGCTGACCGGGCGGGTGGTGGCCGCACGCCGCACGTCCGTTCTGCTCATATGGTCGTCACGAGCGGGGTCGTCGGCCATCCCTCCGATGAGTCATTGGCGTTTCGGGGCGGTGCTATGGTTGACCCGCTCACGCGGACGTAGCTCAGCTGGTAGAGCATTGGCTTCCCAAGCCAAGGGTCGCGGGTTCGAGCCCCGTCGTCCGCTTGACGATTCCGTGTCTCGGGTGTGCGTTTTCGCGCCGGATTCTGCGGGTACCCGACCGACGTGGCCAAGCTGATCTACCGGCCGTTCGGGTTGCTCTTCAGCGTTCTCGGGGGCCTTCTCGCGGGAGCCGTCTTCAGGCAGGTGTGGAAGCGCGTCTCCGGCAAGGAGGCCTCGCCGAAGCCGAAGGAGAGCGCGTACGGGTGGCGCGAGCTCCTCCCCGCCGCCGCGCTCCAGGGCGCGCTCTTCGGGCTCGTGAAGGCGGCGGTCGACCGGAGCGGCGCGCGGGCCTTCGAAAGGCTCACGGGCTCCTGGCCCGGCGACTGAACGGGCCATGGGGCGCGCCAGTGGCCCGTTCGTCGAGAGCCGTCTTCCCTAGTGAAGCGAGACCGCGACCTGCTCCAGGAGGTCCATCGCGTCCTGCATCCCGTCCTCCATGCCGGAGGCGATATGCGCGTCCCGGTGCTCTTTGCTCTGGTGCTGGACGAGGATCTCGACCGTCGTGCGCCCGTCGACCTCGGTGAGCGTCAGGGTGTCGACCGCCTCGCCGTCCGGCATGCCCTCGTAGACCTCGGTGGAGACCAGCCGCTCGTTCGGAACGATCTCGCGGTACTCGCCGTGGAAGCCGACCTCGAAGCCGTCCGGGGTGACCATCACGTAGCGCCAGCCGCCGCCGACGCGGAGGTCGATCTCGCACGTGGTCATCTCGCCGCGGTTGGCGTGCCACCAGCGCCTGACCAGCTCCGGTGTCGTCCAAGCCGTGTAGACGAGCTCCCTGGGCGCGTCGAACTCGCGCGTGATCAGGATCTGATCGTCAGTTGGAAGCGTCACCTTCGCCGTCCCGCTACTCACTGCCATCGTCTTCCTCCTTCTTGAGGTCTGCCAACACGTCGTCCAGCCGCTCGAACCGCTCAGACCAGAGGCGCTCGTAGCCCTGTACCCAATCGTGAATGGGTCGAAGCGCCGGGCCGTTGACCCGGTACAGGCGCTGCCGTCCGTCCTCGCGCACGTCGACCACTCCCACCTCTCGGAGAACGCGTAGGTGCTTGGACACCTGCGGCTGGGCCAGGCCGAGCAGCGCGACGAGGTCGTTGACGGCTCGCTCCCCGCCCGCGAGGACGTCCAGGATCTGCCGCCGCCGGGGCTCGGCCACCGCGTTGAACGCATCCGCGGTCGTCGCTGCTCGTGCCATGGATGCGATCATATACCGATATAGGAATATGTCAAGGAAGACCGCATCGAGGTCGCGCGTCCTGTGTCGTGATGCCTGTCGCTTACGCTTATGCCGTGGAGGGCTCTCCGCCGTGATCGCGGATCTCTGGAGCCGGCTCAAGGCGCTCTACAGGAGCGTTCACGAGAAGTTCGAGGGCGACAGCGGCCGCGCGGTCGCCCTCCGCTGGGTTCTCGCGATCCTCCTCTTCGTCGTCGCGCTCGTCTGCCTCGTCTTCTTGAGCTGGCTGCTCCGTGGGGCCGGCCTCTGGGGCGACCTCGCGTTCGCCGTCGTCGTGACGACTGGGGTGTTCTGGATCGCGCGGCGCATCCTGCAGAGCGTGCTCCACGAGGGGCCCTGGAAGGCGCTCCTGCGCGCGTTCTCGACGACGATCTTCGTCCTCGTGGGCGTACCGGTCGCATACGTCACTCGCCCGGTCGGCTTCGCGCTGCTCCTCGTGCCGATCCTCGTCTGGGGCGGGCTCCGGATCGCGTACCTGGTTCGGAAGAGCGAGAGACGCTTCCCCCTCTTCTGGCAGGCCGAGGTGACCGGCGTCCTCCTGCTGGGGATCGTGCTCTTCGTCTGGCCCTCTGTCGGCTCGGTCGACCGCGTTCCCGAGGCGGTGCCGGCCGCGGGCGAGCGAGCGCAGCAGGACTTCGCCGTCGCCGAGCGCTTCCGGCCGCTCCTCTTCTTCGACTCGGGCGAGCAGCGGTTTCCGCTCGACGTCGACGAGGCGATTGCCGACGCCCGCGTCCAGATCTGCCGGAAGGCCGTCGGGGACGACAACTGCAGCGTGCTCGAGGCGGCGGAGGACATCGACGCGAACCTCGACTACCTCGAGCTTGCGGAGGCTCCGGGAACCCCGCGCGGCGGGGGCGACGGGAGCGCCTACTACTACCACGTCGTTCGCGAAGGAGAGCGTGTCTACGTCGACTACTGGTGGTTCTTCTCCCGCAACCCCTCGCCGGTCGCCGACAAGGTCTTCTGCGGGCCCGGCCTGCGCACGCCGCCGTTCACGTGCCAGGAGCACTCGGGCGACTGGGAGGGCCTGACAGTCGTCCTCGCGCCGTGCAGCCCCGGGTCAGCGAACTGTGAGGACGTCGACGGGGAGATGCTGGCTCCGGAGGAGGTGCGCTACGGCCAGCACGAACACGTCGTCGCCTACGACTGGAACGACGTGCTTCGGCCGTTGTGGAGCTCCCTGCCGGCGGTGCGCGACGCCGGCGCGCGGCCGGTCGCCTTCGTGGCTCGAAACAGCCATGCGTCGTATCCGCGCCCCTGCATCAGAGGCTGCCGGCAGGAGACCCGCGACCTGCCCGAAGCCCGCCACGACGGAACCGTGCCGTGGGTCTACAACGACGTGTGCGACGGCTGCGTGTTGGCCCTCCCGCTGACGACGGAGGGCGAGCCGGCGCTCTGGAACGCGTTTCCCGGCCGGTGGGGCGCGCAGAGTTGCATTCTCGCCGGGGCGTACTGCGACCTCTCGGGCGCTCCGAAGGGGCCGTCGTTCCAGGAGCGCTATCGGGATCCGGGCGGCGAGGTCGAGACGGCCTGATCAGGCCTCGGCTGCGGGGTCGCCCCAGGTGTGCCAGCGGTCGATCTCGACGAAGACGGTCATACCGCGGTAGTCGCGATCCTCGTAGGGGACGCCCTCGTACCGCTGCGACAGCGCGTCGATGTCCGCCAGATCGTCGTCGCACCGGAACTCGACTGCCCGCCCGAGGATCGACACGTGGTCGTACCAGTTCTCACCGAGCACCGTCAGGGCAACCCGCGGGTTGTCGCGGATGTGGCGGAGCCGGTGGCTGTCGTGGTCCATGGAGAGGATCAGCCGTCCCTCCTCGTCGATCCCGTACCAGCAAGCCGTCGTCACCGGAGTGTCGTCCGCCCGTACCGTGCCGACGACGGCATGGCGCGGCTTGGCCACGAAGCGCTGGAGCTCCGGCGGGAGTGGGGCGGCGGGCACTCGTGGATTCTAGGCGGTGCGAGCCCAGCGACTAGCCGGCAGGCTCGCCCTGGGTGAGCCCATGCTGGAGCTGGGCCACGTAGGCGTTGAGCTCCTGCTCGCGGCGCTGGAGCCGGGCGCGCAGCTCGGACAGCTCGCTCTCGCGCTGCTCGAGCTCGCCTCGGAGGACCTCGAGCCGGGCCGTCTGGCGGACCTGGTGCTCGTCCAGCTCCTGCTCGCGCGCGTCGAGCTCCCGCCGGCGCTCCTCGAGCAGCGACTCCGCCTCCGCGAAGGAGCGGTCGCGCTGGGCGACCCACTGCGTGTCCAGAGCGTCGGGGTCGAGCAGGTCCCGGTGGAACTGGGCCAGCTCGCGCTCGCGGTCTGCGAGCCGGCGCTGCTCGACGCGCAGCCGGTCGCTCTTCTCGGTGAATCCCTTCTCCCGCGCGGCCAGTTCGGCCTCGGACTCGATCAGCTTCCTGAGGCGCTCGCGCACGTCCTCGGTGGCTGCGGTGACCTCGACGGCCCGTTCGTTCAGGCTCTCGAGCGCCCGGTCGAAGGCTTGGCTGAGCTTCGCGGGCATGGGGCCCAGCTCCTCGAGGGCGCGCGCCCGTTGCTCGAGCTCGAGCTCGGCGCGCTCCAGCGCCTCCTCGCGCTCGGTGAGCTCGCGGTTGCGCTCGTCCAGCCCGGCGCCGCGCTCGTCCAGCTCGGCGGCGCTCCGCGCGAGGTAGCTCTCGAGCGAGCCGCGAAGCTTCTCCGTGAGCCCTCCGGCCATGGCTCGATCAGGCGGCCACCGGGCCCGGAGCCCGGCGCCGCACGAGGTCGCCGCCGACGAGGACGAGCTCCGGGGTCGTGCGCTCGACCGGCTCCTCCTCGAGGAGATCGACGAGGTCACGGCTCGAGGGCAGCGGGGCCCGCTCGCGGACGCGATGTGCCCGCTCGAGCCGGGCCCGGAGGCCGGTCCCGAACTCAGGAATACGCGCGGCGTGGTCGTTCATGCGGCACTTCGCATCATCGGCATGGCGCGAGGCCCGTCGTCCCCCATTCGGGGTACCGCCCGCGGGTGTTTAGTCGGCGATCAGTCGACGACTCTGCGGGCGGCCTCGAGGACGACCCTGCCGGCGCGCGAGAGCCTCCACGGGCTCAGTCGGTGGACGCGGTCGCACGGCATGTGCCAGCAGTGGTCCCACCGCCACTCGATCCAGGCCGCGGGCACGCCGCCGCGGGTGAGGTCGTCGTGATCGGACTGACCGGTGTCCTGCAGATAGCTGGCCCTGATCCCGAGGTCGTCGGCGGCCCTGAGCAGCTTGCGCGCCGACCGGTTCGGCCGCGCCTCGAGACCGCGGATGTTCAGCGTCCACCCGACTCCGACCATGTCGATCGACAGTGCGAGGCGGACGCTCTCCTTCTCGGCCGCCGTCAACGAGTTGGTCAGCTTGCGTGAGCCGAGATGCCACCCGGCGCCCGTATAGCGTCGCTCTTCCGCCCCGAGCGCAGCGACGAGAATCCCCGGTTCGTCCTTCAGGTACTGGGCCAGCATGAGCATGACGCCGACGCCCGACGCGTTGTCGTTGGCGGCTCTGGTCCCGGGCACTCCGTCCATGTGGGCGACGATGATCACCTCGGGCAGCCCGGGCGTCTCGCCGACGACGTTCAGCGAGTCGCCTCCCTCAGGGAGCGGAACGTTCTGGGTCTCGACGTCGTAGCCGAGCTCGAGGAGGCGCTCGCGCACGATCGCCCCGGCCTGGCGCTCGTTCTGCCCGCCGGCCGGCCTCGGGCCGAGTTCGGCTAGCTGGCGCGCCCACTGCTTCGCCGCGCGGCCGTTGAAGGCCGCCCCCGCCGACGGGAGGGCGAGGGCGATGATGGCGGCCGAGAGCGTGACCCCGAGGAGCAGACGGCGCATCGGGCGCCATGGTAGCGGTGATCGTTGCTGGTATGGTCGGCTGCGATGAGCGAGCGGCTGGAAGGGCTCCTGCGCGTGGCGTTCCCGAAGGCGCAGGAGGTCGCGGTCGTCGACCGCACCGGCGGCGGCGACCACTTCCAGGTCACCGTCGTGGACGGGTCGTTCGGCGGCCTCTCGCTGGTCGACCAGCACCGGCTCGTCTACGACGCGCTGGCCGAGCCGCTTCGGGACGGCACAATCCACGAGCTGCGAATCACCACGAGGGGAGAGGTATGAGCGACCTCCGCGACCGCATCAAGGACACGATCGAGCAGGAGCCCGTCGTCGCCTTCGTCAAGGGGACGCACGAGCAGGTCTACTGCGGCAACTCTGACCGCGCGCTCCAGGCGCTCCGGTCGGTTGGCGCTGGCTTCACGACGGTCGACGTCCTTCCCGACCCGCGCATCCGCGAGGAGCTCTCCGCGCTCTCCGACTGGCCTACGATCCCCCAGGTCTTCGTCGCCGGGGAACTCGTCGGCGGCGCGGACATCGTCCAGGAGCTGGCCATGACCGGCCAGCTCGAGGCGACGCTGCACGAGAAGCTGGGGGAGTCGTGGCGCCGCCCCGGGGACGAGCGCACGGTGTCGGTCACGGACGGGCCCGGGCTGCGGGTCGTCCCGGGCGCCTAGCACTCCACGTCGTCGCCTAGCTGCGCCGCCTGGGACTGCCCCCGCGTGCCTCCCCGCGTTCGGCGAACGGGCCGGTGCGTCACCACCGGCGGGCCCCCAATCACTCGCGCCTTCGTGCTGTCTGGGCACAATGAGTTCGCCGCTCGCGAGCACCCATGGGAACTCGAGCTCACCGAACGATTTCGCGCCGCGCCGGTCACCGGCGGCTGCGACCCGCTCGCCGTTGACGAACAGCGCCAAGCGGGTCATGAAGGCGCTCGCCGCGCATCGCCACGGATGCGATGACGAAACGGTCGGCGTCCACGTCGTCACGGACGCCCGGAACCGACGTACGTTTCGACAACGTGCTCGTCCGCGTTCCCGGCCGCTGGATCCACCGCCTGCCAGAGTTGGCCGGGGTCAGCGGGGCCTAGCCGGGTGCGAGGATCGCCTTGATCGCCTGGCTCGACTCCTCGTCCGGCGACTCGGAGATGACCGTTGCCGGCCGGTCGAAGCGTGCCAGCGCGTCGCGCAGGGGCTCGGCCCGCAGCGTGCCTTCGCCGTAAGGAAGATGCCTCGTCTCGTTCCGGTTGGCAAAGGCGATCTCGGAGAAATGGATGTGGAACGGGGCGTCCGGATCCAGCACCGCGTCGGCACGGGTCAGGGCCTCGGCAAAGGGCTCGACGTGCGTGTACGCGCCGTCCGAGGTCGCGTGCATGTGGGCGAAGTCGAGCACCGGCCGCACCCACTTAACGTGCTCGGCCAGCCAGATGACGTCGTCGAGGCTGCCCAGGTCGCGGACTCGGCCCATGACCTCGACGCCGAAGGGCACCGCGCGGCCCTTGCCCTCCAGCCGCTCGCGCAGCGAGCCGAGCTGGTCGGCGACCGCCTCGAGTGCGGCCTCCCGCTCGCGACCGAGCAGGAAGCCGGGATGGAAGACGACGAGCTCGGCGCCGGAGGCGACCGCGACGCCGGCGGAGTGGTCGAGCATCCCCGTCGCCATGTTGTACTTCCGGTCGCGCTCGAGGTGGCCCATGAACCCGGCGATCGGCGCGTGCACGGAGAGGGCGACGTCGGCCTCCCGGGCGAGCTCGCCGAAGCGATCAGCCCACGGGTAGTCCATCCAGAACTTGCCCTCGAAGTCGATCTCGCAGGCCGTGTAGCCGCGCTCGAGGAGGAGCTCGACGGCAGCCTCGGGGTTCTCGCGCGAGGGCACGCGCGCAGGGCCGATGCGCGTCAGCGCCATGCCGGCCACCCTACTGGTCCGTCCGATCCCCTGAGTACTTTCAGCCCATGGCCAAGCGACCTTCCCGGATTGACCTGCTCGAGCTGGACATCGACCTGCGGCTCGCCGACCTCTGGGGCGAGGCGTGCGGCGTGGGCGAGTGGAATCTCGAGGTCGTCGCCGCCTTCCTGCGCGCTGCCTACGGGAAGGGGTACTGTGACGCCCTGACCGAGGACGCCCCGGGGAGCCTCTGCCGTGACCACGGCTACCGCATCCCGGACCGCAGGCCGGCGGCTACCCCCGAGTAGCCGCAAGACCGCCGGTAAACTCGAGGCGTGCCAAGGCGACGCAACCCCGTGCGCCTCGTCGTCGCGCTCTCCGTCGCGGCGGTGCTGGCGGTCTTCCTCATCTGGACGAGCCTTGCGGGGGGAACGGCTTCCCTCCAGCCGAGCCAGCTCGGCGAGGCCGAGGGGGAGGTCGGCCTCGCGGGAATCGTCGTCGGCTCCGTCGAGGGAGACGCGCGCGGCTCCGGGATGGAGTTCACCCTCAGGGACATCGAGGGAGAGGCGACCGTCCCGGTCGTGTACACGGGCTCCGTCCCCGACCTCTTCAAGGTGGGCCGCGAGGTCTACGTGAAGGGCCAGCTTACGGACGGCACCTTCGTGGCGACCGAGGACTCACTGGTCACCAAGTGCCCGTCGAAGTACGCCCCGGAGGAGTAGCGTGCCCGAGCTCGGGCGCGCTGCCCTCGTCGCCGCCCTCGGCCTGATCGCCTACGCGGTCGCCGTCGGGGGTTATGCGGCCTGGAGAGGGCGCCGGCGCCTGCTCGACTCGGCCGTGAACGCGCTCTACGCGTCGTTCGCGGCAGTCGGCGTCGCCTCGCTCGTCCTCCTCGCCGCGCTCGCCGCCAACGACTTCTCCTTCGACTACGTCGCGCGCTCGACGAGCCGCGAGCTGCCGCTCGGCTACACGCTGGCCGCCTTCTGGAGCGGGCAGGAGGGGTCGCTGCTGCTTTGGCTGCTCGTTCTCACCGGAGCCGCGTCGGCGGCGGTCGCGCTCAACCGCCGGCTCGTGCGCGAGGTGCTCCCGTGGACGGTGCCGATCGTCGCCGGCGTCGCGCTCTTCTTCGCCTTTCTGCTCGTCGCCGTGGCAAGTCCGTTCGCCACGCAGGCCGCTCCCGCCGACGGGGCCGGGATGAACCCCAGCCTCCAGAACCCGTACATGATCGCCCACCCGCCGATGCTCTATCTCGGCTACGTGGGGCTGACGATCCCGTTCGCGTTCGCCATGGCGGCGCTCGCCTCGCGGCGCGTGGACGAGCGCTGGATCGTGGTGACGCGCCGCTGGACGCTCGCGGCCTGGACGTTGCTCGGCGTCGGGATCCTGCTGGGCGCCAAGTGGGCCTACGAGGAGGTGGGGTGGGGCGGCTGGTACGCCTGGGATCCCGTCGAGAACGCCGCGCTCATGCCCTGGCTCGTCGCCACGGCCTTCCTCCACTCGGTGATGGTGCAGGAGAAGAAGAACATGCTCCGCGTCTGGAACGTCGTCCTCGTCGCCGGCGCCTTCGCGCTCTCGCTCTTCGGGACGTTTCTGACGAGGAGCGGGGTCATCAGCTCGATCCACAGCTTCACGCAGTCGTCGATCGGGCCGTTCTTCCTCGGCTTCATCGCCGTCGTGGTCGCCTTCTCGATCGCGCTCATCCTCTGGCGGCTGCCGGTACTCCGATCGCCGACGCGGCTCGAGTCGCTCGTCTCGCGTGAGGCCGCGTTCCTCTACAACAACCTCTTCCTCGTCGCGCTCGCGCTCACGATCCTCTGGGGTGTCATCTACCCGCTCGTCTCCGAGGCGGTGCGCGGGGTCGCCGTCTCGGTGGGGGCGCCGTACTACGACTTCTTCGCGATCGTCTTCGGGCTTCCGCTCGTGCTGCTGATGGGGATCGGGCCGGTCGTCGCCTGGCGCCGGGCGTCGCTTCGCTCGCTCGCCTCCCAGCTCGCCTGGCCGGCGGGCGTCGCGTTCGCCGCCGGCGTGCTGCTCCTGCTCGGGGGAGCCGGGTCGAGCCCGGCCGGCCTCGTCGGCTACACGTTCGCCGCGTTCGTGCTGACGACGATCGTGCTCGAGTTCGTGCGCGGGACGCGAGCCCGCAAGGCGATCGGCGCCGGAAGCTTGTGGGCTGCGTTCTCGGGCCTCGTGTCCAGGAACCGACGGCGCTACGGCGGCTACGTCGTCCATGCGGCCATCGTCGTCCTCCTGATCGGCGCGATCGGGATCGGCGGCTTCTCGACGACGCGGGAGGCTCGCCTTGCCCCCGGGGAGGCCATGACCGTCGGCGACTACCGGCTCGTCTACACCGGGACCGAGGAGCGGCGAGGCGCCAACGCGCAGGAGGTCCGCGCACAGTTGGACGTCCACCGCGGGGACGACCGGGTCGGGACGATGGAGGCCGGCAAGAACAGCTACTTCGCCGAGGAGCAGACCTCGAACGAGGTGGGCATCCGCACCGACTGGCTGCGGGGCGAGGACCTGTTCGTGATCGCCGACCGCTTCTATCCGGACGGGTCGGTCGTCCTCGAAGCGATCGTCAACCCGCTGGTCAACCTCATCTGGCTCTCCGGCCTGATCTTCGTGCTCGGCTCGGTGGTCGTCATGTGGCCGGACGCCCGGGAGCAGCGGCGGCTTGCCGCCCGCTTCGCCGGCGAGGGGGCCGCCCAGCCGGCGTAGCGCTCGACATGGAGATCGTTGCCCTCGCTCTCGGTGCCCTGCTCGCGGTCGCCTGCGTCGTCTACGTCGCCCGGCCGCTCCTCAGGCCCGGGCGAGGGGACGACGTCTTCATCCCGGACTCGGCTGACGAGCGGCGTCTGCGCTTGCTCGAGGAGCGTGACCGTGCCCTCGCCGCGCTGAAGGAGCTCGAGTTCGACCACCGGACCGGCAAGATCTCGGATGAGGACTACCGGACGCTCGTCGGTTCGCTCCGCCGCCAGGCCGGCCAGGCGCTCCGGGCCCTCGAGCATGGAGATCGCCCGGACCGGGAACCAGAAGAGGTCGATGTCAGTCATTGAGTGCCGCACGTGCGGCGCTGCCGTCGCCGCCGACGCCAGGTTCTGCTCGGAGTGCGGAAGCCCCGTTCCCGAGCAGGACGGGGTTGAGGCGCGCGTGCGCAGGTACTGGTCGTCGCCGGATCTCGGGCTGCTCGCCGGAATCGTCCTCGCCGGTGCGGGCGTCGTCCTGGTCGGGGCGCAGGTCTGGCTGTGGGCCGCGGTCGCGCTCGTTCTGGCCGCGCTGGTCTTCCTGCTCCGCTGGGAGGCCGGCCGCCGGCGGACCGGCGCAGCGATCGCGAGGCTCTCCGCCCATCGACGCGTCGTCGGCGCTCGCTCCCGCGGCCAGCTCGAGCTCTTTCGCCTCCGCCGCGAGCTCGCGGAGCTCCAGGCCGAGCAGGGCCGCGCCTACCAGGAACTCGGCCGCGCGACTCATGCCGGCGACGCACACGCAGCCCGCGCGGCGACGGCTCATGTCGACGATGTCGCCGCCCGCATCCTGACGCTCGAGGAACAGATCGGCGCGCTCGTCAAGGAGATGCAGGAACGCGTTCGCCGGGCCCAGGCCGAGGTGACGCCCACGCAGCCCCTCGAGGCCCAGCCCGAGCCTGCAAGCGCGTCCGAGCCTGTTCCAGAGCCGTCTTCCGCGGAGCCGCCGACGGCTCCAGAGCCCCCGCCGGCGCCCGAGACGACGCGCCGCCGGACGTCCCGGACTTCGAACACCTGATCGGGTAGAAAGCGCACGGCGACCGGGAGCCGTGCTACAACAGAGGCCGTTCGAGACCGAAGACCCCCGGTGGGGAGGCGCAGGGAGCCCTGCATTCCCGCCGAAATTCGTTCCCGGTGGTTGACGCTCGCCGCATCTGCTTCGCCGCAGCGCTTCTCAGCGCGCTCGTTGTCCTGGGCGTTCCGGCGGCGCTCGGCCAGTCCGCTGCCGATCGGAAGGCGGAACTGGATCGGAGGATCTCCGGCCTGCGGGCGGACATCCAGGCCGCCAAGGAGAAGGAGGGCGTCCTCACTTCCGAGATCCAGGCCGCCAGCGAGCGGATCGACGCGCTCGGCGGCGACATCGGCGCGCTCACGGCGCTCATCTCCGAGCTCGAGTCCGAGCTCGCCGTCCACGAGCGCCGTCTCACGCAGCTCGAGGCACGCGTTGAGGAGCAGACGAAGGGGATCGTGCACCTGCAGACCCAGTTCGGGATCGCGCAGGCCCGACTCGAGGAGCGCCTCGTCGAGCTGTATCAGAGCGAGGACACCGATGCGCTCGCGATCCTCCTCCAAGTGCAGAGCCTCGGCGACCTGGTCGACCAGCTCGAGTACTTCGAGTCCATCGGCCAGCAGGATCAGGCAATCGCCGAGCAGATCCAGACGCTTCGGGACGAGCTGAGGGTCGCGCGGGAGGAAACCCGGCTGACGAAGGTCGAGGTGGCGGTAGAGACGAAAGCGCTCGCACGCAAGACCGCGGAGCAGGTGGCCGCCCGCGAAGCGCTCGTCGCGCAGCAGGAGGCTCTTGCCGCTGCGCGCGCCAACCGGCAGAGCGTCCTGGCCTCGGTGCGGGGGGACCGGCACGAGGCCCAGGAGGACGTCGAGGCGATGCAGGCGCAGAGCGCCAAGCTCGCCGCCCAGATCCGGGCCTCGACCGGCGGCTCCGGCGGCGGCTCGACCGGTACGGGGACGTCGTCGAGCGGCTTCATCTGGCCGGTCCACGGCGTCGTCACGAGCGGCTTCGGCTGGCGCTGGGGCCGCATGCACGAAGGCATCGACATCGCCGCTCCGAGCGGGACGGCGATTCGCGCCGTTGCCGCCGGGAGGATCATCTACACCGGTTACATGAGCGGGTACGGGAACATCACGATCATCGACCACGGCAACGGCCTTGCCACCGCGTACGCCCACCAGTCCGCCTTCTACGTCGGCAGCGGACACGTCTCGCAGGGCACTGCGATCGGGGCCGTGGGCACGACGGGCAACTCGACCGGGCCGCACCTCCACTTCGAGGTGCGCGTGAACGGCACCCCGGTCGATCCGATGGGCTACCTCTAGCGGCGCCGCCTAGCGCTCGGCGGCCAGCCGAAGGCCGAGGGCGACCAGCACGGTCCCGGTGACGGCCTCCACGGCTCGCTTGACGCCCGTCTTGCGGAGGAAGCCCTGTGCGCGCGAGACGACGACCGCATACGCGACGAGCCAGACGAGGGTCATCGTGCAGAAGAGGAGGCCGAGCAGGAGCACCGGCGTGAACGCCGCCTCTCCAGCGGGCACGAACTGCGGCAGGAGACTGGGGAAGAAGGCTGCCATCTTCGGGTTGCCGAGGTTGCTGACGAAGCCCTGGCGCGCCGCGACCCGCGGGGAGAGGACACGCTTGCCCGCACCGCTTGCGAGCTTCCACGACTGGCCGCGCCAGGCCGCCAGGAGCGTCTGGACGCCGAGGTAGACGAGGTAAGCGGCCCCCGCGAGTCGCACCGCCGCGAAGGCGGGCTCCGAGGCGAGGAAGAGCGCGACGACGCCGAGGCTCGTCGCCAGCGCCCAGACGGCCTGGCCGCCGACCACCCCGAACGCGGTCGCGATCCCGGCCGCCCGGCCGCCGAGGAGCGTGTTCCGGATCGTCAGGGCCGTGTCCGGGCCGGGGGTCACGATCACGAGGACGGCGACGCCGAAAAAGCCGATCAGCTCGGCCGGCATGACCCGAGTCTAGTGCCCCGTCAGGAGCACTAGGCGTCCGCGACGTGGACGTCGGGCAGGCCGCGGTAGCGTTCGTGCAGGTCGAAGCCGTAGCCGAGGAAGAACTGATCCGGGATGGTGAAGCCGACGTAGCGCATCGGCAGGTCGTCGACGAGCCGGCGGTAGGGGCGGTCGAAGAGCGTGCAGACTGCGATGCCGCGCGGGTCGCGGAGGGCGAGCGTCTTGACGACGTAGTTCAGCGTGAGGCCCGTGTCGACGACATTCTCGACGAGGAGGACGTCGCGGTCCGCGATGGGCAGATCGAGGTCCTTGAGGAGGCGTATGCGCGTGCGGCCGCCCAGCTCGCCGCCGTAGCCGGCGAGGACGAGGAAGTCCATGGAGTGCGGGATGGTGATGGCCCGGGCGAGGTCGGCGGCGAAGACGAAGGCGCCCTTGAGGACGGTGACGACGACGAGGTCGCGGCCGACATAGTCGCGCGCGATCTCGGCTCCCAGCTCGCCGACGCGACTGGCGAGCTCCTCCCGGGAGAGATAGACCTCGCCGGGGCGAGGCTCTACGTAACGAGGTTCAGGCCGTATTTCTCACCCAGCCGCTCGAAGTCACGCCGTGTGAAGAGCTTCACCTTGACGTCGGGGTAGCGTTCGCGGAACTTCCGGATCTTGCGGTTCTTCCGCGTGACGAGCGACTGCTTCATCACGGTGACCTCGAGGTAGAGCTCCTGTTCGGGGAGGAAGAAGTCGGGGGTGAAGGCCTCCACGACCCGTCCCTCCTCATCCGTCTCGAGCGGAAACGAGTGGGGCTCGTACTCCCACCGGATGCCGTAGTAGTCGAGCAGGCGGGCACACTCGATCTCGGCCTCGTTGGCAAAGACGGTCCCGGAATATTCCTGGAAATCGCCGCTTTCTGGGCACATCCTCCTAGAAAGGTAGCAACGACCTCGGACGACCACGATCTAAGATCCATGTAGCGCCGACGACGAAGGGGCACAAGCTGTTCAAGATCGCGCACTTTTCGGACCTCCACTGCGGCTCGCCGTACTTCGTGCCGAACCTCGCCGACCGCGCCATCATGGAGATCAACGAGCTCGAGCCCGACATCGTCGTGTGCTCGGGCGACCTGACGACGTTCGGCTTCCAGCAGGAGTACGCCGAGGCGAAGGCGTACCTGGACCGCATCGAGTGCGAGAACGTGGTCGTCGTCCCGGGGAACCACGACTCACGGAACGTCGGCTACATCCACTTCGAGGAGCTCTTCGGCGAGCGCAGGCGCACGCTGCACGTGAACGGCGTCTCCGTGGTCGCGGTCGACTCGTCCGAGCCCGACCTCGACCACGGCGTCATCGGCCGCGGCCGCTACCCGTGGATCGAGGAGCAGTTCTCCGAGCCCGCCGACTTCCGGATCTTCGTCCTCCACCACCACCTGCTGCCCGTGCCGGGCACCGGGCGCGAGCGCAACGTCGTCTACGACGCCGGGGACGCGCTCGAGGTCCTGCAACACGTCGGGGTGAACCTCGTCCTCTCGGGCCACAAGCACGTCCCGTACGCCTGGCGCCTGGAGAACCTCTTCGTCGTCAACGCCGGCACCGTTTCGTCGCTCCGCCTGAGGGGGAAGACAAGGCCGTGCTACAACGTCGTCGAGATCGAGGAGAAGCACGTCGACATCTGGCGTAAGTACCCCTTCCACGGGCAGGAGCGGATCATCCAGTTCTCGACCGAGACCCTCGAGTACGAGAAGTACACGGCCCGGATCGAGACCGAGCTGACGCGACGGCAATGAGAGCGCTCGCCCTCGTCGACGGAGAGCACTACCCCGACGTCGTCGTCGACACGCTCGAGGCCCTGCGCTACGAGGTCGTCGGCGCGGTCCTCCTCGGCGGAACCGAGAAGCTCCGCGGCGGCGTGCCCGACTACGGGGTGCCGCTGTGGAACAAGCTCGCCGACGCGCTGGTCGAAGTGGACGTGGACGTCGTCATCGACCTCTCCGACGAGCCCGTCGTGGGCCCGAGGCGCCGCTTCCGGCTGGCCTCGCGCGCCCTGGCCAGCGGCATCCCCTACGTGGGCGCCGACTTCAGGCTCGACCCGGTGCGGTTCGCTCCCTACGACCAGCCGGCGCTGGCCGTGATCGGAACGGGGAAGCGCGTGGGGAAGACCGCGGTCGCGGGGCACGTTGCGCGGCTGCTCTCGCGCTCGCGCGAGGTCGTCGTCGTCGCCATGGGCCGTGGCGGCCCGGCGGAGCCGACGGTGGTTCGGGCGTCGCCGACTCTCGCCGACCTGCTCGCGCTCTCACGCTCGGGTGTTCACGCAGCCTCCGACTACCTCGAGGACGCCGCGCTTGCGGGCGTCCCCACCGTCGGCGCGCGGCGCTGCGGGGGCGGCCTCGCCGGCGAGCCGTTCGTGTCGAACGTGGAGGAGGCCGCTCGGCTTGCCGCCGAGCTGGAGTCCGACCTCGTCCTGCTCGAGGCGAGCGGCGCGACGCTGCCTCCGGTGGAGGCGGGCGCGAGGATCATGGTCGCCGGCGCGCACCAGGATCCGGAGACGGTGACCGGTCACCTCGGGGCTTACCGCCTCTTCCTGAGCGACCTCGTCGTCCTGACGATGTGCGAGGAGCCGCTGGCGACGCCGCAGCGCGTCGACGAGCTTCGTCTGGCGATCGCCGCCGTCGACAAGGATCTGCCGGTGATCGCCACCGTGTTGCGACCGCGGCCGGTGGAGCCGGTGACGGGCCGCCGCATCGCGTTTTTCTCCACCGCGCCGGAATCCATTCACGACCGGCTCCGCGAGCACCTCGAGCGGGAGCACGGCGCCGAGGTCGTCTTCGTCTCCGGCAGCCTCGCGAGCCGCAACGTCCTGTTGGCCGAGCTCGACTCGCCGGCTGTCGCAAAGGCCGACGTCTACCTCACCGAGATCAAGGCGGCGGCGATCGACGTCGTCGCCGAGATCGCCGAGACGCGCGGCATCGCGGTCGTGTTCGCCGACAACGAAGTCCTGCCGCTCCCCGGCGAGCGCGAGCTGGACGGGGCGGTGGAGGCGATCGCGGACATGGTGGTCGCTGCGAAGGCGCCCGCGTGAACGCCGACCGCCGCCCGCCCGAGGCGCTCCTCTCCGAGGACGTCAGGCTTCCCTACTCGAAGGGGCTCATGGCGAAGACGCTCATGGCCACCGGGATCCGCCCCGAGCGCGCGTACGAGCTCGCTCGCCTGATCGAGGGTGAGCTCGTCCGGGGGCAAGAGGAGCAGGCCGTCGGCGCCGAGCGCCTCTATGACGTCGCCGCCTCCGTGCTCGCCGAGCACGAGAACGGCGAGGCCGTCCTCCACCTTCGCCGCCTGCAGGCGCTGCGCGAGCTCGACCTGCCGATCATCCTCCTCGTCGGCGGCGCCACCGGAACCGGGAAGTCGACGGTGGCGACGGAGATCGCGCACCGGCTCGGCATCACGCGCGTCACCTCGACGGACACGGTGCGACAGACGATGCGCGCGTTCTTCGCCCGGCGGTTCATGCCGTCCATCCACTATTCGAGCTTCGAGGCCGGCCCGGCCCTGCATAGTCACGACGGCGAGGAGGCCGACGCGGCTCTGCTGGGCTTCAAGGAGCAGACGCGGAACGTGCTCGTCGGCGTCAAGGCCGTCATCGCGCGGGCCCTCGAGGAGAGCTACTCGCTCGCCGTCGAGGGCGTCCACCTCGTCCCCGGGGCGCTCCCGCGCGCGTACGAGGGCGCGGTTGTGATCCAGTGCCTCGTCGCGATCGCCGACGAGGACGAGCACGCGCGCCACTTCTGGATTCGTGATGCGGGCTCGCAGGGTCTCCGCCCGATGCAGAAGTACCTCCGCGCCCTCCCTGAGATCAGGCACATCCAGGACTACCTCGTGGAGCGAGCCGAGAAGGCCGGCGTCCCCGTCGTCGAGAACACGCGCATGGAAGCCGCCGTGAACGAGATCATCCACCTGGTGCTCGCCGAGGTCGAGCGCGCCCAGGATCAGGCCCGAGCTTGACCGTCCCTCGCCTTCGGCTCGCTCGCGCGAGGGAAACCATGTTTCCCCCGCGGGCCCCCTTCTTTGCTGCAGTGAGGGAACCTCCCGGTTCCCTCACACACCCTCCACACGCTCACAGGCCGGCTGGCCTGTGAGCGAGAGCGACGACGCCGTGCGCTGCCGGTGCGAGGCCTTCGCGGCCGTGACGGAGCGCGCGGCGCTCGCCGGCGCACGCTGGCTCGGTCGTGGTGACGTGAAGGGAGCGGAGGAGTCGGCCGCGACCGCCATGCGCGAGGGCCTCGACGAGCTCGAGATCACGGGCCGGGTCGTCGTCGGCGGCGACGAGGAGGCCGACGCGCTCGCCATCGGCGACACGGTCGGGAGCGGCGGGCCCGAGGTCGACCTCGCCGTCGACCCGCTCGAAGGCCGGGCGGTGGTCGCGCGCGGCGACTACGGCGCGATGTCGATGATCGCCTCCGGTGAGTCAGGCTCCTTTCCGCGCCTGCCGCCGATGTACATGCGGAAGATGGCCGTCGGCCCCGTCGCCCGTGGCCGCATCGACCTGGGGAAGTCGATAGGGGAGAACGTCGCCTCGATCGCGGATGCCTACGGGCGTCGGCCCGGGGACATCACGGCCATCGTCCTCGACCGCCCGCGCCACCACGACCTGATCGAAGAGATCCGGGCCGCCGGCGCTCGCATCAAGCTGATCCAGGACGGCGATGTCACCGCCTCGATCACGGCCGCCGTGCGCGGCACCAACGACCACCTCGCGGTCGGTATCGGCGGCGCGCGCCAGGCGGTTCTCTCCGCGGCCGCCCTTCGCTGCCTGGGCGGTGAGCTCCAGGCGCAGCTCTGGCCAACCTCACGCGACGAGATCGAGCAGGCGAGGGAGCACGGGATCGACGATCCCTACAAGGTCTTCGAGACCGACGAGCTCGCCCCCGGCGCGGTGATCGTCGCCGCCACGGGCGTCACCAACGGCGATCTCCTCCGGGGCGTGCGCTTCCTCACCGACAGCGCCCGCACCCACTCGCTCGTCCTCTGCACCCGGCACAACTGGGTGCGCTTCGTCGACGGCATCCACTTCTTCGCCCGGGAGCGGCGCGAAGAGGTGCGCCTCCTCGGGTAGCCTTGGGCTCATGCCGACGCGCGAGGACGTGATTGAGGCGCTGCGGGTCGTCGAGGACCCGGAGCTCGGGATGGACATCGTCGAGCTCGGCCTCCTCTATGACGCGGAGGTCGAGGGCCCGAAGGTGCACGTCACCTACAGCCTCACCTCGATGGGCTGCCCCGTCGGGCCGATGATCGAGCAGCAGATCCAGGAGGTCGTCGAGAGCCTCGAGGGCGTCGAGCAGGTCGAGACGGAGTTGACGTGGGAGCCGCCGTGGAGCCCCGAGCGCATGTCCGACGACGCGAAGTTCGTGCTCGGCTTCGGCTAGGTAACGAGACTCGACTTTCGGCTGGGTTGGACGCGCCCTTCGGCGGTGGGGCGACGGTCGCTCTTGCCCCCACTCTTTTAGCCATGGGCGATCGAGTCGAGATCAGGCGGTTGGGGCTTCCGGAGGCGGCCCGGGTGCGCCGCTGGCGCAAGTCGCAGTTCATCGCCTTGGGCTTCAGCCAGCGCGACGCCAACGCGCTCACGAAGGCGCCGGTCGACCTCGGCGAAGTGCGCAGGCTCGTCGCGGCGGGGTGCCCGCACGAGATAGCGCGGCGGATCGTCCTCTAGCCGGTCAGTCGCCGATCTCGAGGACGACCTTGCCGAGCTGGCGGCCGGCCTCCAGGTGCTCGTGCGCCGCGGCGGCGTCGGCAAGGGGGAACACGCGGTCGACGACGGGCTTCGCCCGCCCGCTCGCCACGAGGTCGTAGACGGCCCGGAAGTCCGCCTGCGTCCCCATCGTCGAGCCGACGACCGTGAGCTGCTTCCACCAGATGCGGTGCAGGTTCGCGGGCGGGTTGGGGCCGCTCGTCGCGCCGCAGACGGCGATGCGCCCGCCCGCGGCCGCGACCTGGAGCGACGTCTTCCAGGTGGCCTCGCCGACGTGCTCGACGACGACGTCGGCGCCGTGGCCCCCGGTCACCTCGCGCACCGTACCGGCGACGTCGCCCGCGGCGTGGTTTACGGCCGCGGCGGCGCCCAGCTCGAGGGCCCGCTCGAGCTTCTCGTCGCTCGACGAGGTCACGATGACCCGCGCGCCGAGCGCCTTGGCAACCTGAAGGGAGGCGGTCGCAACGCCGCTCCCGATGCCCCACACGAAGACCCATTCGCCTTCGGCGAGGCCGGCCCGAGTCACGAGCATCCGGTAGGCGGTCTCGAAGACGAGAGGGAACGCGGCCGCCTCCTCGAACGAGAGGCCGTCCGGCAGTGGGTACACGTAGTCAGCAGGGAGCGCGATGAGCTCGGCGTGGGTGCCGTCCATGTGCTCGCCCACGATCCTGGCTCCCTCGTCGAGGCCCGGGTTGATGACGACCGCATCGCCCTCGGCGAAGCGGTCGACGCCCTCACCGAGGCCGACGACGACTCCGGCGCCGTCCGCGCCAAGGATCCGCGGCTTTGGCGCGGACGGCAAGCCCCGGCGCAGCCAGAGGTCCAGGTGGTTGAGCGACGCCGCGCGCAGGCCGATCAGCACCTCGCCGGGGCCGGGCGCGGGATCGGGAGCTTCCTCGTACCTGAGGACCTCCGGGCCGCCGTCCTCGTGAATGCGCACCGCCTTCACGGCGCGATCGTATAGACAAAGCAGTGCTACCTTGCGGGAGAGATGACGAGCGCAGAGCTCGCCCGGTTGGGGGAAGAGCTCGGGATCGACGTCGTCGGAGCTGCGGCCGCAAGGGCCTACGCCGAGACCGAGCGCGTGATCCGGGAGCGCCGCGCGCGGGGCCTCTTCGCCGACATGCGCTTCACGATGGCGCAGCCGGAGGTCTCCTGCCATCCCGAGAAACTGCTTCCCGGCGCGCGCACGGTCGTCTCAGCGGCTCTCTGCTACTACGCCCACGGGCCTGAGCCGCAGGCGGGGGAGGGGCGCCTTCCCCGCTACACCTGGGCCGACCACTATGCGCTGCTGCGCGAGAAGCTCGAAGAGCTCGGCGACCGGCTCGGAGGCGGCTACCGGGTGCTCGTCGACGCGAACCAGCACGTCGACCGCGAGGGCGCTGCGCGGGCCGGCCTGGGCTTCTACGGCAAGAACACGATGCTGATCACGCGCACGCACGGCTCGTGGGTCGTGCTCGGGACGCTCGTCACCGACATCGAGATCGAGCCGAGCTCGCCGCTCGAGCTCGACTGCGGCTCGTGCACGCTCTGCATCGACGCGTGCCCGACGGGTGCGCTCGACGAGCCGGGCGTCGTCGACGCGACGAAATGCCTTTCCTACTGGACGCAGGCGCCCACGCCCATCCCGGAGGGCTACCGTGAGGAGCTCGGGCGGCAGGTCTATGGCTGCGACATCTGCCAGGACGTCTGCCCCTGGAATCGCGGCGTCGAGAAGCGCCGTGCCGAGGAAGCCGCCGCGGACGGCGAGCCGGTCGTCTCCCTCCTCGACTGGCTTCGCCAGGCGGACGAGGAGCTGCGCGAGCGCTATGCGCGCCTGTACTTCCCGCGCAACGACCCGCGCTACCTCCGGCGAAACGCCCTTGTCGCCGCGGGCAACTCGGCCGATAGAAGCCTGGTGGATGCCGTGCGCCCGTATGCCGAGGGCGACGACCAGCTGCTCCGCGAGCACGCCGAGTGGGCGCTGGCTCGACTCGAGGGACTAACGTGAGCGCCGAGCTCGAGCGCCTCCGTCAGACGGAGATCTGGATCGCGTGGGTGCGCGTCTTCGCGGTCCCGTTCGCCGCCTTCGAAGTGGCGATCGTCGGCGACGAGCACCCGCCCGGCTACGAGCGCTGGGGCTGGGCGACCGCGGCCGCCCTCTCGCTCGGAGCGGTGGCGTTCTTCTGGCTGGCGCGGCGCCCGCTCGACCGCAAGGCGCTCGGCCGCATCGGCTTCCTCGCACTCGCGTTCGACACCGCGATCGTCTACGCGTTCGTCTTCGTCTACACGTTCGAGCCGAGCACCCCGGCCTGGGGAATCCTCTACATCCCGGTGATCGAGGGCGCGCTCCGCTACGGGATGAAGGGCGGCGCACTCGTCCCGGTCGTCGTCCTGCCGCTCGTCTTCCTCGCCGAGTGGTGGCGCGCCGAGGAGTTCGGGCCGCCGCCGTTCGACCTCGACCACGTGACGCTCCCGTTCGGGCTCCAGATCCTCATCGGCCTCGTCGTCGGCTGGCTCGTCGACAGGCTGCGCGCCGAGACGGCGGTCGCCGAGGCGCGCGCTGCGGAAGCCGAGGACCTGCGCGACCGCCTCGGGCACCGAGCGGACGTCCTCGAGGCGGTCAACCGGGCTGCGCGCGCGCTGGGGTCCTCTCTGGACCAGAGCCGCGCGCTCGAGGCCTTTCGCGAGGAGCTTCGGAGCATGATCGCGTTCGACCGCCTGCAGATCGAGGTGGCGAGCGACGCCGAGCCGGTCTTCGCGAGGGCAGGCGACACGGTCGACTGCGACGAGGTGGTGGCGCCGCTCACGCTCGGCGAGCGCGCCCTCGGGACGCTTACGGTGGCGCGCGACGCCGGGCCGGCGTTCACGTCGGAGGAGGTCGAGATGCTGACGCTCCTCGCGAGCCAGGTTGCCGCCGCGGTCGAGAACATCCGGGCGTACGAGGCCGAGCGGAGCGCCGCGGAGGAGCTCCGACGCCTCTCGTCGCTCAGGGCGGACTTCGTCTCCATGGTCTCCCACGAGCTTCGTGCCCCCATGGCCTCGGTGATCGGCTGCGCGCAGACGCTCAACCGGCGCTGGCGCGAGCTGAGCCAGGAGCAGCGCGAGTCGTTCCTCGGCCTGATCGAGAGCGAGACCTCGCGTCTCTCCGATCTCGTCGGCGACGTCCTCGACACCTCGCGCATCGAGGCGGGCACGTTCCCGTACGCCTTCGCGGCGGTGGACGTCGAGGAGCTCGTCCGGGAGACGGCGGCGGTCGTCTCCCTCGGGCAGGACGAGGTCAAGGTGACGATGCGCGTCGCGCCCACACTCCCGCCCGTGCGGGGCGACCGCGAGCGGCTGCGCCAGCTCCTCTGGAACCTGCTCACGAACGCCGTGAAGTACACGGTCACCGGAGACGAGATCGAGGTGGCTGCGGCCAGCGAGAACAGCGCCGTCGCCGTCAGCGTGCGCGACAACGGGCCCGGCATCCCGCCCGAGTCGCACCGCCTGATCTTCGAGAAGTTCGGCCGCGTGAGTCAGGACGGCGGCTCCCAGCCCGGCGCCGGTCTCGGTCTCTTCATCGCCAGGTCGATCGCGGAAGCCCACGGCGGCACGCTCGACGTCGAGTCGGAGTCGGGCAGGGGAGCGACGTTCGTCCTGCGGCTGCCGCTCGCGAGCGCCTGAAGGTCGCTAGCCGCGGGCGCGCGCCGGCCGCTTGCCGAGCGCGGCCTTGAGCTTCTTCGCCCGCGTGGCAACGTCCTTGCGCAGGTCCGCCGGCTCCAGCACCTCCGCGAAGCCGCGGTGGGAGAGGATCTCGCCGACGAACCAGTCGGTGCCGCCGACGCCCACCTCCTCCAGGGCATATCCGCGGGCGAGGGGCAGCGCTCCGCGCTCGATGCGCCAGCGCGCCACCTCGGGGTCGAAGAGCACCTTCGCCACGCGAACGTCTCGCAGCTTCCGTGGTTCCAGGCCCGGGCGCGGGTCGAACATCTCCTCGAGGAGCGTCGCGCGCTGCATCCGGTCGACCCGGAAGCTCCGCTGACCGTCGCGCGTGCGGTCCCAGGAGTGGACGTACCACCACGGCAGCTCGCGCTCGAGGGCGTGCGGCTCGATCACGCGAACGCTCTTCTCCTCGCCCACGGCCACGTACTCGATCTCGACCAGCCGTTGCCCGCGGATCGCCTCGGAGAGCGTCCGGATGAGGCCTTCCTCCTCGGTGCCCGCCTCGGGCTCTCCCGCCGGCTCGGGCAAGGCGAACTCGCCGAAGGTCTCCTCGAGCTTCCTGCGGACGCGCTCGAGCGGAGTCTGCGCCTCCGCCGCGATCATCGGGCCCACGAACTCGAGGGCGAGCCGGATCGCACGCGCCTCGAGCGGCGTCAGACGCGGCGGGCGCCTGAAGGCATCGCCGAAGAGCTCCTTGTCCACGCGCACCTGGTCGCCGTCGAGGGAGGCATAGACGGCGTAACACCCGCCCCCGAAGTTGACGAGGTTGAGAAGCTGCAGGTGGTCGTCGAGTTGCTCGTACGGGATGTGGAACCGATCGACGAGCTCCTGCGCCGGGATGACGGCGCGCGTCTCGTCGCCGCAGCGCGCGAGCAGATGGGCCAGGAGCGCCTGGAGGACGCCGAAGCGCTCGGGCGCAAGCGGGCCGGCGGGCCGCTCCAGC
>DATIBF010000077.1:0-8244 GCA_035457655.1 Gaiellaceae bacterium
TTGAGGAGCGTGAGCACCGGGCCGAAGATCTCCTCCCGGGCGATCTCCGAGCCGGGCTCGGACTCGATGATCGTCGGGCCGATGAAGTTGCCGTCCTCGGAGCCGCGGCCGCGGCCGTCGAGCACGAGCTCGCCCTCGCTCGCGCCCTTCTCGATCCAGCCGAGGATGCGCTCCTGCGACGCCTCGGAGATCACCGGGCCGACTTCCGTCTCGGGGTCGGCGCCGTCGCCGACGACCATGGCCCCGCCCTTCTCGGCGAGCGCCTCCTTCAGCGGCTCGTAGGCGTCACCCACCGCGATGCAGACAGAGTTCGCGAGGCACCGCTGCCCGGCGGCGTGGAACGCGGACGAGAGGACGCCGTCGACGGCGGTGTCGAGGTCGGCGTCGGGCATGACGATGACGTGGTTCTTCGCGCCCCCGAGCGCCTGCACGCGCTTCCCGTGCTTGGCCGCGGTCTCGTAGATGTAGTGCGCCACCGGGGTCGAGCCCACGAACGAAACACCGTCGATCCCCGGGTGCTCCAGAATCGCGTCCACGGCGGGCTTGCCGCCGTGGACGAGGTTGACCACGCCGGGCGGGACGACGCCGTCGAGGAGCTCGAAGGTCCGCTGGATGGCGAGCGGGTCCTGCTCGGACGGCTTGCAGATGAACGCGTTCCCGCACGCGATGGCGAACGGCAGGAACCACATGGGCACCATGAAGGGGAAGTTGAACGGGGTGACGCCGGCGAAGACGCCGATCGGCTGGCGGATCATGTCTGAGTCGATCCCGCGCGAGACGTCCTCGAGGTTCGTACCCTGCATGAGCGTCGGGATCCCCGTGGCGACCTCGACGCACTCGATTCCGCGCCGGACCTCGCCGGTGGCGTCCTTGAGCGCCTTGCCGTTGTCGGTCGTGACGAGGAGCGCGAGCTCGTCCAGCGCCTCCTCGAGCCTGTATTTGAGCTCGAAGCACGCGCGGGCACGCACGATCGGCGGCGTCGATCGCCAGGCGGGAAACGCCTCGCGCGCCGCTCGGACGGCCTCGTCCACCTGGGCCGGCCCGGAGAGCGGCACCGCTCCGAGGGGCTCGCCGTTCGCCGGGTTCGTGACGTCGAGCGTCTCGACGCTCTCGGCCTCGACCCACTGTCCTCCGATGTAGTTCTTCAGGGTCTCGGTCGCGACCCCGGGCTTGTCCTCGACCTGCGCCATCTCTTGCCTCCTTTTCGCTCTGCCGTAGGGTACCGCCGTGACAGCGCCGTCGGCTTCCGCCGTGCCGGACGTCCTGGCGCCCGGGCTGCGTTGCGCCTTCTGCGGAATCAATCCGGGCCGCCGCTCCTCGGCGGCGGGGCACCACTTCGCCAACCCTCGGAACGACTTCTGGCGCCTCCTCGCCGACTCGGGACTGACACCTCGGCAGCTCGAGCCGAGCGAGCAGTGGAGCCTGCTCCAGCTCGGCTACGGGCTCACGAACGCCGCCTACCGGACGACGAAGGGGAGCGGGGAGCTCCGTCGCGCCGACTTCGACGGCGCGCAAGAGCGCCTCGAACGGCTCGCCGCCGAGCTGCGCCCGGGGACGATCGCCTTCGTCGGCAAGGCGGCGTACAAGGGCGTGTTCGGCGGCCCGCGCTGCGACCTCGGGGAGCAGGAGCACAACCTCGGCGAGACGCGCCTCTTCGTCCTGCCCTCCACCTCGCCGGCGAACGCCGCGGTGCCGTACGCGGAACGGCTGCGTTGGTTCTCCACGCTGGCTGCCGTGCTCGAGCGCCCATAGCCGACGTTCCGTCACACCCGTGCGCGCGTCTCGGCACACCCCGCGCGCCACTCGTACGCCTTGCGCGGTTACGCTGGAGAGCGGGTGGTGGGAGAGGGGTGCCCCGTGATTAAGAGGGCAGGCGTGGTGTCCGAAGCGCTCCCGGCTACCCGCGCCAGCGGTTCGTGATCGGGATGCGCCGGTCGCGGCCGAACGCCTTGGGACGGAGCTTGACGCCGGGCGCGGCCTGCCGCCGCTTGTACTCGGCGCGGTCGATCATTGCCAGCGCCCGCTCCACGATCTCCGGGTCGAAGCCGTCCGAGGTCAGCTCCTCGTGCGAGCTGTCGAGCTCGACGTAGGCCTCCAACACCTCGTCGAGCTTCGCGTAGGGCGGGAGCGAGTCCTCGTCCAGCTGGCCGGGCCGGAGCTCGGCGCTCGGGGCCCGCTCGATGATCGAGACGGGGATCAGCTCGCGCCCGGCCCGCTCGTTGAGATGGCGAGCCAGGCGGAAGACGTCGGTCTTGTACACGTCCTTGAGGAGCGCGAAGCCGCCGGCCATGTCCCCGTAGAGCGTGGCGTAGCCGACCGAGAGCTCGCTCTTGTTCCCGGTGGCGAGCGGCAGCCAGCCGAACTTGTTGGAGAGCGCCATGACGATCACGCCTCGCGCCCGGGCCTGGACGTTCTCCTCGGCGATGCCGGGATCGGTGCCTGCGAACGTCTCCGCGAGAGCCGCGCCGAACGCGTCCACGATCGGGTCGATGGGGACCTCGAGGAAGCGGGCGCCGAGCGACTCCGCGACGGCGCGGGCGTCCGCGCGCGTTTCCTCCGAGGAGAAGCGCGAGGGCATCGACACGCAGACGATGTGCCCGGGCCCGAGCGCCTCGGCCGCGAGCACGGCCGTGAGCGCCGAGTCGATGCCTCCGGAAACGCCCAGCACAACGTCCGTGAACCCGTTCTTGCCCGCGTAATCCCTGAGCCCGAGCTCGATCGCGAGCCGCATCTCCTCCAGCTCGCCCAACGGCTCGGCGACCACCGCCCGCAGGGAGCCGCGGGGGCCTGCCCGAAGCGGGACGTCGACGACGTTCGGCTCGGGCAGGTCGCGCCGCGCCCGTGCAAGCGAGCGCCGCCGCGCGTCGCGGAGCCGTCTCCCGACCGCCGTCGTCGGGTCAACGTCCACGAGGAGCAGCGCCTCCTCGAAGGCCGGGCCGCGGGCGACGACCTCTCCGTCCTCGTCGAGGACGAGGCTCTGGCCGTCGAAGATCAGCTCGTCCTGCGCCCCGACGGCGTTGACGAGCGCGATCCAGCACGAGTTGTCGCGCGCCCGGGTCGCCAGCATTTCCTCGCGTTCGGCACCCTTCCCGACGTGGAACGGCGAGGCCGAGATGTTCGCGACGACGTGAGCGCCGGCGAGCGCGAGGTCCGTTGCGGGCGGACCGGGCTGCCAGATGTCTTCGCACACGGTCGGGCCGACGAGGGTCTCGCCGCAGCGCAGGAGGACGAGGCCGCGACCGGGCTGGAAGTACCGATCCTCGTCGAAGACACCGTAGTTGGGAAGGAACTGCTTTCGGTAGATCGCCTTCACCTCGCCGTCGACGCAGACCGCGCACGCGTTGAAGAGATCGCGATCCAGGTGCGGCGTGCCGACGAGCGCCGCAATTCCTCTCGTCGCGGCCGCGATCTCCTCGAGCGTCCGCGCGGCGGCCTTGAGGAAGCCGGGGCGGAGGAGGAGGTCCTCGGGCGGATAGCCCGTGACGGCGAGCTCGGGGAAGAGCACCAGGTCGGCACCCTCGCACCGCGCCTCCTCGAGCCGGGCGAGGATGCGATCGCGATTGCCGTCGAGGTCGCCGACGACGGTGTCGATTTGGGCCAGAGCCAGGCGCATAGGCTGGATTCTAGCCGTTTACGCCTAGCAGGCGAAAACCGGGCTACGCCCGCCGTTCCTCCATGAGGCTACGCCCGCCGTTCCTCCATGAACTTCCTGAGCCCGAGGAACGGCAGGATGAAGGCCGCGAGCAACGACGCAAGCCAGACGATCACGGTCGCCGCGATCCAGGTCCCGACCCCCTCGATGGTGAGCCCGTCCGAGAGAAGGTCCGTGACGAGGAGAGCGACGAACGTCGCAATCAGCGCTACGCCTCCGATCGCCGCGGAGTTCCTACGCCGCAGCTGGCTGGCGAGGAACGGCGTCATCAGGGCGAAGACCACTGTGAAGATGATCAGCGCGAGGATGAAGCCGCCGGCGTCGAGCTCCATTCCGTTGAGAACCGCCGCCGCGACGAGCAGGCCGACGGCGTTCGCCGCCACCACGACCAGGAGCCTGACGAGCAAGCGGATCATCGCGGCGGGACCCTATACGACCGAGGTGGACGGTCTCAGCGCGGCGGCGGCGAGCTCGACGTCCGCCTCGTCGTTGTAGAGGTGGAACGACAGGCGGACCGAGCCGCCGCGGGCCGAGCAGGCGATGCCGGCCTCACGCAGCCGCCCGGCGGCGTTCTCGGCGTCCTCGACCTGGATGCGGACGATCGGCGAGACCGCGTCGGGTAGGCCGAGCTCACCCGTGAGGGCCCTGGCAAGGGCGAGGTTGTGCGCCGCGATTCGCTCGACCCCGAGGGACGCGAAGAGCTCGAGGCTCGGGCGGCCACCGGCGGCCGAGAACCAGGGCAAGGAAACGTCGAGGCGGCGCCCGTCCCCGGTCAACTCGGGCACGCCGTAGTAGTCCTCGTACGGGTCGGTGCGCGACTTCCAGCCGGCGGTCCACGGCTCGATCTCGCTCCGCCGCTCCGGGCTGGCGTAGAAGAACGCGAGGCCGCGCGGGCAGAGGAGCCACTTGTAGCCGTGAGCCACGAGGTAGTCGATGCCGCAGACGTCGACGGGGTAGGTGCCCGCCGCCTGGGTCACGTCCAGGAGGATCCGGGCTCCCGTCGCGCGGAGGGCGTCCAGGTCTACGACGCGGCCCTCGGCCGACTGGACGAGGCTGACGGAGACGATCGCCGTCCGCTCGTCGACCGCCTCGGCAACCCGCTCGAGCGGAACGAAGCGCAGCTCGACCCCGCGAGCGGCGAGGCCCTGCCAGGGAAGCAGCGCCGAGGTGAAGTCGCGTTCGTAGAGCACGACGTTCGCTCCCGGCTCGGCCGGCAGGCTGGCCGCGACGAGGCCCACCCCGACGGACGCGGCAGTGACGAGCGCGATGTCCTCGGCCCGCGCGCCCACGATCCCGGCAAAGAGCGCCCGGCAGGCCTCCCCGTCCTCCTCCCAGTCGCGCCAGCGCCGGCCCCTGCGCCAGCCGGCGAGCGCCTGTTCCATTGCCGCGAGCGTCGAGCGCGGTGGCAGCCCGTAGGTGGCCGAGTCCAGGTAGCCGCGGGTCGGCGTGCCCTCGTACTCAGACGGCGCGAGCAATGGCCTCCAGCGCCTCCGGGTTCTCCACGGACGAGAGGTCGCCCGGATCCGTGCCGAGCGCCTTGGCGCGGACGGCGCGGCGCACGATCTTCGCGCTCCGCGTCTTCGGGAGGGCGGGCACGAAGACGACGCGGTCGGGCCTGAACGCCTTGCCGAGCTCGCCGGCGGCCGTCTCCGCGACCTCGGCCGCGAGCTCCTCGCTCGGCGCGAAGCCGGGCGCGGCAACGCAGAAGACCCACGCGACCTCGCCCTTGACGTCGTGGGGAATCCCGACGGCGGCCGCCTCGGAGACGGCGGGGTGAGCGACGGCGGCCGACTCGAGCTCCGCGGGGCCGATGCGCTTGCCCGCGATGTTCAGCGTGTCGTCGGAGCGGCCGTGGAGGAACCAGTAGCCGTCCCCGTCCACCGAGGCCCAGTCGCCGTGTACCCAGACGCCGGGGAAGCGGCGCCAGTACGCGTCCAGATAGCGCTCGGGATCGCGCCAGAAGCCCCGCGTCATCCCGGGGAACGGGCGGCGGCAGACCAGCTCCCCCACCTGGCCGGTGCCGATCAGCGACGCGCCCTCGCCGTCGACCACGTCCATCGCCATGCCGAGCGCCGGCCCGCCGAGCGAGCACTCCTTGATCGGGATCGCGGGCGTGGGTGAGAGGAAGCAGGCGGCGACCTCGGTCCCGCCCGAGCAGTTGATGATCGGCACCCGGCCGCCGCCGATCTGCTCGAAGAGCCACCGGTAGGGGGCGGGGTTCCACGGCTCGCCGGTCGTGACCACGACTCGCAGCGAGGAGAGGTCGGCCTCGGGGCCGCCGTGGGGGATCAGCGCTCGGACGAGGGTCGGCGAAAGGCCGAGCACCGAGACGCGCTCGTCCTCGACCAGCCGCCAGAGCCGGTCGGGAGGCCGGTCCGGCGCGCCCTCGGCGAAGACGAGCGTGCAGCCGAGCGCCCCGCCGCCGACGACCGTCCACGGGCCCATGATCCAGCCCAGGTCCGTGGAGAAGTGGAGGACGTCGTTGGGGTGGACGTCGGCCTGGTAGGCAACCTCGCGCGTGATCGAGACGAGGAAGCCGCCCTGGACGTGGAGCACGCCCTTGGGCTTCCCCGTCGTCCCCGAGGTGTACGTGAGCAGGTACGGGTGCTCGCTCGCAACCTCGAGCGGCGGCAGCTCGCCGGGGCTCTCCTCCACGACGGCGCCCCAGCCGGCGTCCCGCTCCCACGTGACGACGTGCTCGACGGACGGCGCCTGGCGCGCCGCCTCCTCCACCGTCTGCCGCATGGGGAGCCTGGTTCCCCGCCGCAGTGAGTAGTCGGCGGTGATCACGACCTTCGCCTCGGAGTCCTGCAGCCGCTGCACGACCGCGGGCGCGGCGAAGCCCGAGAAGAGCGGCACCTGCACGGCGCCGACGTGGGCGCAGGCATGGGACGCCACCGCAACCTCGGGGCACATCGGGAGGTAGATGGCCACGCGGTCGCCGGGCTCGACGCCCAGCCGCACGAGGCCCTCGGCGAGCCGGGTCACGTCCCGCGACAGCTCGGCGAAGGTGAGCTCGCGCCGCGAGCCGTCCTCGCCGGCGAATACCGCGGCGGTCCTTTCGGGGCCGCGCTCCGCCCAGCGGTGGACGCAGTTCCGCGCGATGTTCACGGTCGCGCCCGGGAACCACGTTGTCCACTCGGGCCCGCGCGAGTCGTCGTAGACCCGCTCCCACGGCCGGGAGAACTCGAGGCCCAGGTCCTCGATCGCGGCGGGCCAGAACCACTCGGGCTCGTCCTGCGAGCGTCGGACGAGATCCCAGTAGCTCGCGATGCCGTGCCGGCGCATGAGGCGGAGGACGTTCGCGCGCCTGAGGGTCTCCTCGTCCGGCCTCCACACCACCTCCGCCATTAGGAGGAGTCTAGTCTCGCTTGACAATGAGTGAACGCTCACCCATAATGAGCGAGCGCTCACTCATGGTCGAGACGATCGAGACTAAGCCCACGCTTCGGCGCCGCATCATCGAGGCCGCCGACGCGCTCATTCGCGAGCACGGCCTGGCCGGGGCCACCACCCGGAAGATCGCCAAGGCGGCAGGCTGTGCGGAGGGGTCGATCTACGTGCACTTCGCGGACAAGATCGACCTCGTCATCGCCGTCGTAGTCGAGCGCGAGCCCTACTTCGCCGAGCTCCTCGAGCTGCCTTCGAAGGCGGGCGAGGGAACGGTCGACGGCAACCTCGTGCCCTGGGTCGAGGAACTCGTGAGCCTCATCCGCGAGAACCAGCCGATCTTCTTCGCGCTCATGGGCGACCGTAACGTCTTCCAGCGCTTCAAGGCCAGGATTCGCGAGCGGCAGACCGGTCTCGTTGCCGTCTTCAACGCCGCGTCCGCCTACGTTCGCGCCGAGCAGACCCTGGGCCGGATCGACGCGGGCGTCGAGCCCGGGGTCGTCGCCACGATCCTCATCGGAGCCGCCCGGGACCACACCTTCGCACCCGCCCTCACGGACGCCGCGGTGGCGCCGGACGAGGGGTTCGCGTGGGCGCTCGTCCACACCGTCGTCAACGGCCTGGCCCCCACAACCCCTAGCACCGAGGAGGAAGCCTCGTGAAAGCCCGCATCCTCGCCGGCGAGAACCGCAAGTGGTGGACCCTCGGCGCCCTCGCGTTCGCGCTCTTCATGATCATGCTCGACAACACGGTCGTGAACGTCGCGCTCCCGTCGATCCAGCGGGACCTCGGCATCGGCCTCTCGGAGCTCGAGTGGACCGTGAACGCCTACGCGCTGACGTTCGCCGTCCTCATGCTCACGGGCGGCAAGCTCGCCGACTTCTTCGGCCGCCGGCGCCTCTTCCTGCTCGGCCTCGCGATCTTCACCGCCTCGTCGCTCGCCTGCGGCCTCGCGACCGGCGGCGAGATGCTGATCGGGGCCCGCACGGTTCAGGGCATCGGCGCCGCGCTGATGCTGCCGGCGACGCTCTCGATCATCTCGGCGACCTTCCCGCCGCACCAGCGCGGAATGGCGATCGGCATCTGGGCCGGGGTCTCGGCGATGGCGCTCGCGATCGGCCCGCTCATCGGCGGCCTCATCACCGAGCACATCGACTGGAGCTGGATCTTCTTCCTGAACGTCCCCATCGGCATCGTCGGGC
>DATIBF010000078.1:0-15334 GCA_035457655.1 Gaiellaceae bacterium
GCAGCTGACAAAGCGTTACGCGCGGACGACACCCGCGGCGCCGTCCGGCTGGCGACTCACGCTCGTCTGCGCGCCTCGCACACTGCCGTCCTCGCATTCAAAGCGAAGAGGCGTGAAGGACTCAAGTGACGTCGATTCCGATTGATGACTCGACGCCTGGCGATCGGAGTCGATCCGGCTTCAGGTCTGCGGGCACTGAGCCACGTGTAAGTACTGACGGCATTCCTCGTCGGTGAGCGACCTCGTGACGTTTTGCCGAGCGATGCGCAGGAGGTCGTCGATGTCGAGCGCCCAGACCCGTACACCGTCGCAATCGCTCCCCGACGCGAGCTTCGTGCCGTCTGGGCTGAAGGCGAGGGACGGTCTGCAGGCGTTCGCCGGCAACACCAGTTGCTGCCTGCCCGTAGCCGCGTCGAAGAGCCGAACGGTGCCGTCCTCGTGAGCGGTCGCAACCAAGGATCCGTCCGGGCTGAAGGCGCCTATCCCGGTGTCACGGGCTCCCACGAGCACAGCAAGGCGCTTGAAGCCATCGACGTCCCAGATCTCCGCATGTCGTTCGGAACCCGTCGCCATCCTTGGGCCGGTGGGATCGAAGTCGACCGATGACGCGCCCTCGATCGTGTGGAGGACGCTGCCGCTCTCCCAGTCCCAGACCTTCACGCGCCAGCGCCCTCCTGAGCTCCCTCCTTCGGTATGGGAAGCCATGGTGGCGAGCAGGCGGCCGTCGGAACTGAACCGCGCGCGGAAGACGCCGAACCCGTCGTCCTCTTCGATGACGCGGAGCAGGCGGCCGTCGGCATCCACGATCTTCACCGCTCCGTCCCAACTCGCGCTGGCCATATCCCCGTGGGGACTGAAGGCGACATCGTTGACTTGCCACCGGTGCCCGACCCGAAAGAGCCGCCGCCCGGTCGCAGCGTCCCACACCCCCGCCACCTCGCCGCCGTAGGGACCGATCCCTTCCCCACAACTACAGCCACCGATGGCGATCGCTGTGCGGTCAGGGCTCACGTCCACGGCGGTGATGAAGCCGATGGTCGCCGGGTCGATGGTCAGCACGCGTCGTCTCGCCTGCACGTTCCACACGGTCACTGCCGTGCCGTCAGGCGTGGTTGCCACCAGTCTGCGGCCGTCCGGCGTGAACGCCACGGGGCCGGACGACGGCAGGTTCCACCACTCGGCGTCGCCGTTTGGCCCGAGGTCCCACATCTTGACGGCCGAGATAGCCATGTCTCCCGCCATCACCCGGCTGCCATCGGGGGAGAAGGCGACGCCCGTCACCCCGACGTGCAACTCGGGCGCCGACAGGGATTCCACCAGCTCGGCATGGCGCCCGCGGACATCCCATACGTACGCCGTGCCCTTCGATCCTCCGATGACGAGGCGGCCCGAACCCTGGGAAGGGGACCGCGGGCTCCAGGCGAGGCTCATGTCGAACCTGGAGTCGTCGGGGAGGACCGACAAACGCCTCCCTGTGCTCGCGTAGATCCGTGCCGGAGCCTCCCAGCTCGTCGTCGCGATGTAGCGGCCGTCCGGGCTCCAGGCGACCTGCGCGGTGATCGAAGGACTCCCGTAGGCCTTCAGTCCGAACTCTCGCTCGCCCGTCTCGAGATCGAAGACAGCACTGTTCCCATCGACACTTGCCACCGCGATGCGGTCCCCCTCGGGGCTGAGAGCGGTGTCGGCCGCGTCGGTGAGGTGGTGCTTCCACACCACTCGGTCTGCGCGAAGATCCAGAACCCGCACTCCGGGCTTCTGCCCGCTCCAAGCGGCGGCGACCATCGATCCGTCGGTGCTGAACGACGGCCCCGACACGGTTCCTTCCCCCGCTAGGGAGGCGAGAAGCTCCCCGGTAAACGGGTTCCAGACCTTGAGCAACCCGTCGTTGCCAGTAGTGGCGAGTTTCGATCCGTCCGGACTGAAGGCCACATCGGTGACGTCGCCGGCGTGTCCCTTGAAGGAACGGACGCTCTCTCCGGTGTCTGCGTCCCTGATATCGACGAGCCCCGTCCCCTGGGGGCCCTCGGTCACGAAAACCGCGGCGGGGCTCCAATCGAGGCGTCCTCCCAAAGCCGGTGCCGACATCACGACCCTGGATGAGTTGACCGCTCGGTGGAGCGCCTCTACAGCCTCGGGAACCACGGTCCCGTCCGCCGAGCGGGTCTTGTCGATGGCGGCCATCGCGAGCAGGAGGCTGCGCTCCGGATCGACCTCGAGGTTGCTGACCGCTGCGGCTGCGAGCTCGCGTGCGCCGGCGATCCTCGCCTCGCGCTCGGCCCTGCCACTCTGCCTGGTTGCGAAGAGCGTGAGCAATCCGGCCACCAGGGCGGCCACCGCCAGCACCACGACGAGCACCCGGAGTCGGGTCCGCGACCGCCGCTTGATCCGCGCCTCGCGCTCGCTCCGTGCCTCCTCGTCCGTTCGCTCCCGCTCGCGCTGGTCAAGGCTCGCCCGTAGATAGGCGCGCTCTGCTCCACCGATCGCGAGGTCGGTCGCGGCCGCCCATTGCTCGAGCTGCTCGAGCCGGGTCCCACGCAGGAGAAAGCTCGCGTCTCTATCAGAGCCTCGCCATTCGGCGGCTGCCTGGGCCAGGATGCGCTCCTGACGCAGATCCTCCCGGGCGTCGTCGATCCACGTGCGCAGCCTCATCCAGGCGGTGAGCAGGGCCTCGTGGGCGATCTCGACAGTGGGCTCCCTGGTCGACGGTTCCCGGTCGAAGGTGAGGAGGCGGTGCCGGCCAAGTGCGTCGAGGACGCCCTCCATGGCCTCCTGCTTCACCTCGAGCGAGTCGAGCTCGCTCCTGACGACACGCCGCCGCCTGTCCTCTCTCCCCTCTCCCAACGTGACCAATCGGAGGAACACCTGCTTTACGGCCCGCCGTCCTTCCGGGTCGGTCGCCTCGTAGATCCGCTCGGCTCGCGTCGAGAGAGCGCCCGGTACCCCGCCCGAGGCCTGGTAGGCGGAGAGGGTCAGCGTGTCATCGTCCCGCCTCTCGAAGAGCTCCGTGAGTGCGAATTGCAGGAGGGGGAGGGCGCCCGGCTGATGGGCGACGTCGGCGATCATCTCGGCGACCAGCCCGCGCTCGGGTCGGACGCCGACCTGTTCCGCCGGGCCGCGAATCGCTTGCTCCAGCTCGTCGGGGGTGAGCGGAGGAACCGCCTCCGTCCGGGCCGCCAGAAGCTCACCGAAGCGGGGGTAGATGAGCGGCCGATCGTAGAAGTCGGCCCGAAGGGTCACGATCACTCGCAGCCGGGTGTCGGGGTCGGCGGTTGCCACGCGGAGCGATTCGAGGAACAGCTCCCGCTCGCGGTCGTCGGTGGTGAGGGTGAATACCTCCTCGAACTGGTCGACGATCAGGACCATCTCCGCCTCCCTGGGCGCGATGAGATCCACCGCCTCGAGCAGACCGCGAGAGCCCGCATCGAGAAGGCGGGGCAAGCGAGAGGCCGGACGCACGGCGATCCGAAGGAGCGCCGCCTCGAGCTCTTCTAGCGGGTGCGCTCCGGGGACCATCTCGGAGACGAACGTCCTCTCGGCGCCTCCGAGCGCGCCCCGCCTGACCGCAGGGACGATTCCTGCTCTGACCACCGAGGACTTCCCGGCTCCGCTTGGGCCCACCACCGCGACGAACCTGGAGCCGGGGCCTGGCTCCTTCAGCCGGGTAATCAGCCGATGGACGAGCTCTCCTCGGCCGAAGAAATCGCGGGCATCGGCCTCGGTGAACGGTCGCAGTCCCTTGTAGGGGTTGCGCTCGACGACGGGTCGAGGGCCGGTAACCGCCCCCGGTTCGAGCGCCCTGCGAGCTGCGTCGGCGAACGCACCAGCGTCGAGCTCGTCCGTCGCGACCTCAGCCTGCTCGGCGAGCTCCGCCAAGGCCGTGCTTCTTGGCGTGCAGCGTCTCACGATGGCGGCGAGCCCCCGGAGGTCGTCCGCGGCATCCGTTTTCGGACCGACCCCGATCTGGAAGTCGCCGAGGTAGGCGTTCCCCTCGGCATCGAAGAGCACGTTGGACGGACCGACGTTGCCGTGCGTCACCCCCTGGCGGTGCGCGAACGCGAGCGCGGATGCGACCTGTTCCACCATCCGAAGGGCCGAATCCCGTCCGAGCGGACCCCCTCGTTCTTCCTGGCCTCGGAGGCTTCCGCCCCGGAAATAGCGAGAGACCACGTACGCTCGCCCGGGTTCCCGCCAGTAGTCGTGGATGGGGGCGATATGGGGGTGCTCGAGGCCCGCGGCGGCCTGAGCTTCTGGTTCGAAACGCCGCACGAACGCCGCGTCGGTGGCGACTTGCTCCTGGAAGAGCTTGACGGCGACGTCGCGGCCCACGTGCGGTTGGATCGCGCGGAAGACCACCCCCGTGCGTCCCCCTCCGATCTTCTCGAGGAGGCGGTACCCGCGGAGGGGCTCCCCCCGAAGCTCGAGCGTCGGGTCCTGCTTCAGGACGCGCTCGTGGAGTCTGGCGAGCTCGGGCGAGGGGTCAATCCCGAGCTCTTCGACCAGGATTTCTCGAGCTCGCTGGTAGGCGTGGAGCGCTTCGGCCTGGCGCCCATCTCGATACAGAGCCAGCATGAGAAGCGCCCAGAGCTTCTCCCTGAACCGGTGGCGGCCGACGAGGACTTCAAGCTCGCCGATCGCCCTCGCTTGGGCGCCGCACTCGAGGAGCGCCTCGATCCGGTCTTCCTGCGCTTGGAGCCGCGAATCCTCCAGGCGAGCGGCCTCGGCGAGGAGCGATGGCTGCTCGGCAACGTCCGCGAGCGCGGGCCCCCGCCACAAGGACAAGGCGTCGTCCAGCAGCCCGAGCGCGATGTTCGGATCGAGGGGGAGCGCCTTCTTGGCGTCCCTGACGAGGCCGTCGAACCGAGCGGCATCGAGCTCGGAGGGCTCGACGCGCAAGCGGTAGCCAGGAGGGTGGCTCTGGATCCGGTCGTGCCCGAGGATCTTGCGGAGGTGCGAGACGTACGTCTGGATGACGTTCCTGGCCTGCTCGGGCGGATCGTCACCCCAGACGTCGTCCACCAACGTGTCCGCCGGGACGATCTCGTTCGGGCGGATCAGCAGGTGCGCCAGGACGGCGCGCTGCTTCGGTCCGCCGAGGGTGACTGGGCCGCTCCCGGCGTCGACCTCGAGCGGCCCCAGGACGCGGAAGTCGAGCTTTCCTCCGTACACCCGTCCCCCGCGTGAGCCGGGCACGAGGGCTCTCATCTGCTCCCGAATGTCGGTTTCCTCGGCGGCAATCGCCAGGACATGGACGGGATCCGAGAGCCCTTTCAGGTGCATCTGCCCCCGGTCGACGTACCGGACGCCCTCGACCGTGCGGGCCAGGTGAACGAGCCCCTGACTGCCGAGCGTGTCTCCTGGACCGGCCTCGCCGCACAGCCTTGCCGCGCGGGTCAGGGCTCCACCCCGGTACCCGCCTCCGACCGGCACCGCCTCCCCCGCATCCAGCCCGATCCCCACTGGGAGCGGCAGATCTGGAGCCGTGAGGGTTTCCTCGAGGAAGCGACGCTGCAGCTCAACCGCGGCCCGGATCGCCTGCCGGGGGGAGCGGAAGGCCGCGAGCGCCTCATCGCCGCGCAGCTCGATCACGGATCCATCCCGCGCCTCCACGTGCTCATGGATTACGGCGGCGAACTTCGCCGCAAGCCCGGCGGCGGCCTGATCGCCGTGCTCTTGCGCGAACGCGGTATAGCCGCGGACGTCGGCGACGAGAAACGTACGGATCTCGTCGGCGGCCCCCTTCAGCACCGAAGCTTGGTCGGCATTGCTGACCGCCGCCCGCCCCCTGTCCTCGGGGAGATCCATCGTCCTCCTCACTCGGGAGTATCGCCCCGTGACACCCAGAGCCGCCAGCGTGTGGCTTTGGCGCCGTCTCTCGATCACACGCATCACTCTTCATCCGGGCGCTTGAAAACCGCTGGAATCGAGCTGCCGCTCTTCTTACGAAGGCCGAAACCCGGGTTCAAGCCAGCTTCAAGGGCTGTCAGCCAACGTCACAGGCAGGTCGACTGCACTGGGCAGTCGCCGGACGGAAGGAGTTCCGATGCGACTCAGATGGATCCTGGCAGCTGCGGCGGCTGCGCTGGCAATTGGCGTCGGTGGAGCCGTTGCCACGCACGTGTCCGAGGTTGATCCGGCGACCGTTCCGGTCGGCTTCCTCGCCGCGCACAACGACGTCTCGTCGTTCAACATCTCGCCCTTCGCGCGGGCGGTCAAGAGCCATCGCGCGGACGTTTTCGTTTGGCACAACCGGGCCGCGCCGGAAAGCGCGCTGCCCTGGCACACGCATCCGGGGCCGGCGATCGTCACGGTTGTCCGCGGTTCGCTGGGCTTTCAGCGGGAAGTCGAGGGCGAATGCGTGACGACGTGGTACACGGCGGGAACGGGGTTCGTGGATTCTGGCCGGCACGTCCACCGCGTCATTACACGGGCGGACGGCTTCGACGCCTACATCACGTTCGTCGTTCCGAGCGGGACGCCGAACCAGACCCTGCTCGCCGACCCGCCGGAAGCTTGCTCGTAGGTCAGCGGCCGGGAGGGGCCGCCCGGTCCCTCCCGGCGAAGCTCGGCGTGCGCTCGAAGCTCGAGGCTTGCGGCGCGTCGAAGTCGCGCTGAATCGGAGGTGTAGGCAATGAAGAACGGTCTTTCTTCAGGAGATCGGCCGGCGCCGCGGCACTCGCTTTCGCGGTCGCCGCAGTGCGGCGGCCGCTGAGGCGACGTCCGGAACGCCTTCCACATCTGGCGAGCTGCCCGAGCCGCACGCGTGAGCGCGAGCTGATCGGGCGAGGAGCCGCTGAACGACCTAAAGGTTCACGGCCGCCATCCCGGCCTCGTCGTAGCGCTCGCCGGCGGGCTCCGGAAGGTCGGCATCGATGCGCGTCAGCTCGTCCCGAGTCAGCTCGACGTCAATCGCGCCCGCGTTCTGCTCGAGGTACAGGCGGCGCTTCGTGCCTGGGATCGGGACCAGGTCGTCGCCCCGTGCCAACGCCCACGCGATTGCAAGCTGCGCCGGCGTTATCCCTTTCTCGGCGGCGATGTCCTTGACCTTCGCGGCGAGCTCGAGATTCGCCTCGAGGTTCTCGCCGGTGAAGCGCGGACCGCGACGGCGGAAGTCGTCTTCCTCGAGCTCGTCGAGCGACGTGAACCGACCGGCGAGGAACCCGCGTCCAAGCGGCGAGTACGGGACGAATCCGATTCCGAGCTCGCGGCAGGTCGGCAGCACCTCGGCCTCCGGGTCGCGGGTCCACAGCGAGTACTCCGTCTGCACCGCAGTGATCGGGTGGACGGCGTTCGCCCGGCGGATCGTCTCCGGCGCCGCCTCGCTCAGGCCGATGTGGCGGACCTTGCCCTCCTTGACCAGCTCCGCCATCGCTCCCACGGTTTCTTCGATGGGCACCTTGGGATCGACGCGGTGCTGGTAGTAGAGGTCGATGTAGTCGGTCCCGAGCCGCTCGAGCGACCCCTCGATCGACTTGCGCACGTGCGCGGCGGAGCCGTCTTGCGGCCCGACGCCGGTCATGTCCCCCGGGACGACGTCGTCCATGCGGCGACTGAACTTCGTGGCGATCACGTACTCGTCGCGGTGGGCCTTGATTGCGCGCCCGACCAGGATCTCGTTCGTAAGCGGGCCGTAGAGCTGCGCGGTGTCGATGAAGTTGACGCCCAAATCGAGGGCACGCTGGATCGTCTTGACACCCTCGTCCTCGTCGGTGGGGCCGTAGAAGGCGGACATCCCCATGCACCCCAGACCGATGGCGGATACCTCTAGGTCTCGAAGCTTGCGCCGCTTCATGTTCGTCCCATCCTTTCCTTGTAGACCTCGATCGTCCATTCGATGAGCTCGGTTCCTCGCCGTTGCCTCGAGCCCGGCGAGCATTGCGTCGCGGTGCGCTTCGAGAAGCGCGCGGCGGGGCGCTGCGCAGCTTGTCGGACTGTGCGGGATGGTGGCGGCAGATTACTGTGAGATCGTGGTCAACCTCGACCGCATCACAGGTGACGAGAGCCTCCTTTTCCGAGGAAGCGGGTCGATGAACTAGCGAATGAAGTGCTCCAACCGGACCGACCTGCCGTTTTCCCGCCCTTTGTGTGTTTGCGCCTCTCCGCGCGGGCTCGAGTCGGGGTTCACGAGAGGTCTACTCACAGCACGTCCAGGTTGAGCCTGAGTGCGGGGGGTACCGGCGTTGTTTCGATCGATCCGGGCGTGGGAGCGGGCAGTTTCCGGAGCTTCTCGAGGGCTCGCTCATTCTTTCCATCGGGGCTGAGGTCGTCCCACGATTCGATCTCGTCCAGCGTCCGTTGCGCCCACGCCTCGACCGTGTTGAGGAGGCGGATGAAGAAGTCAACCGCGAGCGCGCGGATGTAAACCTGATCCTGTGTGACCGCCATGCCCTGGAGGAACTCCTGTTGACCTGTCCACTGAACCGGAGCATCTCTCGGGCGTCGTCGAGCACAGAGGGTGGCGATGATCTCGTCCTTGGTCCCCAGAGGCGCTACGAAGAGACGGATCATGGCCTCGAAGTCCATGGCGAAAGGGGAGACCGGCGTGGCGAGCCACTCTTGTCGCGCCTCGCCCCTTCTCGGTGATCGAGTAGACGGTGCGCGCCCGTTTGCCGACGTGTTCCTGCTTCGCTTCGAGCAGGCCCATCGAAGAGAGGCGTTTCACCTCCCGGTAGATGGTGCTTTCGGCTTGCGGCCGAAGCCGCCTCCGCCGGAGCTAACGAAAGAGACGACGTCGCCGCGTTCGAGGCGCAGGTAGCCCTTGCCCGGCAGGGGCTCCTCGGCCTGCGCGCCGGCGCGACGGAGGAACGCGGCAGCCGGGGCTCCGGGCACGCCGCCCTCCCGACCCCGCGCGGCGAAGGTCGGGTTCGTCTGTTCGACGTAGTACGGGCCCTCGGCCCCCTCGCCGACGAGGCGGTAATCGCGGCGGATCGCCCAGCCGCCCTGCGTCCGCCCGGCGCCTCCCGACCCCTCGACAAGCTCGCTCCGCTCGATCAGCCAGGGATACTCGAGCTCCGCCACCTCGACCGGGAGGATGGCGCAGCTCGACGTGTACGTGTCGATCCCGTGGTCGCCGTCGCAGCCGCGGCGGGCGCCGCCGCCGCCGCCGAGGATGTCGGTGAGGAACGACGGGCGACCGGTGCGCGGGTCCGTCGCCTGGACGATGAAGGCAGGAAACGAGACGTGGGCGGCCGCGACGGCCCGGTCGGGCAGGAGGTTCCCGAGCGCCTCGCAGAGCACGTCTGCGAGCCGCTGCACCGTCAGGTGGCGGGCGCTTACCGCCGCGGGGAAGCGGGGCCGCAGGACCGACCCCTCGGGGGCCGTCACGATGATGTGGCGGGTGAGGCCGTCATTCTGCGGGATCTCGCTTCCGAGGAAGCAGCGCACGGCGAAGAAGACGCCTGCGTGCGTGCTCGCCCAGGGGACGTTGATGCCTCCCGCCACCTGAGGCGCCGAGCGGCTCAGGTCGACGTGCAGCTCGCCGCCTCGCACTTGGACGGTCGCGGCGATGCGAACCGGAGTCTCCGGGGTGAGCCCGTCGTCGTCGAGGAACCCTTCGGCCTCGACGGCGTCCAGCGGCCAGGACGCGAGCTCCGCTGCGGTGCGCTGCGACGTCTGCTCGAGGAGGCTCTCGATCGCGGCCCGCAAAACCTCCGTCGAGTACCGCGCGCAGAGCTCTGCGATCCGCTTGGTCCCGCGCCGGCACGCGGCGACTTGCGCTGCGAGGTCGCCGAGCGTCGCCTCCGGGTCGCGGACGTTCGCCGCGATGACGTCGTAGAGAGCGGCGTTCCGGCGCCCACGGTCGGCGAGCTTGACCGGCGGGAGGAGGATGCCCTCCTGGAAGAGCTGCGTGTTCTCCGTGCTCTCCGTTCCGGGCACGCGTCCGCCGATGTCGACGTGGTGGGCGATCGAGCCGGTGTAGGCGACGAGGTTCCCGTCCCCGTCGTGGGCGGGCATGAAGAGCTGGAGGTCGGGCGTGTGCGTCCCGCCGCGATAGGGGTGGTTGCAGAGGGCGACGTCGCCGCGCTCGAGCGGTCCCAGGGTCGCGATCGCTTCCTCGAGCGCGAACTGCATGAGCCCGAGCTGGGCAGGAATCTGCTCCGCGTGCGAGATCATCCGCCCGCGGGCGTCGAAGGTCCCGCACGAGAAGTCGAGCATCTCGCGGATGATCGGCGAGAAGGATGAGCGATACTCGACGACAGCCATCTCCTCCGCGATTCCCGAGAAGGCGTGGCGAAGAATCTCCTGCGTGATCGGATCGACGGTGATCATGCCGCGCTCCGCTCGAGCACGAGGCCGTCCACGGCCCCGACCGAGGCGCGCCAGCCCTCCTCGACGACGACGGTCGAGTCGTCCTGCTCGACGATGGCCGGTCCCTCGAGGACCGCTCCCTCGCCCAGCGCGGCCCGCTCGTAGACGGGGTGGCGAAGCGCGCCGCGCGGGCCGAGGTGGACGGCTCGCGTGTTCCGCGCCCCGCCGTCCGATCGGCCGCTTGCGGCCGGCCCGCCCGAGCGAGGCAGCTCCACGGGCCCCGTGGCGTGGGCGCGGAGGGTGACGATCTCGACCTCGTCCACCGGCGAGACGTGGCCGTAGGCCTGGGAATGAGCTGCGTGGAAGGCTTCCTCGACGCCGCGAAGCGCTCGCTCGTCGATCGTCGCGGCGTCCAGCGGGACGGTGAGCTCGTAGGCCTGGCCTCGGTAGCGCATGTCGAGCTCGAAGTCGACCCGGCCGTCGCCGTCTGCGAAGCCGGCGTCCGCCAGGAGCTCGCGCCCCTCCCGCCCGAGGCTCTCGAGCCGCTCCGCGAGCTCGTGGAGGTCGAGCGCGTTCGTCCGCCGGACCCACGTCTGACGTAGGTCGTGGCGCACGTCGCTGAGGAGCAGCCCGAGCGCCGAGGCCACGCCCGGGTAGCGGGGCACGACGATGCTTCCGATCTCGAGCTCCGTCGCGATCGCGCAGGCGTGCATCGGGCCCGCCCCGCCGAAGGAGACGAGCGTGAAGCCGCGCGGATCGTAGCCGCGCGCGACGGAGACGACGCGGAGGGCGCGCACCATCGTCGCGTTCGCGATCCTGACGACCGCAGCCGCGGCCTCCTCGAGGCTAAAGCCAAGCGGTTTCGCGACGTGCTGCTCGATCGCCCGCCGCGCAGCGAGGGGGTCGAGCTCGATCCGCCCGCCGAGGAAGCGCGCCGGGTCGAGCGTTCCGAGGACCAGGTGCGCGTCCGTCACGGTCGCATCCTCGCCCCCCTGTCCATAGGCGGCCGGCCCCGGATCCGCGCCGGCGCTCTCCGGGCCGACGGAGAGCGAGCCGAAGCCGTCGACCCGAGCGATGCTGCCGCCGCCGGCACCGACGGAGAGGACGTCGCTCTGGGGCAGGTTCACGGGGTGCCCGGCCGCCTCGCCGCGAAACCGCATCTGCGGGCGGCCGTCGATGACGAGCCCGACGTCGGCGGTGGTGCCGCCCATGTCGAAGCTGAGGACGCTCTCGCGTCCGGCCGCCGCGCCGGTCCGGGCCGCCGCGATGAGCCCGGCCGCGGGCCCCGAGGCGATCAGGGCGACGGGAAGCCGCTTCGCCTCGGCCGCGCGCGTGACGCCCCCGTTCGACTGCATGAGGTGGAGTGGAGTCTGCACGCCCTTCTCGACGAGCCGCCGCTCGAGCGCCTCGACGTACCGTCCCACGAGCGGAAGGAGGCCACCGTTCACGACCGTCGTGCTTGTGCGGAGGTACTCTCTGAACTCAGGCGCCACCCGGGAGGAGACGGTCACGGGCACGGCCGGCAGCTTCTCGCGGAGGAGCCGCGCCGCCTCCTCCTCGTGCGTGGGGTTCGCGAACGAGAAGAGAAAGCAGACCGCAACGGCCTCGACCCCGAGTGCGCGGAATGTCTCGGCCGCCGTCTCGACGTCGGCCGGCTCGAGCGGGGTGATCACCTGGCCCTCCGAGCCGATCCGCTCCCGCACCTCGACCCGGAGCTCACGGGGCACGAGCGGCGCCGGCTTCGGCGCTTGGAGGTCGTAGAGGCGGCTGCGCTGCTGCGTGCCGATCGCGAGGACGTCCCGGAAGCCCGCCGTGGTCAGGAGGCCCACGCGGGCCGTTCGCCGCTGGACGATCGCGTTCGTCGCCACGGTCGAGCCGTGGACGAGGTAGCCGATCTCGTGCGCGGCTACGCCGGAGCCGCGCTCGAGCTCCGTGAGAGCGTCGAGGAACCCGGCGGTGAGGTCGCCGGGTGTGCTCGCGACCTTGGCGATCGCCAGGCGCCCCTGCTCGTTGAGAAGGACGCCGTCCGTGAACGTCCCGCCCACGTCGATGCCCGCGCGAGTCGCCATGGGGAGAGAGCCTAATCCCAGGGGCTACGCCGGCGTACGAGCCGGACGCGCGTGCCAGTACGCCTGCGTACGTGCGCGCGCGAGCGCCTGGTCGCGAAGCAAGCTGTCCTCGATCACGTCGAGCAGTGTCTCTGCAGCAACGACGAGCTCTTCAGGCTCGACGGGTGGCTCGACCTCGACCGCCGCCGCCCAGCTCAGGCGGTCCGAAGTGCGCGTCGACGAGCTCCTCGACGTGGCGGCCGAGCCGCAGCCCAGCCGCGGGACGTTGGGAAAGCGTCTGCGCCGCGCCGGCCTTCACAGCCTGCCCGATCCCATACGCGACCGTACGGCATTTCCGAGTGCCGCGCGCTTGGAGAACCGTCCCGTAAGCCCTCGCCCTCGGTCTCGCACTGCTTCCCGTCCTGGACGAACCTGGAGCGGGGATGGCCGGCGTAAGTCGCCTCTCCGCTGACGCACTTTCCATCAGAGGCGCTGCGACCGCTCTGCTCGTCCTTCTCGAACGGGTAGAGCGTGCGTCACTTGCCGTCGATGACGGTGCGACCCAGCGGCGAGTTTGGGATTCGACGGTGGCGGCGCGATTCGGGGCGCTCGCCGTGGTTGTAGACCCGTAAGGCGCTGGGGAACACAGTGAGCCGCTCGCAAAGCTGACGAAGGCGGCGGCGATCAGCGCGATCACCGAGGGCGCGGCGGCGACGGCCAGCAGTGCGATCCTGCGCTTCATGAAAGTCCCTTTCGTGTGGAGGGCGGCGAGATGAAAATCGCCGGCTGCTGCTTCCGCGCGGGGCCCCGAGTGACGGGGCCCCGCGCATGCCTCGCCGGCGGGCTCAGCTACGGGACGAGCACGCCGTCCACGAAGAGCTGGATCGCACCGGCAGCCAAACCACCGGAGTCCACGGTGTCCACGCCTGCGAGGGTGTTGATCTCGAGCCGGTCGTTCGCGGCCTCCGAGTGAAGGACAGCGACCGTTGCAGCAAGACCGCTCACCTTCACACCCCCTGCGTCCCCGTTGACGGTGATCGTGTCGTCGCCGTCGGTTCCGTTGACGACGACGCGGTCGGCCTCGCCGTCGCCCGAGGCTCCGCCAAGGGTGCCCGCGAGGTCGACGTTCAGGCTGCTGACGTCGGTTCCGGCCAGGTCGTTGACGGTGACGATGTCGGCGCCCGCGAGAGCGTTGAAGTCGACCCGCTCGACGCCGGCGGTGTCCATCGTGATGTTGCCGGGGTTACGGAAGAACCTGAGGCGGTTTCCGTTCGCCGACACATCGACCTGCTCGGCCACAGCTGCGCCGTTGAAGAGCATCGTGTCGGCTCCCGCCTCGCCCTCGACGACGTCGCTGCCGTCGCCCGGATCCCAGACGAAGGTGTCGTCGCCGGAACCCATGAATGCCACGTCGTTGCCACGGTTGCCGTCGATCTGGTCAGTCCCCGGCCCGCCGCTCAGCATCTCCGCTCCGGAGCCTCCGACCAGGTTGTCGTTTCCGTGCCCGCCGAGGATCGTCGTCGGAATGGTGTCCGTGAAGACCCCGTTGCTCTCGTCGATACGAACGACGTCGTCGCCGGGGCGGGCATGGACGGCGATTATCCTGATGTCGGTTCGTTCGAAGCTGAAGTCGGCCGAGCCGTCGTCGTTGACGTCGACCTGGAGAATGCCGGGCTCACCGGCCTGCAGGCGAAGCGCGATCCTTTCGCCCGCCTTCGTGCCGGTGACCCTCAGGTCCCCGTGCTTGAGCTTCGGCGGCGCGAACCCGGTCGGATTCGAATTCGCCTGGCCGGCCACGATCCCGGTTGCGATTGCCGCGGCCACGAGCACTGCCGAAGCCGCCAGCCGCATCTGCGACGGCGCACGCGACTCCTTGATGCGAGTGAGGTTGTGCATGGCTTCCTTTCTGCGTGGTTGACCTTTCGTGACTGAAGACACCGGCAACCGACGTCTATTCCCGCAGCGAAATGCCCGCTGCGCCGGCGGGCTTGCCCGCGCGCCCGGGAATACCGTCGGCCGGGCGGGGTCCTTGTGTGTATGTGGAATTCGTGGGCTGTTCCCCTGGGTTGTCGCCGTACGCTCGGAGACCCGGTCCCCCGGCGGGCGCCGCATATGGCCGTGGGTGCGCGCGCGGAGTTACCGTTGGTCTTGCCGTGTCGCTGAGACGTCGTCGAGAGGACGAAGCCGGCGGTCAGGAGATCGCCGAGCTTGCGGCGCTTGCGGACGGGTCGCTGGCGCCGGAGCGTCGTGCTGCGCTCGAGGCACGGGTGGCGGCGTCCCCGGAGCTCGCCGACCGGCTTGCCGAGCAGCAGCGGGCGGTCGAGCTTGCGCGGAGCGCCGTGGACGGCGTCGAGGCGCCGGCGGCCCTGCGGGCACGCATCGACGCGGGCCGACGTCTGCCCCGCGGGTCGACGTCACGTCGTCTCGTCCTCACCGGCGTGGCCGCGGCTACTGTCGCTGTGGTGGCGCTCGCCGTCGGGCTGGCCGCGTTCGATTCAGGTACGACCGGTGAGCGCTTCCACGCTGTCCTGGCACCGACCGGCCTGGCGCCCGGCGCCAGCGGCGAGGCGGCGCTCACCAAAACATCCTCGGGCTGGCGGATCGAGCTGGACGCCGCGGGTCTTCCCCGCCTCGAAGGCGGGCGCTTCTACGAGGCATGGCTACGCAACTCCGAGGGCGTGCTCGTGCCCATCGGAACGTTCAACGAGAGCCGGAAGGTCACGCTGTGGGCGGGAGTGTCGCCGAGGGACTTCCCGACGCTGACCGTGACGCGCGAGCAGGCCGACGGCGATCAGGCCTCGTCGGGCGAGAAGGTGCTCGTCGGAACGGCCAACGTAGGTCGCTGAGGGTCCCGACGACCGGCACGGCTGCGAGGCGAATCACGCCGAGCCGCCTTCGAGGTGGCGCACGACCAGTTGACGGGCGCGGTACAGGCGGCTCATCACCGTCCCCTCGCGGATGCGGAGAGCGCGTGCGGTCTCTCTGTAAGAGAGGCCTGTGATGTCCACGGCCACGAGGACGTCGCGGAAGTCGTCCGGGAG
>DATIBF010000079.1:0-8253 GCA_035457655.1 Gaiellaceae bacterium
GGCCGGCCGCCGCGAAGCACACGAGGGAGACCGCGGTCGCGTCGCCGAGCAGCCCCAGGTCCTCGGTCGCGATCGTGGCGACGATCAAGACGCCCAGAGCCGTGGCGAGCTGGACGAACGTCGCCAGGTACGCGTCGCTCATCCCGCCGATCGCACGCCGGTTCAGCGTCTGGAACACGCCGAACCCCAGCCCGGCCGCGGCGGCGAGCGCGGGCCCTGTCACTCGGCCGTCGCGTCCTCGCCGGTGGTCGGACGCGGCGAGCCGTTCCCGGCCGCCTTCGCCTCCGCGCGAGCCGAGCCGCCGAAAAAGAGGTCGGCCATCTCCGGGTTGGACAGCACCTCCGCCGCCTCGCCGACGAGCAGGACGCGGCCGCTCTCCATGACGACACCGTGCGTCGAGAGCCGCAGCCCGAAGCGGACGTTCTGCTCGACCAGCAGGATCGTCTTCTGGGCCTGCTTCATCAGCTCGATCGAGTCCGAGACGTGCTTGAGCGCCTTCGGGTCGAGGCCGAGCGAGGGCTCGTCCAGGAGGACGAGCCGCGGGTCGAGCATGAGCGAGCGGCCGAACTCGACCATGCGCCGCTGCCCGCCCGACAGGTTCCCGGCCTTCTCGTCCCCCCGCTCCCCGATGATGGAGAAGATCTCGGCGACCTGCGCGTAGCGCTTCTTGACGAGCTGGCGCTCGCGCCGGATCACGTAGGCGCCCATGAGGACGTTCTCGCGCACGGTCAGGTTCGGGAAGAGCCCGTGCGACTGGGGCACCTGCACGATGCCGAGCCTGAGGATGTCGCCCGGCTCGCGGCCGCCGATCGGCTCCCCGTCGAAGTGGACGGCGCCCTTGCGCGGGTTGAGGAGGCCGCTGACGACCCGCAGGACGGTGGACTTCCCGGCGCCGTTCGGCCCGACGATGCAGGTGACGGAGCCTTCCTCCACGGCCAGGTCGAGGCCCTGGAGGACGTCGCCTCCCCCGTAGCCCGCGAACACGTCGTTCAGCCGGATGAGCACTACGTCACTCCCGCCTTCTGCTCGAGGACGAAGTCCTCGCCGAGGTAGGCGTCGAGGACGGCCGCGTCGGCCTGCACCTGGTCGGGCGTCCCCTGACAGATCGTCTGCCCGCGCGCGAGGACGCACACGGGGTCGCAGAGCCCCAGCACGAGCGGCATGTTGTGCTCCACGATCAGGAACGTCGTTCCCTGCCGGTTGAGCTCGCGGATCATCTCCTCCATGTGGGCGATGAGCGTCGGGTTGATGCCGCCTGCCGGCTCGTCGAGCATGATCAGCGTCGGATCGAGCATCAGGATCTGCGCGAGCTCGACGAGCTTTCCCTGACCGTACGAGAGCGCCCCGGCGCGGTGGCCTGCGAACTTGTGCATGCCCACGAACTCGAGGAGCTCGTGCCCGCGCTCGGCCTCCGGGCCGCTCACGGCGTCGGCGCCGAGGTCGCGCCAGGAGAACGAGCGCAGCGGTGCGACCACGTTCTCGAGCACGGTCATCTGCTTGAACAGGCGCGTGATCTGGAAGGTGCGGCCGATGCCGCGGTGGGCGCGCCGGTACGAAGCGAGGCGGTCCACGCGCTGCCCCTCGAACGAGATCTCGCCCTTGTCGGGCGGCATCGTGCCGTCGATCACGTTGAAGAGCGTCGTCTTGCCCGAGCCGTTCGGGCCGATGAGCGCGGTGATCGACCCGCGCTCGACCGCGAGCGAGACCCCGTCGAGGGCCTTGACGCCGCCGAAGCGCTTGTCGACGCCGCGAATCTCGAGCAGCGGCCCGGCCGGGGCTTCCCTCGCCTCGAGGGCGCCGCGCTCGACGACCGTGAGCGGCTTCCGCTCGAAGCGGGCGCCGACCTCGGCCGCCGTCCTCGACTCGCGCCGCTTCCTGAAGATGTCCTGGACGCTCGGGATGATCCCTCGCGGCAGGCAGAGGACGACGAGGATGAGCAAGGCGCCGAAGAACATCAGGCGCACGTTGGCGTCCCAGATCCCCTCGCCGAACCAGCGGTTGAAGTCGTTGTTCGTGATCTGGTTGACCGGCTCGAGGATGAAGGCGCCGAGCACGGGCCCCCAGATCGTCCCGCGGCCGCCGAGGAGAACGGCGAGGACGACGAAGACGCTGTAGACGATGTCGAACATGTTGCGGGGGTCGATGAAGCTGAGGTAGTAGGCGTAGACGCCGCCCGCCGCGCCGATCCAGACGGCGCTCGCGATGTAGGCGAGCATCTTGTAGACGGGCGTGTTCACGCCGACCGAGGCCGCCTTGTCCTCGTCCTCGCGGATCGCGATCAGGCCCATTCCGAACTTCGTGCGCCGGATCCACCAGGACATGGCCACGGAGATGAGCAGGAGACCGAAGAAGATGTAGTAGAACGGCAGGTTCCCCCACTCGCGCGGCCAGGTCGGAAGCGGCAGCGAGAGCCCGCGGTTCCCGTACGTGAGCTCGGTCCAGTTCAGGACGACGAGCTGCATGACGAAGAGGAACGCGATCGTGAGGATCACGAAGGAGTGCCCGCGGGTCCGCATGATGATCGGGCCGACCGCGGCGGCGAAGAGGCCCGCGACGATCGCCGAGATCGGGACGAAGTAGAACGGGTTGGCGCCCGCCTGGCCGAACTCGTCCGGGCCGAAGACGCGGAGCGAGAGGATGGCCGTCGTGTAGGCGCCGATCCCGAGGAAGACGGTCTGGCCGAGCGAGACGTACCCCGCGAAGCCGGAGATGATGTTCCAGCCGCTCGCCATGATCGCCAGCAGCAGCGAGAGGATGATGATCGTCTGGTAGTACCGGTTGTCCGAGATGGCCGGGAAGACGAGGATCGTCACGAGCAGAGCCCCGACGGCCAGCTTGGCGCCGTGCCTGGCCAGGAGCCCACGCGCGGCCGTCACAGTGCGACGTCCTCTCTGAGCTTCTGGCCCATGAGCCCCTGCGGGCGCACGAGCAGGACGATCATGATCACCGCCCACGGGACCATGGTCGCCCACTGCGGCGAGATGTAGGTCGCGGTCATCGTCTCGGCGACTCCGAGGAGGAGCGCGCCGACGACGGCGCCCGGAAGGCTGCCCATCCCGCCCAGGACGATGATCCCGAGCAGCCGGGAGATCCAGGCGTAGTGCGAGCCCGGCAGGAACGGATAGAGGACGGCGGCGATCGCACCGCCCGCGCCGGTCGTGGCGACGCCGATGGCGAAGGTGAGGGCCGCGACGGTGCTCGGATTCACCCCGACCAGCCTGGCCGAGCTCATGTTGGCCGACACCGCCCGGATCGCGCGGCCGAGCCAGGTCACACGCAGGATCACGTAGAGGATGGCGAGCACGCCGATGGCGATCGCACACCCGTACACCTGCGCCTTGCGGAGATAGATGTCGCCGATCGTGAACGACTGGTTGAAGTACTCCGGCGTCGCCCGGTGGAGCGTCGCCGTCCACACGAAGCCCATGACCCCTTCGATGATCAGGGCCAATCCGAACGTCAGGATCACCGATGTCGACGGCGGCTTTCCCTGGATCCACCGGATCGTCGTGATGTAGATCCCGTAGCCGATCAGGAACATGGCAGGAGTCATGACCACCGCGCCGAGCAGCGGATCGAGGCCTGTCTCGTTCCAGGCCGCCCAGGTCATGAAGGCCGCGAGGATGATGAGCGCCCCCTGGGCGACGTTGATGACGTCCATGACGCCGAAGATCAGCGTCAGCCCCGAGGCGAGCAGGGCGTAGACGCCTCCGAGGAGGAGCCCGAGGACGATTGCCTGGATGAGCTGAGTCACGATCGGTGTCCCGAGGTGGAGGCCGGCCGGGGAGCTTCGGGGGCTCCCCGGCCGGCTCCGCTTTGCTTCAGTCGGTCGCTAGCGCCCCGACCACGGCGGCTTGGGGTTGACGATGGTGTCGCTGGTGGCGGCGTCCTCGGGGAGGACGATCTCTTCGTCGCCGTTCTGCCACTGCGCGAGGAGGAACGCCTGCTCGGGAGCCCCGGTCTCGTCCCAGCTGAGCGTCCCCAGGATGGTGTCCACGGAATTCTCGTGGAGCCAGTCCTTGAGCGCGGCCTGGTCATCGATCGAGCCGACGGCCTCGACCGCGGCCTGCAGGACCTCGGCGGCGGCGAACGCATCGGCTGCGTCCTCGGCCGGATCCTCGTCGAACTTCGCGCGGTAGGCCTCGAGGAACTCGGTGTTCCCCGGGGTCGGGGACTCGACGTGGTAGCTCACCGCGTAGAAGATGCCCTCGGTGTTCTCGATCCCGATCGCGTCCGAGTACTGGTCCGCGAACGACGGGGTCGAGGCCTGGAACATCTGCTGCGGGCTGTAGCCCGCCGCGACGAGCGCCGTGATCAGGTTGACGCCGTCCTGGAGCCCCGCCGAGCCCTGTGCGATCACGTCGGGCTTCTCGGCGGCGATCGCGGAGGCGATCGCGTCGAAGTTCACGGTCTCCGGCGGATAGATCTCCGAGTACACGGTCTCGACGCCGCCGGCCTCGAGCTGCTCCTGGATGCCCTCGGCCACAGGAGCGCCGAAGGGATCGTCCGCGGCAACGTAGGCGGCCGTCGTCGGCCTCTCACCCTCGGGCAGGCTCAGCACCCACTGGGAGAACAGGTCGGCCTGGTGCGGCGCGGTCGCCTGCTGGGCGAAGAAGAGGTACTCGAACCCGCGGTTGAACATGTCGGGCGAGCCGCCCGCCGGCTCGACGTACACCATCTGCGCCCGCTCGGCCACGGCCGAGGCCGGGATGTTGAGGAGCGAGGAGAAGGTGCCGAGCAGCAGGTCGACGTCGTCCTGCTCGATGAGCGCGTTGTAGTCCGTGACGACGAGGTTCTGGTCCGACTGGTCGTCCTTGATGACCATCTCGACCGGCCGGCCCAGGAGCCCGCCTGCCTCGTTGACCATCTCCATCCAGACCTCGTAGCCGCGCCGAGCGGCCTCGCCGGGCTCGGCGAAGTCGCCCGTGAGCGGGAGCGACGCCCCGATCACGATCGGTTCGCCGGTCGGCTCGCCGCCTCCTCCCGTTGTGTCGCTGCTCGCCCCGGTGTCGGCCGAGCCTCCCTCGTCGTCGTCGTCGCCGCCGCAACCGGCCGCGAAGACGAGCGCGAGGAGGACGGGCAACAGGGCGAGGAGCCAAACGATCCTACGCATGAAGTCCTCCCTTTCCGCAGTGACCGATTTCCTGAGGCAGCCCGCCCGCGGTACGGCGACGCCTCCTCCCCCTTTCGCCCCACGACTCACACGACATGGATCTCGATCCCGAACTCGTTGATCGGGCTCGCTCCGTCCTCGGTGATGTGGAGCGTGTTCTCGATGCACGCCGAGCCGACTCCGGGGACGAAGATTCCCGGCTCGACGTTGAGGAAGCTCCCTGGGCGGAGCTCCGCAGTCTCTCCCCGCGCCACAACGGGGCGGACGGACGTGGTGATGCCGGTCGTGTGGCCGAGGTAGACGTGGTTCGAGTAGTCGCCGTAGCCGGCATCCACGGCGACCTTGGTGGCCGAGTCCCACAGATCCCCGCCCCGGACACCGGCGCGAGCCTCGGCAAGCATGACGCGGTACATCTCGGCGGCGACCTCGTAGATCTCGCGCTGCTCGGGCGACGGCTCGCCGACCGAGATCGTCCGGTCGGTGTCCGTGTAGTAGCCCTCGACGCAGGCCGAGAGGTCGAGCCAGAACATCTGCCCGGCCTCGAGCCGCCGCCTCGAGTAGAGGTACGGGCGCACGTTCGAGACGACGTCGCTGAACGAGCCCGTGTTCACGTGGGTGGACATCCCGCTTCCGTGCAGGAACTCGGCACCGGCCGCGGCCATGCGCTCGAGCGAGCTGAGGCAGAACTCGTACTCGTGGACGCCCTCGCCGGCCGCCTCGACGGCGCCCGCCAGGCCGGCGTCGGCGACGGCGGCCGTCTGCCGGATGCGCTCGGCGTCGTACGCCGAGGGGCCGGCGACGATGTCCTCCCACACCGGGACGGCGTCGCCGAGCGTCGCGTCGGCGAGGCTCCCGGCGAGAAGGTCCGCGTAGACGGCGGGCATCTCCCCGGCGAAGACGCCGATGCGCCCGGTGGTCAGCCCGGCGGCCCCCACGGCATCCCGGACGGCCCTCTTCAGCTCGTCCGCGAGCCAGCGCCTGGCCGGGTTCGGGTACGGCCTGACGTCCTCGACCCAGGACATCTTGCGCGCCTCTTCGAGGTGCCAGGGCTGGTCGACGAGAAGCACCGGGTCGCGCTCGCGCGGGACGAGCAGCAGCGAGCTCGCCCCCGGGAAGACGTGGAGATAGCCCGACAGGAACCTGATCGGATCGCTGTTCGCCGAGGCCGAGCCCCAGACGAGCAGCCCGTCGAGCTCGTGCGCGTCCATCGCGGCGCGCGCCCGCTCGAGCCGCCCCTCCTGCTCCTCCACGGGAGGCTTGGGCGCGCGGCCCCTGGACTTCTCGAGATCGAGGACGGCGCCGAGGACGCTGCTCACTCGCTCCTCCCTCCCTCCGCGTGCGCCGCGAGGACGGCCAGCCCGCCCCCGGCCGCCGCAAGCCGGTAGCGGTCGCCGGCCTCGAGCCAGACGACGCTCTCGGGCTCGAGCGAGTGGCCGGCGTCGGGGAGCTCCAGCGCGCCCGCGCCGGCGATGACGTAGAGAAAGCTCTCGCCGGCTTCCTGCTCCCGCCACCCGGACTGCTCGCCGGAGGCGAGATCGAGCCGCTCGAGCCTGAGCGGGGCGCGGTCGAGGAGGACGCCGGTCATCCGGCCACCTCGACACCCGTGGAGGCGACCGGCCGCCACGTGCAGACGTCGCCGGCCTCGGTCCACACCGTCTCGGCAGGCGGGGGAGCCCAGAGCTCGACGAAGGCGAACTCCTCGTCGGTGTCGTTCTCGAACCAGTGCACCTGCCCGGGCTCGACGACGTGAACCGCTCCCGCCCGGAGCCGTGTTCGCTCACCGTCGACGTGCGCGACGGCGCTGCCACGGAGGACGTAGAAGACGTGCAGGCTGCCGACGTGGTAGTGCGCGGCCGCGGTGTCGCCCGGGTGGTAGACGATGCGGTCCGACTTGATCGCCGTCGCGCCGAGCCCGACCTTCTCGGTCACCAGGTCGAGCCGGTCGCGCGTGTCGCGGAGCGAGGTGAAGCGCGGAAGCTCGTGGGCGGCGAGGACGCGGGCCATCAGTCGCGGTCGTTCAGGGCCAGGAGCTTCAGCTCGGTCATCTCCTCGATCGCGTAACGGACGCCCTCGCGGCCGAGGCCGGACTGCTTGACGCCGCCGTAGGGCATGTGGTCGATGCGGAACGTGGGCACGTCGTTGACGACGAGCCCGCCGACCTCGATCTCCTCGAACGCGCGCTGGATCGTGGGCAGGTCGCGGGTGAAGATCCCGGCCTGGAGCCCGAACTCGCTACGGTCGACCGTCGCGATCGCCTCGCCGACGTCGTCGAACCGGGAGACGACTACGAGCGGCGCGAAGGCCTCCTGGCAGGAGACGCGCATGGTCTCCTCGACGCCGGTGAGCACGGTCGGCTCCCACAGGCCGCCGTCGTGCGTCCCCCCGGCCAGGGCGGTGGCGCCGCCGCTCAGAGCCTCGTCCACCCACTCGCCCACGCGCGCCGCCGCGCCGGCGTCGATGACGGGGCCGACATCGGTGTCGTCGTCCAGCGGGTCGCCGGTCCTGAGCGCCTCGACGCGCGGGAGGAGCTCGGCGAGGAAGCCGTCGTAGACGTCCGCATGCACGAGGACGCGCTGGACGGAGATGCAGGTCTGGCCCGAGTAGACGAAGCCTCCCCAGGTCACCCGCTCGGCCGCGAAGGCGACATCGGCGTCGGCGTTGACGATCACGCCGGCGTTGCCGCCGAGCTCGAGCGTGACACGCTTGCGGCCGGCGCGGCCCTTGAGGCTCCAGCCGACCGCCGGGCTCCCTGTGAAGGTCAGCAGCTTGATCCGGTCGTCCTCGACCAGCGGCGACGCCGTGCCCGTGGCGCTGGGCACGACCGCGATTCCCTCGGCGGGCCAGCCCGCTTCGACGACGATCTCGCCGAGCCTGAGCGCGCTCACCGGGGTCTGCGACGCGGGGCGCACGACGATCGGGTTGCCCGCAGCGAGCGCGGGGGCGACCTTGTGCACGACGAGGTTCAGCGGGAAGTTGAAGGGCGTGATGCCGGCGATCGGACCCAGCGGGACGCGCCGGACGTGCGCCGTGCGGCGCTCGGTGCCCGGCACCCAGTCGAGCGGCACGATCTCGCCGTAGATCCGCTTCGTCTCCTCCGCGGCGACCTTGAAGGTGAACGCGGCGCGGTCGACCTCGACGCG
>DATIBF010000080.1:0-19121 GCA_035457655.1 Gaiellaceae bacterium
CCGGGGTGAACACGCGGCACTGGGAGTGGCACCCGACCGTCTCGGGCGACTGGCTTCTCTTCGGCCGGACGAACATATCCCGCCGCGTTGACCTCGTTCTCATTCGCAACCTCGTCACCGGGGAGACCCGCCAGCTCGGGGAGCTTCGCTGGGGCAACCGGACGATCGCCGAGCCGGGTCAGGTGAACGGGAACTACTCGGCCTGGTACCGCTGCACGCCGGTCTGCAACGTCTTCCTCTACGACATCGCCGCGAGGACGACCATGAGGATCCCAAACCCGGATCGCCGCCAGCAGTACGACCCCTCGGTGACGAGCGACGGCACCGTGTACTTCCTGCGAAGCGGCCGCGGCTGCGGAAACTCGGTTCGCCTCGTGAGACGTCCGCTGGGCGGCCCGAGCAAGGTGATCGCGTCGCTCGGCGCAGGTCGCGACTCCGGCCACACCTACGCGCTCGAAAACGACGACGGGACGACGACCGTCCTCTTCGACCGCTACCGGTGCTCGACCGGAGCCTGGGACGTGCTCAAGGTCATCGACCCGTAAGGAGCCACCCGCTCGAATTCGAGTCAAGGGCGTGCCCGGACGACACCGGGCACGCCCGCTCCTACCCTCGGCTCCATGACCACGAGCTACCCGTGGTACTGGGCCTGGCGCGGCTGACGGGCGACCACGTGGCTGTTCCTTCTCTGGTCGGCGCTCCTCTGGCCGCGCATCGTCCCGCTGCTGAGGGACGGCGACCGGGGCCACGAGCTCGGGGACGGCAGTGGTGATCCTAGGCTTGGCCCCTCTGGCGGCAGTGATCGTGGGGCTCCGGTGGGGCTGGAATCGCGGTCTGGACGGCGTTCGCTCTGCCATGCGCGGCGAGCGTTCTCGTGCTTGGCGTCTGGATGACTGGCGGCTTGATCTCGACGACTCTGGCTGCGGGCGCCATTCCGCAGGTCGCCCTGCTGGTAGTGGTTCTCGCTGCCGTCGAGCCGTGACGGGCTACTGGCGCAGGTCGCGGCGTTCCAGCCCGAGGGCGGCCATGACGGCCAGGACCGCCGTGGCCGCCGCCAGGAGGGTCCAGCTCGACCAGAGCGCCCCCTCGCGCAGTGGGTTGCGGCCGATCGCCTGGTAGTACGGCGAGAGCGGCCGCCAGGGCTCGAGGAAGTCGACCGCCTGGCCGAGCCCGTCCAGGAGCCAGGCGGCGACCGCAACCCCCGCCGCGACAGCGATCGCCTGGGCGCGGCCGGATCGCACCGATCCCGCGGCCAGGGCGAGCGTCCCGAAGAGGACCGCGAGCAGGCCCACGCTGACCGTGGCGGCGAGGACCCGCCCGAAGCCGATCTCGAGCTCGACGGCGAGGGAGCCGAGCCAGGTGGTCGCGAGAAGGACGGCGGAGAGCGCCGCCACCAGCGCGGCGAGGGCGAGGAAGCGCTGGACGGCATAGTCGCGGCGGCGCAGGGGGTGGGCGAGCAGGAAGTCGAGCGTCCCGCGTTCCTCCTCCCCGGCCACCGCCCCCGCGCCGGCCCCGATGGCGAAGACGAGGAAGACGAGTGGCGCCATCAGCGCGTAGATCTGGCTGTTGAGGTAGCCGGTAGGGCTCGCGATGTCGAGCTCGCCCCCGGCGAAGAGGCCGCGCAACGACTCCGGCAGGTCCTTGACGTACTCGTTGATCGCCGTGTCGTCCCTGATGGACGGGTAGAAGGCGACGGTGAGAAGGACGAGCGCGGCGACGCCGAGGGCCCACCAGACGAGCGACCGACGGCGCTCCCTGAGCGCCTGCAGGGCCACGTCAGGCCGCATGATCCCGCCCGTAGTAGGAAAGGAAGATCTCGTCGAGCTCGGGCGGCTCGCTCGTGAGCGTCTGCACCGGGACCGTCGCCAGCTCCTTGACGAGCGCGTCCATCGAGCCGTGCACCTCGAGCCGCACCACGTCCCCCTCGCGCGCAAACGACTCGACACCCGGCACGTCGCGCAGTCGCTCGATCCCGTCGGCCGACCCGGCCAGGCGCACCTCCACCTTTCGGATGGCCCGCTCCTTCAGCTCCGCGATCGACTCAACCGCGACGAGCCGCCCCTCCCTGACGATCCCGACGCGCCCGGCCACGTGCTCGACCTGGTCGAGCTCGTGCGAGGAGAGGAACACCGTGCGGCCCGCGGCAGCGCGCTCGCGAACGAGGTCGAGCACGTCCTCCTGCCGGATCGGGTCGAGCCCGGTCGTCGGCTCGTCGAGGATGAGCACCTCCGGGTCGTGCATGAAGGCGGCGATGACGCCGACTTTCTGCTTGTTGCCCTTCGAGAGGTCGCCGATCCGGCGGCCCAGGTCGAGGTCGAGGCGCGCGGCGAGCTCCTCGACGGCCGTCCGCTCGACGCCGCCCCGCAGCCGACCGAGGTGGGCGAGGAACCCCGCGGCGGTGCTCTGCGCCGGAGGCTTCAGCTCGCCGGGCAGGTACCCCGTGAGCCGGCGCGCCTCGACGCTCGCGGCGTTGACGTCGTGACCGGCGATCGAGGCGCGCCCCCGGGTCGGGCGGATCAGGTCGAGCAGGAGCCGGATCGTCGTCGTCTTCCCGGCCCCGTTGGGTCCCAGATAGCCGAAGACCTCGCCCTGCTCGACACGGAGATCGAGATCCTCGATGCCACGCTGAGCGCCGTAGAACTTCGTCAGCCCGGCCGTCTCGATCGCAGGGATTGCCACGGCCGGAGGCTACCGAGCGCGATCGGCGTGGCCTTGCCCGCTCGGGCGATCGCCAGGCTGGATGGGCGATCTTGACTTCTCGTTTCCCGGGTGGGATAAACGCCGTGGAACCGGTTTCCTAGCCGAGGAGGCACCGAACCATGGCGTCGAGCGACGATCGAGGCAGGACGGGGGACAGGGGGCCGCTCAGCATCCTGGAGGCGCGCCTGACCCGCCGGAGGCTTATCGAGCGAGCGGCCGTGACGGGCCTGGCCCTCAGCGCTTCGGGAGTCCTCGCAGCCTGCGGCGGCGACGACGACGAGCAGATCGCGGCCACGACCGGGCAGACCACCGACGGGGAGGCGACGCGCGGCGGGCGGCTGCGGGTCGGGCACGTCGGCGCCGGCAAGGGGGAGTCGTTCAACCCGGCCAGAGGATCGTCGTTCATCGACGCCTCGCGTTACTACAACGTCTTCGACCCCTTGAGCCGCGTCGGCCCGACGCTAGAGGTCGAGCCGGGCCTCGCCCTCGAGTGGAGCCCGAACGAGGACTCCACCGTCTGGGTCGTGACGCTGCGCCCGGACGTGACCTGGCACGACGGGAAGCCGTTCACCGCCGACGACGTGATGTACACGTTCGGCGAGATGGCCGACCCGAAGCACGTCTCGCACGCGAGCGTGACGAACATCAACCTGCGGGACGTCAGGAAGGTCGACGACCTCACCCTCGAGATCCCGCTCAAGTCGCCGAACGCGCGCCTGTTCGACTCCTTCGTCCAGCAGAACACCGTCATCGTCCAGAACGGGGCGAAGGACTTCACGAACCCCATCGGCACGGGGGCGTTCATGTTCGAGTCGTTCACCGTCGGAGAGCGCAGCCTCTGCGTGAAGAACCCCAACTACTGGGACGAGGGCAAGCCCTACGTCGACGAGTGGGAGGACATCTCGATCGACGACAACGCCGCCCGGCTGAACGCCCTCCTCTCCGGCGAGGTGGACATGATCAGCCAGATACCGTTCGCCCAGGCGAAGCAGCAGCAGGATCAGGGTGACATCCAGGTGATCGTCGCCGAGAGCCCGGCGCTTCAGGTGTTCCTCATGGCCGTGGACATCGAGCCGTTCGATGATCCACTCGTCCGGCAAGCGTTCCGGCTGATTCCGGACCGCCAGGCCTTGATCGACAGCGCCCTCTTCGGCTTCGGCTCGGTCGGGAACGACCTTGCCGGCAAAGGAATGCCCTTCTACGCCGAGGACCTGGCCCCACGCGAGCAGGACCTCGAGGAGGCGGCCGCACTCCTTCGCCAGGCCGGGAAGGAGAACCTGACCGTCACGCTTCACACGTCGGACATCGTCCCCGGGTTCGTCGAGGCGGCGACGCTCTTCGCGGAGCAGGCGCAGGGCGCGGGCGTCACAGTCGAGGTGAAGCGCGAGCCTGCGAACGCGTACTTCGACACGTCGCTCCTCTACACGAAGCTCGACTTCGCGCAGTCCTTCTGGACGTATTCGTCGATCCCGCTCTGGTACGAGCAGGCGCTCCTCTCGGACGCCGTCTGGAACGAGACGCACTGGCGCGATCCGGAGACCGACCGGCTCATTCGAGAGGCGCAGGGCGCCCCCGACGAGGGGACCGCGACGGAGCTCTGGCACCAGATCCAGCAGATCCAGTACGACGAGGGTGGATACATCGTGTGGGCGTACCAGAGCCTCGTCGACGGCGCCGCCCAGAACGTGCAGGGCATCGTTCCGAGCTCGTTCTTCAACCTCGGCGGGTGGAACTACCGGGACGTCTGGCTGACGTGAGCGGCCGCCCGGGCGCGTCACCCCTTCGGCGGGCACGATGATCGACACAGCGGCTGGGCGGATCAGGAGCCGCCCCGTGCGGAGGCGCTGGCCGCTCGCCTCGTTCCTCGTCCGCCGCGTCGCGGCCGCAGTGGCGACCCTCTTCGTCGTCTCGATCCTCATCTTCGCGGCGACGGAGGTGCTGCCGGGCGACGCGGCCGGCGCCGTCCTCGGCAGGACGGCCACGCCCGAACAGCTCGCCGAGATGCAGGCGCTGATGGGGCTCGACCGCCCTCCCCACGAGCGCTACCTCGACTGGCTCGGCGGGCTGCTCACCGGCGACCTGGGCAACTCGGCGGCCGGGTACGCGGCCGGCGGCGAGACGCCGATCTGGGACGAGGTCTCGCCCAAGATCACGAACTCGTTCGTCCTCGCGGCGCTCACCGCGCTCCTGATGGTCCCCCTCGCGCTCGTCCTCGGGGTGGTCTCGGCCGTCAGGGCGGGGCGTCCGGTCGACCACTCGATCTCGATCTTCTCGCTCGCCATCATCTCGCTGCCCGAGTTCATCATCGGGTCGCTGCTCATCCTGGTCTTCTTCTCCTGGCTCGACGTCCTCCCCCCCATCTCGCTGATCCCGCCGGGGACGAGCCCGCTCGCCAAGCCGGAGGCGCTGGTGCTGCCCATGCTGACGCTGCTCGGCGCCTCGCTCGCCGCCTCCATCCGGATGGTGCGGGCCGGGATGATCGAGACGCTGAACTCCGAGTACGTGACGATGGCGCGGCTGAACGGGCTCCGCGAGGGCGTCGTCGTCCGCCGGTACGCGCTCAGGAACGCGCTCGCGCCGAGCGTTCAGGTCTTCGCCCAGAACATCCAGTACCTCGTCGGCGGCATCGTCGTCACCGAGTACCTCTTCAACTATCCAGGGCTGGGAAAGGAGCTCGTGGACGCGGTCGCCATCCGCGACGTCCGCGAGGTCCAGTCGGTGGCGCTGCTCGTGGCGGCCTTCTACCTGTTCCTCAACATCGTCGCCGACTTCCTCGTCGTCCTCCTCGTGCCGAAGCTGAGGACCGAGCAGTGACGGAACGCCTTCGCTTCGCGCGAACGACCACGGGGGCGGTGGGCCTCACTCTCCTGGTGGTCGTCCTCGGCATCGCCCTCTTCGGGCCGTTCTTCGCGCCGCACTCACCCGACGCGCCCATCGGCGTCCCCCTGAGCGGGCCCGGTGACGGCGCTCCCTTCGGGACCGACTTCCTCGGTCGAGACGTCCTCTCCCGAGTCCTCTGGGGCGGGCGAAGCGTCCTTGCGCTCGCGGGCCTGGCGACCCTCCTCGCCTACGCCGGCGGGATCACGATTGGCCTCGTCGCCGGCTACAGCCGCTCGCTCGTCGACCCGATCCTCATGCGGAGCGCCGACGTCCTCCTCGCCTTCCCGCCGCTTCTCTTCCTGCTCGTCCTCATCACCGGCGCGGGGGCGAGCAAGGCCGTCCTCGTCATCGGCGTCGCGCTCGTGCAGCTCCCGCCCATTGCCCGGATCGTCCGCACCGCGACCCTCGAGCAGTCCGTCCGCGGCTTCGTCGAGGCCGCGGTCGCGCGGGGCGAGAGGACGGGGGCGATCCTCCGGCGCGAGATCCTGCCGAACATCGTCGGGCCGCTCATGGCCGACGTCGGCCTCCGCTTCACCTACTGCATCATCCTCGTCGCCTCGGTGAACTTCCTCGGGCTCGGGCTCCAGCCTCCCGACGCCGACTGGGCGCTCATCATCAGCGAGAACCGGGGCGGGCTGACGCTGAACCCATACGTCATCCTGGTGCCGGCGACGCTCATCGGCCTCCTGACCATCTCGGTGAACCTCGTCGGCGACGCCGTCGCCCGGAGCCTCGGATTCTCCACCGCTCGGAAGGTGATGGTGCGGTGAGCGCTGAGCCCGTTCTCTGCGTCGAGGGCCTCACGGTCGAGCTCGACTCGGGCGAGCCGATCGTCGAAGCCGTCGACCTCGAGCTCGCCCCCGGCGAGGTGCTCGGTCTCGTGGGTGAGTCGGGGAGCGGGAAGACGACGACCGCACTCGCCCTCCTCGGCTTCGCCCGCCGCGGCGCGCGCCTGAGCGCGGGACGCGTCGAGGTGGACGGCCGCCCGATGACCGGGGACGAGCGCTTCGTTCGGGCCCTCCGCGGACGCGAGGTGTCGTACGTCGCGCAGGACCCCGGCAGCGCGCTCAACCCGTCGCTGCGCGTGCGGGACCTGATCGGGGACATGCTCCACGCGCACGGAAACGGGTCTTCCCACGACCCCGTCGCCGCCGCGCTCGCGAGCGTCCACCTCCCGACCGACTCCGAGTTCGCGCGCCGCTACGCGCACCAGCTCTCGGGCGGCCAGCAGCAGCGGGTCGCGATCGCGACGGCGCTCGTCTGCGAGCCGAAGGTCGTCGTCCTCGACGAGCCGACGACCGGCCTCGACGTCGTCACGCAGGAGCGGATCCTCGCCGAGATCGACCGCCTCCGCCACGAGCTGAGCGTCGCCGTCGTCTACGTCTCGCACGACCTCGCCGTCGTGGCCTCGATCGCCGACCGGATCGCCGTCATGTACGCCGGGCGGGTCGTCGAGGAGGGGCCGACGGCGGCCGTCATCGGGCGCCCGCGGCATCCGTACACGCGCGGGCTTCTCAGCTCCGTCCCCGACGTCGGCCAGCCGAGGAGGATCGAGAGCATCCCGGGCGTCGCCGTCGGCGTGGGCGAGCGGCCGGCGGGGTGTGCCTTCGCCCCGCGCTGCGTCCTGCGCGTCGACCGCTGCCTCGTGGAGATGCCGCAGCTCGAGGACATCGGTGGCGGTTACCGGGCCCGCTGCTTCGAGTGGAGGCGGACCGCGCCGCTCGCCCCCGAGGCGCTCCCGGAGCCTCCACCGGTGGAGCGGGAGGTCGCCCTCCTCCGCATCGAGGACCTCAGCGCCGAGTACCGGGGCCGCCACGAGACGGTCGCCGCCGTCCGCGACGTCTCCTTCGCGGTGGCGCCGAGCGAGTGCGTCGCGCTCGTCGGTGAGTCGGGGAGCGGAAAGACGACGATCGCTCGCTGCGTCGCCGGCCTCCATGCGCCGACGCAGGGCCGCGTGCTTCTCGACGGAAAGCCGCTCGCGCCGCGCGCCGCGCGCCGGCCGCGGGCGGCCCGCCGGCGGATCCAGATCGTGTTCCAGAACCCGAACGACTCGCTGAACCCGCGCCACCGCGTCGGTGACGCCATCGCCCGGCCGGCGCACATCCTCCGCGACCTCTCCGAGCGCGAGGCCCGTGCGGAGGTGACGCGCCTGCTCGAGCGCGTGCGCCTGCCGGCGGTCCTCGCGGAGCGGTTTCCCGGCGAGCTCTCCGGCGGCGAGCGCCAGCGGGTCGCGATCGCGCGCGCCCTCGCCGCGCAGCCCGACCTGATCGTGTGCGACGAGATCACCTCGGCGCTCGACGTCTCCGTCCAGGCGGCGGTGCTCGAGCTCCTCGCCGAGCTCAGAGCCGAGCTCGAGCTCGCCCTCCTCTTCATTACGCACGACCTCGGCGTCGTCGCGTCCATCGCCGACCGCGTCCTCGTCCTCCAGGACGGCGCAGTCTGCGACTCCGGGCCGGTCGCGTCGCTCCTCCGGAGGCCCGAGCACGAGTACACGCGGCGGCTCGTCGCAGCCGCGCCGCGGCTCTCCCAGCTGAGCGGGGCAGCATGACCGCCGACGTCGTCGTGGTGACGGGCGCGGCGTCCGGAATCGGGTGGGCGACGGCCGAGCGCCTCGTACGCGACGGGCTGGCCGTCGTGGGCGTGGACCGGGACGAGGACGGGCTGGTCACCGCCACCACGGCACTCGGCGAGCGGTTCACGGCCGTTCCAGGCGACGTGACCGAGCGCCAGGCCCACGAGCGGGCGGCCGATGCGGCGGTCGGGCTCGGCGCTCTCACGGGCTGGGTCAACTCGGCGGGGATCTGGGCGAAGACCCGCGCGCACGACCTGGACGACGCCGACGTCGATCGCGTGCTCGCGGTCAACCTCAAGGGCTCGATCCTCGGCTGCTCGGTGGCCTGCGCCCGCTTCCTGGCGGCCGGACGCGGCGGCGCGATCGTGAACGTCTCGTCGATCGAGGCGGTGACGGCGTTCCCGGACGCCGTCGCCTACGAGGCCTCCAAGGGAGGGATCGACGCGCTCACCCGTCAGATCGCGGTCGACTACGGCCCGGCGGCCATCCGCTGCAACGGCGTCCGTCCCGGGGCGATCATGACGCCGCTCGCGGAGGTCTATCTCGCCGCGTACGAGGGTCAGCGCGAGGCCATGGTCGAGTCGTGGCGCGAGCTGAGCCCGCTCGGGCTCGTCGGCGAGCCGGAGGACGTCGCCGGCGTGATCCGCTTCCTCCTCTCCCCCGATGCCCGCTTCATCACGGGCGAGCTCGTCGACGTGGACGGCGGCGCAACCGCGCGCTGCTTCCACTATCCCCCTCACCCCGACATCGCGTCGAGGCGACCGTGAGCGTCCAGCAGAAGCCGGCGTCGCCGCGGAAGCGCCTCGAGGACGTGGCGAAGAGCGCCGGCGTGTCGAAGTCCATCGCCTCCCGCGTCCTCAACGCCGATCCCGGCCTGCTCGTAAGGCCCGAGACGAGGGCGCGGGTCGTCGAGGCGGCCGAGCGTCTCAACTACAGGCCTCACGCGGCCGCGCGTGGCCTCAAGCGGGCCGAGACCGGAGCACTCGGCTTCCTCGTTCCCCCGCTGACGAACCCCGTCTACCTCCGCATCATCCGCGGCGCGTTCAGGCGCGCGCTCGAGCGCGACTTCGTCGTGCTCCTCGTAGAGGACGTGAACCCGGTTCAGGCCGAAGGGATCTCGGCCCGACTGGTGCAGACCGGACGGATCGACGGCCTCGTGGTCGCGTCCGCCCAGCCCGGCCACCCTCTGGTCGAGACGCTCCGCCGCGGCCGGATCCCGCATGTCTTCGTCAACCGGGGGGTGCCGAGAAGCCGTCGCAACGTCGTCATCGACGAGGCCCGGGCGAGCACCGCGGCGCTCGACCACTTGGTCGACCTCGGCCACGACCGCATCGGGCACGTCGCCGGGCCGCAGGAGCTCGACACGGCTCGGCGTCGCACCGCCGGCTTCGTCAAGGCCGCCGGCGCCCGCGGCCTCGCCGTCGAGGTCGAGGAGGCCGACTTCGGGGAGCACGGGGGCGCGGAGGCGGCCCGCAGGCTCCTGGGGCGGGCGCCCCACCTGACCGCCCTCTACACGAGCACGCTGAGCCAGGCCGTCGGCGTCTACCACGCCGCCTGGGAGCTCGGCCTCGAGGTGCCGCGTGACCTCTCGCTCGTCGGCTACGACGACATGCCGCTCGCCGAGTACCTGCGTCCGCCCCTGACTACGGTGCGAACGCCGCTCGCCGAGCTCGGCGCAGCGGCGGTCGACGCGCTCGTCGACCAGCTGCTGGGCGGCGACCCGCGGAACGTGGTCGTCGACGCAGAGCCGGAGGTCGTCGTCCGCTCCTCGACCGGGAGGCCGCGATGAGCGCGATCGTCGAGGTCGAGGCCGTCCCGCTCCGAGCGGGCCGAGACGCCGGAGATCTCGACAGCTCGGCCGAGACCGTCGTCGTCCGCCTCACGGACGAGGAAGGCCGCACGGGGATCGGCGAGGCCGACGCGCCCGCTCTCGCGGTGAGGGAGCTCGTGCTCATGAAAGGCGTGCACGGCTGGAGCCGCGGCCTGGGCGAGGTGCTGCTCGGCCGCGATCCCTTCGAACGCGAGGCGCTCTGGAACGACCTCTACGAGGCGACCATCTACCACGGCCGCCGCGGCCTGGGCATCCACGCGCTCTCCGCGGTCGACGTCGCCGTCCACGATCTGGCCGGCAAACAGCTCGGCCGCCCTGTCCACGAGCTGCTCGGCGGAGCCCTACGGGACCGGGTCCGGCCCTATGCGACGGCGTGGCCGGGCCCCGTCGGAGAGCGGACGCTCGCCGAGATGATGGAGGTCACCTCCGCCCTGCTCGAACAGGCGCTCGGACTGGGCTTCCACGCCGTGAAGATGGAGCTCTTCCTCGGCGAGCTCGCGCGGGACCGCGACCTGGTCGGCTTCGTGCGCGAGGGACGCAGTCTGCTGGGTGACGACGTCACCCTCATGCTCGACTTCGGCTACCGCTGGCGGGACTGGCGCGACGCGCTCGCCGTCCTCCGCGGCGTCGAGGACTACGACGTCTTCTTTGCCGAGGCGACGCTCCACCACGACGACCTCGCCGGCCACCGCAAGCTCGCGGCCCGGTCCGGGATCAGGATCGCGGGCGGCGAGATGGCCGCGACGGTTGCCGAGTGCCGCGAGTGGCTCGAGCTCGGCGGCGTCCACGTCCTCCAGCCTGACCTCAGCCGTTCGGGCGGGTTCACGGAGCTGCGCCGGATCGCCGAGCTCGCCTCGGCGGCCGGGGCGATCGTCGTCCCGCACGCATGGAAGACGGGGATCACGATCGCCGCCGCGAGCCACTTCCACGCGGCGACGCCGAACGTTCCCTTCGTCGAGTTCCTCTCGCCGGCGCTCGTCGACTCGCCGCTGCGTGCGGCGCTGACACGACCGGAGCCCGCGCTCGAGGACGGGACGCTCCCCCTCCCCGCAGGCCCCGGTCTCGGCATCGAGCTCGTCGAGGACGTCGTCACGAAGTACCGGGTGGACGTGTGAGCCGCCTCGACGGCACCCGCGCGCTCGTCACCGGCGCGACCGGCGGGCTCGGAACCGCCGTCGCCGGCGCGTTCGTGGACGAAGGAGCCCGGGTCGCGCTCGTTGCCCGCAACCCGGCGAAGCTCGAGTCCCTGCAGGCCCGGCTCGGGGACGCGACCGTCTCGGTCGCCGCCGACGTCTCCGTCGCCGGCGAGGCGGCGCGCGCGGTCGACGAAGCGATCGCGGCGTTCGGCGGGCTCGACGCCGTCGTGAACGCGGCGGCGATCGACACCGTCTGGCGGCCCGTCGGCGAGCTGCCGGTCGAGGAGTGGGACCATGCGATCGCGGTGAACCTGTCGGGGACGTTCTACGTCTGCCGCTCCGCCCTTCCCCACCTCGTCGAACGGGGCGGGGCGATCGTGAACCTCACGTCCGTGGCCGGGCTGCGGGCGTGGGAAGAGGACGCCGCCTACAACGCGTCCAAGGCCGGCGTCGAGCTGCTCACCCGCACGATCTCGGTCGAATACGGGTCGCGGGGCGTCCGCGCCAACTGCCTCGCGCCGGGCGTGATCGACGCAGGGATGACCGATGTGATCACCGATCCCAAGGAGCGGGAGGCGCTCGCCCGCAAGCACCCGCTCGGGCGCCTCGGCCTAGCCGAGGAGGTCGCCGAGGCCGCCGTCTGGCTCGCGTCCGACGCGTCCTCGTTCACGACCGGCACGACGCTCACGGTCGACGGAGGCTTCCTTGCCTGAGATGCCGGTCTGATGCGCGCGCTTGTCTGGCAAGGCGACGACGTCCTCGAACTCGGCGAGCTCCCGGAGCCGCAGCCGGGCGAGGGCGAGGTCGTGCTCGACGTGGAGATCGCGGGCATCTGCGGCTCCGACCTCCACGCCTACCGCGGGCATCCCGGCCCGCGCCGTCCGCCGCTCGTCCTCGGCCACGAGGCGATCGGGACGGTCGCCGGCCGCGGCGGTCTCTACGCCGTCTTCCCGCTCGTCGTCTGCGGCCGGTGCCCGGCCTGCGGCCGCGGCGAGGAGAACCTCTGCGAGAACCGGGGCCTCCTGGGCCTCGACCGCCCAGGGGTCTTCGCCGACCGGGTCCTCGTCCGCGCCGACGCGCTCGTCCCCGTCCCGGAGGGGCTCGATCCTCGGATCGCGGTCCTGGTCGAGCCGCTCGCGACCTCGGTCTCCGCGCTGAGGATCGACGGCGTCGAGGAGGGAAACGACGTCCTCGTCCTCGGCGGTGGGCCGATAGGTCTCCTGGCCGTCTACGCCTGCGTCCATCTGGGCGCGCGCGTCGTCTGCGTCGAGCCGATCCCGGAGCGCCGCGCGCTCGCCGGGGCGCTCGGGGCAACCGTCCTCGCCGACACGGCGGCGGTCACGGCGGGGAGGGCCGATGCGGCGATCGACGCCGTCGGCATCGAGGCGACCTGGCGCTCGGCGATCGCAGGCGTCCGAACCGGCGGTCGGGTCGCGCTCGTCGGCCTCGGCCAGGCCGAAGGCCAGCTCCCGGCCGCCGAGCTCGTGCGGCGGGGCATCACGCTCCGGGGCCACTACGCGTACACGCGGCGCGACTTCGAGGCCGCTCTCGAGCTCCTCGCCGAGGCTCCGCCGTCGACCGACTGGCTGACAATCCTCGCGCTGAGCGAAGGCGCCGAGGGCTTCCGCCGCCTCGTGCACGAGCCGCACGCGGTCACGAAAGTCCTCCTCACGCCGGGATGAAGCCCCGGCAGAAGCGGGCGCTCGCCATCGCGGCCGAGCTGGGCGCCGACGGCGTCCTCGCGGCCGACCCCGCCACGGTGACGTGGCTGACGGGGTTCGCCGGGGACGTCGAGAGCGGGCCGAGCCCATTCGCCCTGCCCCCGCTCGCTGTTCTCGCCGCCGGCCAACCGCCCGTGCTCGTGGTCAGCGCCGACGCCGAAGCCGCTGCGCGCGAGCTCGGTTGCGAGGTCTCGTCCTACCCGGGGTTCACGATCGGGCCGCTCGAGCCGGTAGCGGGCGCAGCCCGGGCCCTCGCGGCGGCCGCCGAGGGCCGCCGCCTGGCAACCGAGCCCGGCGCGCTCCCGGCCGCGCTCGCCGAGAGCGTCTCCTGGGTCGACGCCGCCGCGCCGCTGGCGCGGGCGCGAGCCGTCAAGGACGCCGACGAGGTTCAGCTCCTCCGCTCCGCGCTCGAGCTCTGCGACGTCGGCCAGCGAGAGGCGCGCGAGCGCGCGTCCCCGGGCCTCTCCGAGATCGAGCTCTGGTGCCTCGTCCGCGGCGCCGTCGAGCGCGCGGCGGGAGGACGGACGCCGCTGCTCGCCGACCTCGCAAGCGGGGAGCGAACCGGCGACACCGGCGGGCCTCCGGGCGAGCGGCTCCTCCAAGAGGGCGATCTCCTCCTCTGCGACCTCGTCCCCCGGCGGGCCGGCTACTGGGGGGACTCGTGCACGACGCTCGCGATCGGCACAGCCGCCGAGTCGGCTCGGGCCAAGCATCGCCGGGTCCGCGAGGCGCTCGAGCGAGGCCTCGACGCGATCCGCCCGGGGATCCGGGCGGGCGAGCTCGACGCGCTCGTCCGCAGCGACCTGGACTACCCGCACCACACCGGCCACGGGCTCGGGACCTGCTGGCACGAGGAGCCCAGGATCGTCCCCGGCGGCACGACCGTCCTCGAGCCGGGCATGGTCGCCGCCCTCGAGCCGGCGGTCTACGCCGACGGCGAGGGCGTTCGGCTCGAGCAGGTCGTCCTCGTCACCGAGGACGGCTGCGAGGTGCTCACCGCCTTCCCCCTAGAGCTCTGAGCCGTCAAAGCTTCTTGCCCGGGTTGAGGAGGCCCTTGGGGTCGAACTCGCCCTTGATCGCCGCCATGAGCTCGATCGCCTTCGGCGCCCACTGCCGTCGCACCTGGCCGCGCTTCACCCAGCCCGTCCCGTGCTCGCCCGAGACCGATCCGCCGAGCTCGGCGGCGAGAGCGAAGAGCTCCTCGGAGGCCCGCGAGGCACGCTGGAGCTCCTCGGGACGCTCGCGAGCAACGAGGAAGGTCGAGTGGAGGTTTCCGTCGCCGGCATGGCCCCAGCTGCACGCCGAGAGCTCATGCCGCCGCCCGATCTCGACCGTGCGCTCGATTGCCTCCGCCAGCCGGTCGAGCGGGACGACGATGTCCTCGCTCACCTTCCCGCCCCTCTGTGCGGTGACCGCGATCGAGACGCCGTCACGCCAGCGCCAGAGCTCGCGGACGAAGTCCGGCTCGCCCGGTGCGACGACGGTGAGAGCCTCGTCGCCGAGCGCGGCGACGACGTCCGCTCGGAGCGCGTCCGCTTCGCCCTGGGAGCCGTCCGCCTCGGCGAGGACCAGGAAGCCGGCTCCGGCCGGGACGGGCCCGGGGAACGTGGTCCCGGCGGCTGCGAGCGTCCCCGCGTCGAGGTATTCGAGCGCGGCGACGACGAGCCCGCTGCCGAGCACCCGCTCGATCGCCCGGCAGCCGGCCGTCGTGCCCTCGTAGAAGGCGGCGACCGGGTACGACGCCTCGGGAGCCGGGAGGAGCCTGAGCCAGGCAGCGGTGACGATCCCGAGGGTCCCTTCGGATCCGATGAGGAGGCTCTTCAGGTCGTAGCCGGCGACGTCCTTCCGGATGGGCCCACCGACGGAGATCACCTCGCCGGGCGGCACGACCGCCTCGAGCCCGGTCACCCAGGCTCCCGTGACGCCGTACTTGAAGGCATGCGGGCCGCCGGCGTTCGTGGCGACGTTGCCTCCGATCTGCGACTGCTCGGCGGCGCCGGGATCGGGCGGGAAGAAGAGGCCGCTCTCGCGCACGATGCGGCGGAGCGCCCCGGTCGTGAGCCCCGCCTCGACCCAGATCCGCCAGAGAAGCGGCTCGAAGGAGCGGACCCCAGCCAGTCGCTCGAGCGCGACGACGACGCCCCCGGCGACCGGCACGGCTCCACCCGCGAAGCCGGTGCCCCCTCCGCGCGGGACGATGGGGACGTCGTGCTCGTAGCACCACCCGACGACCGCAGCCACCTCGTCGGGGCTGGCCGGAAGCACAACCGCGTCGGCGTGCCCGTGCACGCCTCGGGTCTCGGTCTCGTCGCGCAGGTACTCGCGGGTGTCCCCGGGAAGCACGTTGGCCCGCCCGACGATCGCCGCCAGGTCGCGCTCGAGCGCGGCGCTGTCTACACCGGGGCGCGAGACCATGGCCATCCAGCTTAGGGGCGTCTCGTCGTCCCGGCCGGTGACGACGCGAAAGCCGCGACTGCTCGAGGACGTCACGCGCAAGGACTGAGCTGGACGAAACGGCGGCTCAAGGAAGACGCACTCCTTGTCGATGCCTGCGTCTGGAATCGGGCCGACCCCTTGCAGGAGTCGACCTGATCTCCGGTTTCAAATCGGTCGACGGAAAAGGAGATGGATGGAGATGAAGAGGAGACTCGCCCTTGCCGCAGCAGGCATCTCGCTCCTCGCAGTGACCGCAGGTGCTTTCGCGGTCACGCACGGACTCACGGTGCGGACAGGAGAATTCGACCCGCTGAAGACACGGCTCGTGCAGGCCGCCTGGGTGAACGGAATCGGCTGCCCCACGAATGCCCGCACGGCAACGTTTGCCGGGGACCAGCTCGTTCACGGACAGCCCTACACCGACCCCGCCTGCACGACCGGCGATCGCCGCGACAGGCACGTGCGCGGCCTCTTGCTCGCCAAGACCGGGCCGACGCCGAACGTCGCTGCTGCGGTCGCCCAGATCGGGGGAGTTCGCGGCAAGGCGCTGACCGAGCTCGGATACGACCTCCGCAAGCCCGCTGGCGCCTCCGACCCGCGTGGCTCCCACTGCGGAGCCGGCGCGCCGCGCTTCAACGTCGTGGCCGCCGACGGCAGCCTCTTCTTTATCGGCTGCAACTCGCCGGCTGCCGACGTGGCGGCGGTGGGCGACGGCTGGATCCGCCTCCGCTGGGGTGGGACCGCACCGCTGAACGCCTTCCCCGCGAGCGGCGGCGGGCCCGTCGACATCAGGGGAATGACGGTGGAATCGATCTCCATCGTCTTCGACGAGGGCCAGGACACCGGCCCAGACCAGTTCGGTCTGGCCGTGCTCGACAACGTCGACGTGAACGGACGCCTCGTTGGAACCGGTGGCGTCTCGGCCGGCAACTAGGCCGTAAGAATCAGAGGGCGGTCGGCCTGCACGGAGCCGACCGCCCTCCCCTGTCAACCGCGGGCGCGCCGCAATCCTGACGGTCGCCGTCGCGGTGTCGCGACCGCCGTGCCGTCGCTCACGCGTAGCTGAATCGGACGCGGCTGCCGGCGTCAGCGGCGGAGCACGATCACAGGGATCGCCGCCCGCCCGCCCCTCCTCGAGCTCCAGCTTTCGCCGGCGACGACTATCCGGGTGTCGGAGAGCGCCACCGCGTATCCCTTTGCGCTGCGCCCGTCGGGGAACCGCACGACTCGCATACCGCCGTTGCCGAAGCCGGGGTCGGGCGCTCCGCTGGCGAGGTTGCGATACGCGGCGAGCCCGTTGCAGCAGCCGGTGCCGGAGTCCCAGCCACCGGCGACGATTCTGCCGTTGACTTGGAGCGCCAGGTCGTGGAAGCCACCGTAGTAGCCGGTCGTGCCACCGATGATCCGCCCGTCCAGGTTGCCGTCCGGCAGATAGCGGGCCATGGTCGGTCGGCTGTAGTCGCCCTCGCCGAAGGTCTCTCCCCCGACCAGGATCCCGCCGTCGGGTTGGACCGTGATCGCCCGTGGGATCGAGGCCTCGTCGCCGTACGGGAAGTCGTCGTTGGGAAAGTGGGTGACGACGGTCGTGCCGCCCGCGAAAGTCATGTCGGGCAGCGCTGCCGCCGTGTAGCGGGCGACGGCGTACCCCTGCTCGAAGTCCGCGTTGTTCGGGGCCCGGCCGGCCACGATCAGGCCTCCGTCGCCGGTCAGCTTCACCGCCGTCGGGCTCCCCCCGAAACCGGAGGCGGTGCGCACTCCGAAGGCGGCGTCCGGTGTGCCGTCGTCGGCGAACCGGGTGATCACGGGCGTGCCCGGTGTCACGGAGGTCGCGCCGGCGAGGCCGGCCACCAGCCAGCCCGCCCCGTCCCTGCGGATGTCGAGCACCCGGTCGGTGTCGGCGGTCACGTCGAAGGTGGCGATTCCGCCGGTTCCCCAGGCGGAGTCCAGGCGGCCGCCCTTGGTGAACGCGAGGATGGCAAAGGCCCCGTCGCCGGACCCGCCGACCAGGATCCGACCGAGGCCGAGGCCCTTGATCACCCTGGCCTCGCTTACCTCACCCACCTTCTTGGTGACCTTGCCGTTGCCGCTGAACCCGTCGTCGAGCCTGCCGTTGGGGCGGAGCCTCGCGAGCGCCCAGCTCGACGCCGCCGGCCTGCCGATGCTGCCCGCGAGCACGATCTTGCCGCCTCCGGTCGCCAGGACGTCGTACGCGATCTCGCTGCGCGGCTTCTTGCCGAAGTTCACCAGTACCTTGCCGTCGTCGGAGAAGTTCGGGTCGAGGCTGCCCGGGGCCGCGAACGACGACGCGGTCGTGCTCAGCGTCAGTCCCAGCGTTACGGCAACGCCGACACAGACTTTCACTCCCCACCTGCTATGGCCATACGGTCCCGTCTCCAGGCGCACGCCGCCCATGGTATGCGCCGAAAAGATCAGTCCGCACTTGCCCACGAGCAAGGCGCCGGACGTCAGCCGCGCGGATACTGCTCTTCGATCGCCTCCGCGAGCTCGGCCGCAGAGACGTCGCGGACGGCCGCGTCCGGATGCAGCTCGGTGAGCGACAGGTTGCGCCGGGTCTCCGCGTCGTCGGGCAAGGTCTCCCGCGCGCGGACGACCGTCGTCGGGACGCCGAAGGCCTCGGGACTCGGGATCCACGCGACAGGATCGCCGGTGTCCGGATCGACGAGGACCGCGTTGAGCCCGTCCTCGGTCACGAGCTTCGTGTACTCGCGGCCGTCGAGCATCATCGTTCCGGCCTCGCGGATCGCGTCTCGGCGGAACGCCTCGACGACGTCCTCGTCGAACCAGCTCGCCGAAGGGATCTCGAGCGACGGGGCCTCGGCCCCGACCGTGCGCACCTTGCGGTACGCACCCTTGTGCTTGACGACGACCTCGCCGACGGCCGTTCCGTCCGAACGCACGCGCACCTTGAAGTAGCTCGGCCCTTCGAGTTGCCCCGAGGCCGCGTCTCCGCGCTCCGGCTCGTCCTCGCCCTGCGCGCCCGGTCGCAAGCGGAGGATTTCGTTCTCGCTCGGCAGGTAGACCTCGAAGTCGCCGTCCGGCGACCCGCACTTGGTCAGCTGCGTGTCGGCGACCGCCTGGCCGGGCAGACCCTCGACCGTCCGCCGGCACCAGGCGCCGTCGTCTGCGATCCAGGTCTCGTACTCGATGAAGGTCTCGCCGGAATCCGTGCGGTACTGGACGAGAATGTGCTCGATCGTCCCAGGTGCCGCCTGCACCGGCGCCAGGACGGCGGCCTCGGCCTTGTCGATGATCGACGGCCCGCCCCCTCCGAGGGCTCCGACGACGGCGAGCGCGACGGCCGCCGTCGCGGCGACGGCGCCCACGCCCGCCGCGGCACGCGCGAACCGCGAACGGCGGCGAGCACGGCGCGTACGATCGAGAACGTCGTTCCAGTCGCCGCGCGAGGGCGACGCGCCGAGCCGCTCGAGGTAGCGATCGGTTTCGGTGTCGAAGATGGTCATTCCCGTTCCTCCCGCTCGAGCTCGACGCGAAGCGCCGCATGAGCCTTGGACAAGAGCGCGCCCACGGTGCCGACCTCGATTCCCATCACGCCGGCGATCTCCGAGTACGAGAGGTCGCCGTAGTACCGAAGGACGACGCAGTCGCGCTGACGCGAAGGAAGCCGCCTCAGCGGGCCGTCGAGGGTGCGGCCGACGGAGGCGGCCGGCTCTACGTCCCGCTCGAAGAGCCGGAGCAGTCGAGCGGTGAGACGCTCACGGCGAACGCGCCGGCGTTGGGCATCTCGAGCAGCATTGAGCACGAGGCGCCAGAGCCAGGCCTCGAGCGGTCCCTCACCCCGCCAGGACGCCCGCTTGCGGAGAGCG
>DATIBF010000081.1:0-20842 GCA_035457655.1 Gaiellaceae bacterium
TGGCGGCGGCGCCGGATGGGAATCGTGGAAGCGCTCCACCGCGCCGCCGAGCCCGCACTCGCCCGGTTCGGGTACCTCTAGCGCCGCGCGGTCGCGTACCTACACGGACGGATGGTTTTGGGCAAGGTCGGCCCCACGTGCTTGATTCGGTGATTTCGCTCAACTAACGTCATGAAGGCTCCTCTCGAAGGCTCGCTTCACCGATCCCACTTGGCTCTGCGGCGTCTCATCCGTGCTTCCACTCGACCCGTGCTCGGGGGCTTCTGCGTGGCCCTGGCCATGGCGTTCCCCGCCCTTGCCCGGGCGGAGTCGTGCACCTACAACCCGGCGACGGCCTCGGTGAGCGCGTCGATCACGCCGGGCGGCTCGGCCGTGCTCGACGTGGCCGGGGGCGAGATCCGCTTCGGCGCCGTGCCGACGCCGTGTGGCGGGGCGACGACGACAAACACCAACTCGATCTCGATTGCTGGGAGCGCGGGAACGAGCGAGCGGCTGACGCTCGACCAGCGCGCGGGGGTATTCGGGCCCGGGGCTTCCGCCGAATTCAACATCCCTGAGATCGAGATGACGCTTGCGCTCGGTGACGTGACGGACACGGTGGTCCTCTACGGAACGACCGGCAACGACGTCATCGCGGCTGGTCAGAACGGCCTCGCGCTCAACTCGGACGGCGATGTGGACATCACGGCGTCGCCGGGCGCCTTCCGCCTGGAGATCTTCGGGCTCGAGGGCAATGACGTCTTGAACGCCCGAGGCTCCAACGGCGCCGGCCTTCACTTCCTCGGCCCGGTCGTGCTCGAAGGCGCGGAAGGCGACGACACGCTCCGTGGCAGCTCCGAGCCCGACATCCTGATCGGGGGCCCGGGTAACGACCGCATCGAGGGGCAGGAGAGCGCCGACCTGATCGACGGCGGCCCCGGGAGCGACAACATCAGCGCAGGAGACGGGGCCGACACCGTGACGGGTGGGCCGGGCAACGACAGCTTTGCGCTCAGCGCCGGCGACGACGTCGTCCACTCGGACGACGGGGAGCTCGACGGCCAGATCAACGGCGGCGCGGGGATCGACACCGCCTACTACGACGCAGGCGTCGACCCGACCCCGGTGGCGGTCGAGAACAGGATCCCCGTCGCCCCGCCTCCGCCCCCGCCTCCGCCTCCTGGCGCGTGCTCGTACGACGCCGCCACGAAGGCCGTCACGGCCCAGATGGCCGCCGCCTCCCAGGGGACACTGATCGTCGCCGGGGCTGGGGAGATTCACTTCGGTGCGGTCCCCTCGCCGTGTGGGGCAGCGACGACGGCGAACACGAACTCGATCACGATCGTCGGCGGCAGCGGGTCTTCGGAGCATGTGACGATCGACCAGACCGGCGGTTCCTTCGCCCCCGGCGCTACGGCCGAGACCGGGGCCTCCGAGATCGAGATCGCGATCAACCTCGGGGACGCCACCGACCAGGTGGTCGTTCTCGGCGCGGCCGGCGACGACGCGATCTCCGTCGGCCAGAACGGGGTCGCGCTGAACGCGGACGGAGACCTCGACGTCACGTTCTCCCCGCTCCCTGCGGTCTTGGAGATCAGGGGCGGCGGCGGCCGGAACACGATCACCGGCCAGGGAGCTCAGGGAACGGGAGCGCGGTTCTTGGGCAAGCTCCTGCTCTTCGGGGGCGATCTGGGCGACACGTTGACGGGCGGCGACGGCGCCGACGAGCTCAACGGAGGCGCGGGCGCAGACGTGCTCGAAGGACGACTGGGAGCCGACGTGCTCCGGGGCGCAGATGGAGCCGACACCCTCGCCGGGAACGACGGCAACGACGAGCTGACCGGCGGGGCCGGGGTCGATTCCTTTGCGGGAAGCGCCGGCGACGACGTCTTCTTCGCGGTCGATGGCACTGCCGACTCGCTGCTCAACGGCGGCTCGGGTGTCGACACGGCGCACTACGATGCCGCGGTCGACCCGACCCCGCTCGCGGTCGAGAACCGAGTTCCCCAGTAGGCGCCGGGATCGTCTGCCCGGCGGCTTTCGCGCGGCCACGTCCACACGCCTATCGCGGTCGAGAACCACCTCCCCGAGTAGCGAGCCGCGCCGGACCTCCTCGCTCGTTGGTCAAGCACGTCACGATGTGATCGTGCACGGGAGAACCACGTGACACAGAGCCCGCAGACATTCGGGCACACGCTCAAGTGGGCGACCGTGATGACGACGGGGACCCGGGCGATCACCACCGCGGTCACGTTCGTCATCGCCGCGCTGCTGGGGCCCGGTGACTTCGGCCTCGTGACGGTCGCGCTCGTCTACGTCATGTTCGTCAACGTCTTCCTCGAGCAGGGCTTCCTGACCGCGATCATCCAACGAGAAGACCTCCGGCCGGAGCACCTCGACTCGGCCTTCTGGCTGAACCTCGTCTGGTGCCTTGTCCTGAGCGCCCTCGTCTACCTGAGCGCGGGGTGGTGGGCCGGGGTGAACGACATGCCGGATCTCGAGCCCGTGATCCAGGTCCTCTCGCTGCTGGTCTTGATCGAGGGGCTCGGAATCGTCCAGACGGCGGTCATGCAGCGGTCGCTGTCGTTCAAGCGGCTTGCGCTTCGGTCGAACGTCGGTGCTGTGGTCAGCGGCGTGGTCGGCGTGTCGCTGGCGCTCGCAGGAGCAGGCGTGTGGGCTCTCGTCGCACAGCAGCTCGTGCTCGAGACGACCTTCCTGGTCCTGGTCTGGGCGCTCAGCACCTGGCGGCCTCACCTTCGCTTCTCCGCGAGTCATGCGCGGGAGCTGCTCAGCTTCTCCGTCAACGTGCTGGCCGCGAACCTGGCCGCCTTCGCCGGTCGGCGGGCGGACGCGCTCGTCATGGGCATCTTCTTCGGCCCCGTCGCCGTCGGGCTCTACCGCCTGGCCGATCGCGTCGTCGAGGTGGTGCTCGACCTGACGATGCAGCCCGTCGGCGTGATGTCTCTCCCGCTCCTTTCGCGTCTCCAGAGCGATCCTGCGCGCCTGCGCGAGACGACGCTCAAGTGCCTGCGCGCGACGTCGTTGATCGCAGTTCCCGCCCTCTTGCTTGTCGTGGCGACGAGCGACCAGCTGGTCGCCTTGCTCGGCAACGAGTGGAAGGACGCCGCAGTCCCGCTTCAGCTTCTCGCCTTCGCAGGCATCGGCAAGGCGGTGGGGCTGTTCACCGGCCCCGTCCTCTTCGCCGTCTCCAAGCCGCGTTTCCGCGCAGTGATGCTCTGGCTGATCGCCGGCCTCAGCACCGCGGTGGCGGTGGCCGTCGGTGACGCGCTGCGCGCAGACTCGGTCGAGACGCAGGTGTTCGGGATGTCCGTCTCGCGGGCTGTTCTCTTCGTCATCGTGCTCCTCCCGGTCTACGTCGCGATCATCCACCGATTCACGGGGGTGTCTGTGCGGAAGTTTCTGCGCGATGTCCCAGGACCTGCCGTCTCGGGCCTCGCCGCGGTGGCGGTCGTGTTCGCACTGGAGGAGTCGGGCGCGATCGACGGGCTTTCGCCGGTGCCGGCGCTCGTTGTCGCTGGGGGCGCGGCCCTCGTGACGACAGGGAGCCTCCTGATCCTCCTCGACGGCACCGCGCGCAAGTATGCGCGCAGGCTCGCCGGTCGGATCTGGCCGGCGCTCGCCCCCGAGCCCGGAGAGTCGCTGGAGGCGGCTCCGGGTCGTCGGGAAAGCCAGCCGGACACTACGAGCCGGACGGCGCGCTAGCGCTGCGCCGGGAGCGTCTCTTGAGCGAGGCGGCGAGCTTGCTACGACCGGCGATGCTCTTGGCGGCGCGGATCCCGGATTCCATAGCCGTGCGCGTCAGGTTGATGCGGGCGCCCCGCAGTGTGGGCGCATAAACAAGCACGTTCCCCTCGCGAAAGCTCCTCGTCCCGAACCGCTCCTTGAACTCTGCGTTGCCGATCCCGAAGTCGACGAGCCGTGCCTCATCGTCGCGGCAGAGGTCGTCGAGCACCTGCAGGAGCAGGTAGGTACCGATGCGGAGATGCGAGAGGGCGGGGTCGTAGCCTGGCCTGCCCAGGCGAAACCGACCGCGGTAGAGCTCGCCGAACTGAAACGAGCAGGGAAGACCGTCGAGCGCGAGCACGTATCCGCGGAACCACCCACGCTCGAGACACAGCTTCGTTCGCGCACGTTGCACGGGCGTGTCGCGGAGAGCGACGCCGAGAGCGCCCTGGTACGTCTTCGGCGCAACCACCTCGACGTCACTGAAGAAATCGTCGATCTCCTCCGGCCTGGTGTACCGCCGCACCTCGAGCCGGCCGTCGTATGTCTGCTCGAGCTTGCGGGCATAGGAGCGCAGGTTCCTGCGAGTCCTGCCCGAGTGGCCGCTCAAGAGCTCTTCGAGGGAGCCAGGGAGCTCGGTTTCCCAGCGGACTTCGGAATCGCCCATGTGCTGCCGGGCGAGGAACGGCGGCTCGGTCGAGGCGATCCGGTAGGACGGGGACTCGATCGGGAGATAGCGAAACATCGCGATGTCTGCCTCCCCGTTCGCGAGGGAGGCGCGAAGGGAGGCCAGGAGCGCGCGGAGGGCGTCGTCGTCGACCGCTCCGAGAACGCCGCCGTTCAAGACCGTGATCGACCGCACCTCGGGCGCGTAGACGGTGCGGTAGCCGAGCCTGCTCGTGAGCCGCAGCTCCTCGATCCGCCCCACGAGCATCGCCTCGGCGTCGCCGCCGCGTTCGAGGACGACCACGTGAGGCCGGAGCACAGCCGGGTCGAGCACCGAGGCTTCGAAGAAATCCGGATCGGTGACGATCTCGTCGCCCTGGAGACGGAGCCAGGAGTCGCGAACGGGGGCGAGCTCCGAGGTGCTTCGCAGGACCCGGAGTCGCCGCTCGCCGCCGGGCGCAGAGAGCTCACGGCCCTCCTCCCCCGTGGTCCGGCCGGCGTCAGCAGGCTGGCCCGACATGAACCGATGATAGACGAGGCCGCGAGGATCTCTTCACCGCTACCTCACTAATCGCGCGCGGCTCTCCGCGCGGTCTGCTCCGCCTCCTTCACGAGGGCGGACGCCATCGCATCGAGCGCCGCCTGCTCCTCGCCCGAATCGCTCAGCGGAGCCAGGATCCCCTCGATGCGCATCTGCTGGAAGACGAGCACCCGCCCGCCGTCGAGCGGCTCGAGGATCACCTCGTACTCGCGGTCGGCAACGCCGGGCACGACTCTGTGTGACTGCCAGCGCAGCTTCCGGTCGGGCCTGAGGATGACGACCTCGGGATTGATCTCGTCGGTCTCGCCGTCGGGCAGCTCCAGCCGGAGGTCGAGCTCCCCGCCGAGTCGGAGATCGCCCGCGGCCTTTGTGACGAGTGGATTCCAGCGTTCGTAGCCTTCGAGGTCCGTGACGACTTGCCAGACGATGTCGACCGGCGCGTCGATGGTGACCTCGCTCTCCACGGTCTCCGAGGGCCGGTCGAGGAGGGCGCTTCCCAGGATCAGGACGGCGAGGACGACCACGGTGACGGCGACGACTCCCGCAGTCCCGAGCAGCACGAACCTCAGCATCCTTCTGGATCGCACCCGATCTCACCTCCTCCGTTTCGTCAGTTGCGAGCGCCAGGCGCGCTTCGCGCGTGCCATGCGCTCGCTTCCGAGAACCCGTTTGCCCAGGCGGTTCCCCGCGAGGACGGCGGTCCGGGCGGCGTTGACTCGCACACCTTTGAAGGTGGGCGCGAAGACGGTGACGTCGGCTTCCTGCCACGACTCGTTGCCGAACCGGCGTTTGTACTCGGCATCGCCGAAGCCGAAGTCCAGGACCCGCACAGACGGATCGGCGCAAAGATCCTCGAGCAGTCGCATGAGAACGTACGTTCCGACGTTCAGGTCGCGATACTCGGGTAGATAGCCGGGGACATGGGTCTGGAAGACGCCTCTGTAGGCGTATCCGTGCCAGAAGGCAATCGGACGGTCGCTGAGATTGAGGACCCGAGCACGAAACCAGCCCTTTTGAGCCGCCAGCCGTGTCAGCGAGAGCTCGAGCTCGTCTCCGCAGACGGCGACCCCGAGACTCCTCTGGTACGTCTCCCTGGCGACGGGTGTGGCCGATGCGAAGAATGCCTCGACGTCCTCGGGTCGATCGAAGGACCGAAGAGAGAGCTCGTCTCCGTAGGTGTTGAGGAGACGCCGCTCGTTACGGCGGATCCCCTGCCGCGTGCTCCCCGAGAGGGATGCGAGAAAGGCGGCGAAGGACTCGGGTAGATGCAGGCGCCGATGGACCTTGTGCTCGAAGCCGTGTTGCCGGAGCAGGAGCGGGGGACTCTTGGTGGCCTGGGCGAAGACGGCTCCATCGGTGCGCAGATTCGGAAAGAGGACGATGTCGGCCTCGCTGCGCTGGAGCGCTCCCCGGAGCTCGGCGACCGCCTCGGGCGCCAGCTCCCCGGCCGCTTCGCCCAGCAGACCGCCGTACGCGACCCGAAGCGCGCGAACGCGAGGGCGGGCGATGACCTTGTATCCGATCTTGGAGACGAGCTGGACGTTCTCTAAGCGGGCTACGACAATGCCCATCCCACGGCCGGGTGTCTCGAGCAGGGCAACATGCGGCCGTTCCACGTTCTCGCCGTGGCGGAGTACCTCGAGATAGTAGTCGAGGTCTGACGTTACGGTATTTCCCTGCAGGCCGGACCAGATGCTCCGAAGGCGCTCTACTTCGTGAATCGTTCTCGCGACGCTCACCCTCATGGGCCGCTCCGCCGACGCACCGTCCTGCGCGCTCGACCGGCGACTGCTCGACCCTTGCGCAGCAGGCGTCGACCTTCGTAGCCCAGGAGGCGGCGCCCGAGAGCGGCGACATCGTCCTGGCCGAGATCGATTCCGACCGCGGCGACATTCTCATTGAGATGCGCTACGGACGACGTTCCGGGTATCGGGAGCGTTATCCGCGAGCGCCCGAGCACCCAGGCGAGCGCGAGCTGGCCGCGGGTGACGCCGCGGGCGGCAGCCATGCGGCGGAGCCGTCGGCCGGACCGCGCGAGATAGCCCTTGGCGAGTGGCGCCCAGGGAACGAACGCGATCCCGCGCTCTTCACAGGCGGCGAGCACGTCTTCGGAGGAGCGGTCGACGAGGCTGTAGCGGTTCTGTACCGAGGCGACCGGAACGGTCGTGAGCGCCCGCTCGAGCCCTGCGACACTTACGTTGCAAACCCCGATCCGGCGTATCTTGCCCTGCGTCTGGAGCTCGGCGAGGGCGCCGAGCGACTCCTCGAGCGGCACGGCCGGATCCACCGAGTGGAGTTGGTAGAGCTCGATGCAGTCGACCTTGAGACGCCGAAGGCTTCCTTCGCAGGCAGCCCTCAGGTGCTCCGGCCGGCCGTCTTTGCTCCAGCGACCCGGCCCGTGTCGGCGCAGGCCGCCCTTCGTGGCGACGAGGACCCCCTGATAGGGGTGAAGCGCCTCGGCGACGAGGAGCTCGCACTCGTCCGGCCCGTACGCGTCGGCGGTGTCGATGAAGTCGACCCCGAGCTCGACGGCCCGTCGCAGGACGCGCAGCGTCTCGCTGCGGTCGGCCGGGGCTCCCCAGACTCCGGGGCCGGTGAGCTGCATCGTCCCGAAACCGAGCCGGGCGACCGCCTTTCCGCCGAGGTCGACCGTCCCGGCGGCCCGGGCATCGGGCTGTGGGGCCGCGGAGTTCAGCGGAAGCCTCCGGCAGCCTGGCCGTGCAGCGGCGGACGGCGGAGAGCGTACCGCAGCGCGCTGGCCCCGAGCGTCCACTCCGCCGCCGCGAGGCGCGGCAGGTTCCTTAGGAAGGGGCTGCGTAGCTCGGGCGACCTCCTGATCCTCCGGTAGATCGGGAGGAGGCGGACGAGCGCGAAGTAGTGAACCGGCACGCGGGACAGCACCCGCTTGTGCAGCCCCTCGCGCTGGACGGGACCGATCCGGGCCAGGCCGTACGCAAGCCGCCGCTGCTGCCCCCTGAGCGCGGCGAAGGTCGAGCGGTCGTGGTCGTGGAATGCCTGGAAGCGCGGATCGAAGACGAGCTCCATCCCGGCCGCGAGCGCGTCGGCGCAGAAGATGCCGTCCTCTCCGCCGTAGCTCGGGTCCCACCGGAGCGGGGCGGAGCGAGGGACCGCCATGCAGTAGGACGAGACGAAGGCGACCGTCCGGGGAACCCCCCGGGGGAGATAGGGGGTTTCGCTCTGCAGGTGCGCGACCCACCCCCAGGGCGTCTTCCCGCGAAACGTGCGGGCACAGCCGACGATCGCCCCGGGGAACTCCGCAAGTGCCCGCCTCAGGCCAGCGCCCCACCCGTCGCCCGGGATCGCATCCGAGTCGAGGAAGACGACGACCTCACCCGTCGCTTCCTCCCAGCCCCGGTTGCGGGCGGCACCGGCGAAGCCGCTGCCGTCGGTCTGGACGACGACCGCGCCGCGCCGTGCCGCCAGCTCGGCCGTCCCGTCGGTCGATCCGTCGTCGACGACGATCACCTCGTCGACGAGCTGCGTCTGTTGAGCCAGGGCCTCCAGCACCCAGCCAAGCGTGCGTTCCGCGTTGTACGCCGGGATGACGACGGTCACTGTAGGCACGTACGCGAGCGTAGCGGCTGGTGGACCCGGCTCGGCCGGCAGCGTCAGTTCGACGCGCGCGGGCGGAAAATGGCCGGGAGCGTGCGCAGGATGAGCTTCAGGTCGTTGAACGCGGACCACGTCGTCACGTAGACGTAGTCGAGCCTGACCATCTCCTCGAACGGGATGTCGTCGCGTCCGAGAACCTGCCACAGGCCGGTAATGCCGGGCTTCAGGTTGAGCCGGTTGCGCCGCCAGTCCACGACGTGCCGATCTTCCTCGAGGATGAGCGGTCGCGGGCCGACGAGGCTCATCTCGCCCTTGACGACGTTGATGAGCTGGGGCAGCTCGTCGAGCGAGTAGCTTCGAAGCCAGGCTCCCACGCGCGTGATGCGCGGGTCGTTCGGGATCTTGAACATGCGCGGGTCGCCGTCCTCGCAGCGGTGCTTGTTGAGCGTGGCGTAGTCTGCCTTCCGCTCCTCGGCGTCGACGGTCATCGTCCGGAACTTGAGGATCTCGAACGTGCGGCCCCCGCACCCCATTCTCAGCTGGCGGAAGAAGACCGGCCCTCCGGAATCCAGCTTGATGCGGACGGCGACGACGGCGAACACCGGGGCGAGCAGCGCGAGCCCGACGAGCGAGAGGGCCAGGTCCATCGCGCGCTTGGCGGCGACCGACGAGCGGGAGAGCCGCAGGGGCGGGAGCCCGATCAGCGGCAGGCCTTCCGCCGTGTGGATCCCGACGTTCGTGCCGATCACCTCGAAGAAGCGCGGCACGAGGTCGATCTGGATGTCGAGGTCCTTGAGCGAACGGATGAGGTCGAGCATCTCCTCGTGCGAGTCGTTCGAGAAGGCGACGATCACGCGCTCCACGTCGAGGACCTGCACGAGGTGGGGCAGCTGCTCCGGCCCGCCCAGGAGCGCGACGTCGTCGAGGCTCGAGGGTCGCTCCCTGGGACGGTCGTCGACGAAGCCGACGAGGTTCAGCCCGTACTCCGGGTGGTGCCGCAGCTTCTTGGCCACCAGCTGCCCGACCTGGCCCGCGCCGACGATGATCGTGTTCTGGACGTAGGCGAGGTGCCGGCGCGACAGGCTCCGGGCCGTGGCGCGCGCGGATGTGATGAACGCGATGGCGAGGATCCAGAAGCCGAAGAGGCGCCAGAACCCGGGGTGGGCGCTCTGGGTGACCGAGGTCAGGCCGAAGAAGAGCCAGGTCCCCACCGTGACGAGGTGGAGGACCGGGACGAGGTCGTCGGTCGTCGAGTGGTCGGTGCGCTCCTCGTCGAGGTCGTAGAGCCCGTAGAGCTTCGCCACCACGACCCAGAGCGGGAGGGTCAGGAGGAACGCCAGGATCTCCGTGCTGGTCCCGAGCCGGTCCACGGGAGCCGGGGCGTCGAAGATGAGCGTCGCGGTCATGAACGCGCCGACGAGCCCGACGAGGTCGGCGAGGACGAGCGCGCGGCGTACGAGCCAGCCGCGCCGCATCGGCCGCGACGCGGCCTGGCGTCGCGCGAGGATCTCGAGAGTGCGCTCGTCGAGCGCGACGGAAATGTCGCCCGCTGTCCTCGGCCTGACGGCAGGCTCGACAGCGCTCATCTAGCGGGTCACCCCGTCTTGGTTGTGCCGCACAACCAGCCGCACCTCCGGCCCCCCTTGGTGATTCGGTTCCACCCGACACGTCTCTCCCGAACGTGCCCGGGTTCTCCTAAGCTATTCGCAGCGGGGCCGACGGGCAATGAACGAATGGACGGCTCTCACGCCGTTTCGCGCCCCTTGGCTGGACTTTCGGCTAGGCCCTTTCCGCCCTGGCCTACTTGAATCGGGCGAGCTCAAGATGAGGGCCCTTGCCTGGGGGCGGGCCCACGTCCCGGCCGCCGAGCTCGACCCAGGCGTGTGCGTCCTTGTCGGCGGGCGTCTCCTCCAGGCCGATGACGAGCTCGGCCGCGTCCCCCTGTTCCCGCAGCAGCCGGTAGAGGACGAGGGCGTTCACGAGGCATCGTGGCCGCCGGGAGCCGAGACGCAGACTGCGGTCGACGGCGCGTGACAGCCGGGCGGGGGAGAGGGGCGCGTGCCGCCCGCTTGGCCTCCCGAGCCGGGCGACGTACGTGGGCAGCTGCTCCCGCCGGAGGCCGACCAGAACCTGCGGGTAGAGCGACCAGATCCGGAGGGCGAGCCCGACCTTCGCGAGGGGCGACAGCTGCGGCTCGGAGCTCATTCGAATCAGTAGAGGCCGAGCGTGCCGCGACGCCGCTCGCGCCGCAGAGCGCTTCGGAAGGCCAAGGCCCCGAGGACGAGAGAGACGAGGGCGAGCGGAAGGAGGACGGCGACGGCCTTGCCGACGCCGTCCCAGCCCGTACCCCCGAGAAGCGGCTCGCGCATGCCGTTCACGGCGATCGTGATGGGGTTGAGCTCGGCCAGGCTGGCTATCCAGTCCGGCAGGAGGTCGAGGGGGTAGTACGCGCCCGAGAAGAGGACGAGGACTGTCATCCCGAGCCCCACGGCGCCCGCCCCGCGCCGGAAGGTCAGGGTAGCGCCGGCGGCGGCGACGCCGAGCCCCCAGACGAACGGGATGAAGACGACCAGCACGACGAGCGCGGGGACGACGCCGTTCGCGTGGAAGTCGAGCCCGAACGCGACCGCGATGACGACGAGGAAGATCGCCGTGCGGAGCGGCACGTAGATGAGGTCGTAGAAGACGGCGCCCAGCTGCACGGTCGCCGGGCTCGTCGGCGTCATCAGGAGCGACTCGAGCGTGCCGGCGAGCTGCTCCTGCTGGATCCCGGCGGAGACCCGGCCGAGCGCGAGCGTCAGGAACGCGGAGATGGCGATCCCGACCGCCGCGAACGCCAGGTAGGTCGTCGGCTCGCCCCCGAACGTCGGCAGCTTCGTCGGATCGACCATGAGGCCGATGAAGTAGAAGATGAACGCCTGGAACGCGAGGCCGATCCAGTCGGTGATGAACGGGAGGCGGTAGCTCCACGCGACGAGGAAGTCGCGGCGGACGAACGCAGGCAGCTTGCGGAGCTCGCCGGCGAAGGCGCTCACGAATCTCCTCCCGCGAGGTTGAGGTAGGCGTTCTCGATCTCCGAGACCTCCTCGCGACAGCCGAGGACCTCGACGCCGCCTGCCGTCAGGGCCGCGAGCGCGTCTCCGAGCACGACGTCGTCTCCCAGGTGCAGGACGTAGTCCTCCGGATCGTCCGCCGCGGCGATCGTCGTCTCGTTCCCGACCGCCGCTCTCACGAGCGGCTCGAGGTCGGCGCCGGTCGCACGACCGTTTCGCAGGCGCAGGACGTAGCGCCGTGGTGCCGCGACCGCGATCAGCTGGGAGACCGTGCCCTCGAACGCCACGTTCCCTTCTCGCAGGAGCGTGACGCGGTCGCAAAACCCCCGGATCTCCTCGATTCGCTGCGTCGCCCAGACGACCGCCGCCCCCTCGTCGGCCAGCCGCCGGACGAGGTCGCGCATGCGCGCCGCCGCCTCCGGGTCGAGGTCGTGCGTCGCCTCGTCGATCAGGAGGACGCTCGGCTGCGTCAGGAGCGCGCGGGCGATCGAGAGGCGCTTCTGCATGCCGTGCGAGTAGAAGCCCGAGCGCAGGCGCGCGGCGTCGGTGAGGTCGACGAGCTCGAGTAGCTCCCACGCCCGGTCGCGAGCATGCCGCTTCGACATGCCGTGGAGGCGTCCGAAGAAGATGAGGTTCTCGAGGCCGGAGATGCGCAGGTAGAGCGAGCGATCACCGGAGGGCACCAGGCCCATCCGCGCCCTCAAAGCGCGGGGGCAGTCCCATGTGTCGACGCCGAGCACGCGCGCCGTCCCCGTATCCGGCTTCACGAGACCGGTGAGGATGCGCACGAGCGTGGTCTTGCCGGCGCCGTTGGGGCCGAGGAGCGCCTCGATCCTGCCGCCGTCGACGGCGAGGGAGACGCCGTCGAGGGCCACGCGCTCGCCGAAGCGGCGCGAAACCGTGTCCGCCTCGACGACCCGCGCCGCGGCCGCCGCCGGGACGGCCGCCTCGTTCAGCTGCCTATGCCGCAATCCGAGCACGTAAAAAAGTGTGCGTGCTGATCAAGCCCTCGTCCAGCGTCGCCCTATATCTCGACGACGAGGCCGTCGTGCGCCACGGGAACGCCGTCGGGCGCCGGAAGCTCGACCGGACGGTGCGTCAGCAGGACCGGCCCGTCGGCTGCGGCGAGCGCCTCCTCAGCGGACAGGTGCCCTCGCGGGAGCCCGTCGGCGGCGGGGTCTGCGAGCGTCGCCTCGCAGAGGAACAGGTCGGCGCCGCGCGCGAGCTCGGCAAGCTCCTCCGTGGGGGCCGAGTCGCCGGAGTAGGCGAGCGTCCGTCCTCCGTGGCGCACGCGGAACCCGTGTGCCGTCAACTGATAGTGGGGGAGCCTGCACGCCTCCACCTCGAAGCCCGAGGTGCCGAAGGGCACCCCGGGCTCGAACTCGCGTACCTGGAACGCGTGCTCGAACATGGCGTCGTTTCCCCAGCGGGAAGCGAACTCGTCGAGCTGGCCCCGTCCGCCGGGCGGGAGCCAGAGCGCGCACTCGATTCGGTGCTCCTGCGGGCCGAAGGCGTTGAGCCACGCCCAGGGGACGAGATCGCCCCAGTGGTCGAGGTGGAAGTGCGTGATCGCGATCGAGCGCGGGTAGAGCTTGAGCTCGCGGAGGCGGCCGAGGACGCCGGGCCCGCAGTCGAGGAGGAGCGAGCTCTCGCCCTGCACGAGGTAGCCGGATTGGGCGCTGCCGGGGTTCGGCCAGGCGGGCGACGATCCGATTACGGTCAGGCGCACGTCCATATACTGGCGCACGATGGCCAGGAAGATCCGGGTCGTGATCGCCAAGCCGGGGCTCGACGGTCACGACAGGGGCGCCAAGATCATCGCGCGGGCCTTGAGGGACGCCGGCATGGAGGTCATCTACACCGGCCTGCACCAGACGCCCGAGCAGATCGTGGAGACCGCGATCCAGGAGGACGCGGACGCCGTGGGGATCTCGATTCTCTCCGGCGCCCACATGACGCTGGTGCCGCGGATCCTCGACGGCCTGCGGGAGAACGGTATCGAGGACGTGCTCGTGGTCGTCGGCGGGACGATCCCGCGCGAGGACGCCGTCGCGCTCAAGGAGCAGGGCGTCGCCGAGATCTTCACCCCGGGAGCGCCGGTCTCCGAGATCGTCGACTTCCTGCGGGCCAACGTGCCCGCTACGGCATGATCGACGTCGAGCGGATCGACGGCACCGCCGTCGTGACGGTGAACCGGCCGGAGGCGATGAACGCCCTCGACGTCGAGCACGCCGGGACGCTGCGCGACACGCTCGAGGAGCTCGCCGCCGACGAGACCGCGCGGGTGGTCGTCCTCACCGGCGCGGGCGAGAAGGCCTTCATCGCGGGCGCCGACATCAAGTACATGCAGAGCCTCGGCGTCCTCGAGGCGCGCCGTTGGGGCGAGCTCGGCCACGCGTGCGGGAACCTGCTCGAGACGATGCCGAAGCCGACGATCGCGGCGATCAACGGCTACGCGCTCGGCGGCGGCTGCGAGCTCGCGCTCGCCTGCGACCTCCGCCTGGCCTCGTCCGACGCCCGCATCGGCCAGCCCGAGATCGACCTCGGGATCCTCCCGGGCTGGGGCGGCTCCGTGCGTCTCGCCCGCACGACGACCCTCGGGTTCGCCAAGGCACTCATCCTCACCGGCCGGCCGGTCGACGCCCAGGAGGCCCTCCAGCACGGCCTCGTCAACGCCGTCTGCGAGCCGGAGGAGCTGCGCGAGAAGACGCTCGAGCTCTGCCGCGGCCTCGAGGGCAAGAGCCCGGTCGCGCTCGCGTACGCGAAGGAGGCGGTCAACCTCTCTCTCCAGGGCCCGCACCGCACGAACCTCGAGAGCGAGGCGCGCCTCTTCGCCATGCTCTTTGCCAGCGAGGATCAGAAAGAGGGCATGGCTGCGTTCACCGAGAAGCGCCCACCGGAGTTCACCGGCCGCTAGGCTGACGGGGAGCGGGAGCCTCTGGACGGAGGCTGAGAGGAGGTCGCGAGGCCTCGACCGCCACCACCTGATCTGGGTCATGCCAGCGAAGGGACTCCGTTGACTTCCAGCACGAACGATCCACTCGTCATCGCCGGGCGCGAGTTTCGCTCGCGGCTGCTCACGGGCACCGGCAAGTACGACACCTTCGAGACGATGCGTGAGGCGCTCGCAGCGTCCGGCTCCCAGATCGTCACGGTCGCCGTCCGCCGCATCGACCTCGACGCGCGCGACGACGACATCACCGCTTTCCTTCCGGAGGACGTCCTTCTGCTCCCCAACACGTCGGGGTGCGAGACCGCGGACGAGGCGGTTCGCACCGCCCGGCTCGCTCGCGCGGGCGGCCTCCCCGACTGGGTGAAGCTCGAGGTCATCCCAGACCCGCGCTACCTGCTGCCCGATGCCGTCGAGACGCTGCGCGCGGCGGCGGCCCTCGTCGAGGACGGGTTCACGGTGCTTCCCTACGTGCTGCCCGACCCGGTTCTCCAGAAGAAGCTCGAGGAGGTCGGCTGCGCCACCGTCATGCCGCTCGCGGCTCCCATCGGAAGCGGGCGAGGGTTGAAGCTCCGGGACTCGATCCGGATCATGGTCGAGCAGGCCGAGGTGCCGCTCGTCGTCGACGCCGGCCTCGGCTCGCCCTCGCACGCCGCCGAGTCCATGGAGCTCGGGGCGGATGCCGTCCTCGTCAACACCGCCATCGCCCGCGCCGGCGACCCGGTGGCGATGGCCCGCGCGTTCCGCCTCGCAGTCGACGCGGGCCGCGCCGCCTTCCGCGCGGGGCTCATGGAGGAGGGCGTCCAGGCGATCGCCTCGAGCCCGCTCTCCGGGGCCGTGCACGGGCCGTGAGGGCGAGCGTCCGCGTGAACGGCCGCGCCGAGCCGGTCGCCGAGGGGGAGACGGTGGCCGGCCTCCTGGAGCGGCTCGGCCTGGGGGCGCGCTACGCCCTCGTCGAGCGGAACGGCGAGCCGGTCGAGCGGGAGCGCTACGAGGAGGTAGAGCTCGAGGATGGCGACCGCCTCGTCATCGCCCGTCCCGTCGCAGGCGGCTGAGAGCAGGCTCTACCTGATCACGGGCGTACGGCCCGACCTGGCCGCGCTTCTGGAGGCGGCGGTCCGCGGCGGTGTCGACCTCGTGCAGCTCCGAGAGAAGCGGCTTCCCGACGGGGAGCTGCTCACCGCGCTGGAAGAGGCTCGGGCGGTCACCAGGCGGCTCGGGGTCCCGCTAGTCGTCAACGATCGTCCCGACCTGGCCGTCCTCGTCGGGGCCGACTTCGTCCACGTCGGACAGGACGACCTCCCGGTCGAGGCGGTTCGCCGCTTCGGGCTGCCCGTCGGCCTCTCGACGCACTCCGCTGAGGAGCTCGAGCGCGCCGAGGCCGACTACGTCGGCGTCGGGCCCGTCTTCTCCACGCCCACGAAGGAGGGGAGGCCCGCGGTCGGGCTCGAGTACGTCCGCCACGCGGCCTCCCATGCGCGCGTGCCCTGGTTCGCCATCGGAGGTATCGACGAGACGAACGTCGCGAACGTCGTCGCTGCCGGCGCAAGGCGCATCGCGGTCGTGCGGGCGATCGGCGAAGCGGAGGACCCCGAGCGTGCGGCCGCGACCTTGCGCACCGCCCTCGGTGAGTGACTACTTCCTGAGGAGCCTGAGCAGGTCGACGACCGTGTGGCGCCCCGCCGCGCCCCTCGCCGAGCGGACCGTCTCCGGGAACTCGTCGGTCCAGGCGACGACCCGGTCACCCTGCTCGAAGCCCGCGAGCGTGATCGGCACCGAGGCCCTCTCGGTGGTGGTGCGGCGGACGGTCGCATCGGACGGGACCGAGAGCGTCACGTTCCGAGCAGGCTCCACGACCAGGTCGCCGGAGAGGCGGAGCCTGATGATCTTCAGCCGGACGCGCTGCGGGTCGGTCTCGAGGTCGGTCTCGATGACCCTGCCCCGAATGCGCAGCCAGGCGGTGTCCACTTCGCCGCTCAACGGGCGCGGATAGAGGTGCTTGTGCGCCCGCCGGAGGTGCTTGTACGGCGAGACCGCCCGGCCTCCGTTTGGGTGCAGCTCGAAGTGGAGGTGCGACGCGATCCCGTCCGCGTCGCCGGAGTCGCCGACGTAGGCGATCAGCTGGCCCGCGCGCACGCGCTGGTTCGACTGGAGTCCGCGCGCGTAGGCGATCCCGTTCCTGCAGCCGCCGCGATTGTCGTTCCGGAGCGTCCGGTCGTTGTTCAGGTGGATGTACATGTACGTCGTCCCGCTTCGGCCGTAGAGGTAGAGCATGCAGCCGGCCGCCGACGAGCGCCTGTACTTGACGATGCGGCCGGACTCGACGGCGACGACCGGGGAGCGCTTCGCGGCCATGATGTCGTTGGCTTGATGGCCTCCGCTCGGCCGCGGGTCGCCGAAGTCATCGGTGTAGGACGCCGCTGCGACGATCGGGAAGACGAGGCGCGGCACCTCGGCGCCCGCCGTCCCCGCGAGGGCTCCTGCGGCAAGGAGGGCGAGAAGGGCTGCGGCTGTCGTCCGGTGGCGGCTCATGTGAGCGGTCCGACGGTCCGGTGCGGCGCCTGGAAGGCGCGGAGACTAGCAGAGCCTTCGGCACGAACGTGTAAAGACTTGAGATCCCGGAGCACCGAGGCCGCTCGATAGGATCCGCCCCCGGTGAAGCTCGCCGTCTGCGTCAAGGAAGTGCCGGAGGCGTCCGCGCGCACGCGGATCGACCCGGGCACGCTCAGGCTGGACCGGAGCGGCGCCGCCGCGCTGAACCCGTTCGACGCCCACGCGCTCGAAGAGGCGCTCCGGATCAAGGAGGGGAGCGGCGAGGGCAACGTGGTCGCGATCATGGTCGCGCCCGCCCGGGCCGCCGACTCGCTCCGCAAGGCGCTGGCGATCGGCGCCGACCGCGCCGTCCATGTCTCCGACGACGCCCTCGCCGGCTCGGACCTCGTCGCCACCGCCCGCGTGCTCGCGAAAGCCGTCGAGCGCGAAGGGCCCGATCTCGTCTTGCTCGGCCAGCAGGGAGCGGACTCCGACGGAGCGGTCCTCTGGTCGGCGCTGGCCGACCTCCTGCGGCTTCCGGTCGTCTCGCAGGCGGCCAGCGTCGAGCTCGGCGACGGGAAGGTCACCGTCAAGCGCCAGACGGAGTACGGGTACGACGTGATCGAGACCCCGCTCCCAGCGGTCGTCGCCGTGTCGGACGCGATCAACGAGCCGCGCTACCCCTCACTGAAGGGAATCATGGGCGCGAAGAAGAAGCCGTTCGAGACCCTCTCTGCCGCGGATCTCGGCCTGGCAGCCGATGACGTCGGCGAGCCCGGCGCGCGTACCGAGGTCCTCGCCCTGGCCGACCCGCCCTCGCGGGGCGAAGGTCTACGCATCGAGGACGACGGTAGCGCCGCCGAGAGGATCGTCGACTACCTCGCCGAGAGGAAGCTGATCTAGTGCCGGGATCCCTGGTCTTCCTCGAGGAGCACGAGGGCAAGTTCGGCAAGGGCTCGCTCGGAGTGCTCGCGAAGGCGGCCCAGCTGGGCGGCGACGTCGCGGCCTTCGTAGCGGGCTCCGGAGTGAGAGAGCTGGCGCCCGAAGCCGGGCGCTTCGGGGCGGCCAAGGTCTACGTCGCCGACGATCCGGCGCTTGCGGCGCCCCTCCCGCAGCCGCGGGTGGACGTCCTCGCCGCCCTCGTCCGCGCGGAGGGCTTCGATACCGTTCTCTTCGGCTCGTCCGTGCTTTCGGCCGACGTCGCCGCCGGCCTTGCCGCGCGGCTCGGCGCCGGCCTCAACTGGGACCTCGTCGATCTCGAGGTCCGCGACGGGACGCTCGTCGGCAAGCGACCCGCGTTGCAGGACTCCGTCTACATCGACGTCGGCTGGAAGGGCGAGCCGCGCCTGGCGCTCGTCCGCTCCGGGACCTTCGAGCCCGTCGAGAGCGGAGGGGAGGCGACGGTCGAGGACGTGGCCGTCGAGCTCGAGGAGTTCTCGACGCAAGCCGTCATGCTCGAGCGCGCCCACGCCGAGAGCGAAGGCCCTTCCATCGAGGAGGCCGACGTGATCGTGGCGGGCGGTCGAGGGCTCGGCGAGCCCGCCAAGTTCGTGCTTCTCGAGGAGCTCGCGCAGGCGCTCGGCGGGGCCGTCGCGGCGACCCGCGCCGTCGTCGACGCAGGCTGGTACCCGTACGCGACCCAGGTCGGTCAGACCGGCAAGACCGTGGCGCCGAAGCTCTACGTCGCCTGCGGGATCTCGGGCGCGATCCAGCACAAGGTGGGGATGCAGGCCTCCGGGACGATCGTCGCCATCAACAAGGATCCGAACGCCCCGATCTTCGAGTACGCGGACGTGAGCGTGGTCGGCGACCTGCACCAGATCGTGCCCAGGCTGACCGAGCTCGTGAAGGCGCGAGGATGAGCGTTCGCCCCGCCGACTTCCCGCCGCCCTTCGACTGGCGCGAGTTCGTGGCCGAGCCGACCGACCCGCCGGACGAGCGCATCGACGTCGGGGTCCTCGTCGTCGGCGGGGGGCCCGCGGGCCTCGCCGCGGCAATCCGGATGGGGCAGCTCCTCGAGGAGCGCCCGGACGTCCGCGAGCAGCTGGGCGACGTTCCGGTCGCACTGGTCGAGAAGGGCCGCGCGCCGGGCGCGCACCTGCTCTCCGGCGTCGTGATCAACCCGCGCTCGTTCCGAGAGCTCTTCCCCGGCATGGTCACTGAGGACATGCCCTTCCGGGCGCCGGTGATTCGCGAAGGGGTGTACTTCCTCACGCCCAAGCGGCACCTGCGCGTCCCCGCGCCGCCGACGATGTGGAACCACAACCACTACGTCGCCTCGCTCTCGGAGGTCGGCCGCTGGCTCGCCGAGAAGGCGGAGGAGGCGGGCGTCACGCTCGTCCCCGAGACGTCGGCGCGGACGCTCCTCGTCAGCGGCGGCCGCGTCGTCGGCGTCCGCAGCGGGGACAGGGGGCGCGGCAAGGAGGGCGAGGAGCTCGCAAACTTCGAGCCCGGCTCCGACATCCGCGCCCGGGTGACGATCCTGGCCGAGGGAACGCAGGGACATCTGGCCGGCGTCGCGTCCCAGCACTTCGGCCTGAGGACGGCGCCGCAGGTCTACGCCCTCGGAGTCAAGGAGGTGTGGGAGGTCCCGAAGCCCCTGAACCGCGTGATCCACACGATGGGCTGGCCGCTCCGCCCGGGGAAGCGCTTCCGCGAGTTCGGCGGCAGCTTCATCTACCCCCTCGGCGACGATCAGGTCGCCATCGGCATGGTGGTCGGCCTCGACTACACCGACGCCACCCTCTCCGTCCACGACCTGCTCCAGGAGCTCAAGACGCACCCGTTCGTCCGCGGCATCCTCGCCGGCGGGACGCGCGTGGCCTGGGGCGCGAAGACGATCCCCGAGGGCGGCTTCCAAGGCTTGCCCGACCGTCTCTCCTTCCCCGGCGGGATGATCGTGGGCGACTCCGCGGGCTTCGTCAACGTCCCGACGCTCAAGGGCGTCCACTACGCCATGAAGTCGGGCCTGCTGGCGGCGGAGGCCGCCTTCGCCGCGATCGGGCCGGGTGAGACGGCGTGGGCCCCAGGGGCGCTCGAGCGCTACGACGAGTCGGTCAGGGAGAGCTACATCTGGACGGACTTGAAGCGCGTCCGCAACATGCGCCCTGCGTTCAAGCACGGCTTCTACCGCGGGGCGCTGCTCGCCGGCCTCGCCCTGAACACCCTCGGGAAGCTCCCGCCCGGGACGATGGACCTCGAACGCGACGCGGACGTTGGGGTTAACGTCGGTGACCGGGCGAGCGCGTACCCGGCCGCGGACGGGCAGCTCGTCTTCGACAAGCTCTCGAGCGTCTACCTCTCGGGGAACAAGACGCGGGACGACGCGCCGAGCCACATCCGCGTGGACACGAAGGTGCGCCGCGAGCTGGCCGAGGCCTGGGCGCACATGTGCCCGGCGCAGGTCTACGAGATCGCCGGCGAGGCGAGCCCGGCCGGGAACGTCGTCGACGTGGAGGTCACTGCCTCGAACTGCATCCAGTGCGGCGCGATCACGGCGAAGGGCGGCCGGCTGACGCCGCCCGAGGGCGGGGACGGCCCCGAATACACCCAGATGTAGAAGCCGCCGCGGCGGTCATCCGCGGACGCCTGCTCCGGACGCCGCTCCTCTCTTCGGAGACCCTGGGGCGCTCGTTCGGCGGCCGTGCCTTCCTGAAGGCCGAGCTGCTCCAGAAGACGGGAAGCTTCAAGCCGCGCGGGGTGCTCACGAAGCTCGCGTCCCTGACCGCCGAGGAGCGGCGCCGAGGCGTGATCGCCGCCTCGGCCGGAAACCACGCCGCCGCGCTCGCGTACGGCTCGGCGGTC
>DATIBF010000082.1:0-3585 GCA_035457655.1 Gaiellaceae bacterium
TCCGCATCTGGCAGGAGCAGAAGGTGCTGATCGTCCTCACGTTCACGTGCAGCGCGGTCATCCACCACTGCGAAGGCTCGGTGGCGCCGAACTTCCGCTTCTTCGACCTGAGCGATCCGGCGAACCCCGAGTTCATCATGAGCTTCGTGCCCACGCAGGCGAACGGGGCCATCCGCACGCCGCACGAGTTCTTCCTCTGGGTCGACCCGGAGGACCCGGACCGCGCGTACATCTGGGCGACCGTCCCGACCGGCTCCACGAGCCCTGCGAACGCGAACCTCGCGATCTGGGACATCAGCGGCGTGGCGAGCGGGACGACGCCGCGCCTGCTCGCCCAGGGCACCTGGAACAGCCAGTACGAGTTCGGCGGCGCCGCGAGCGAGTTCGACGGACGGCTCGCGAACCACTCGATCGACGTCTCGGCGGACGGGCGGACGACGACGCTCGCGTACCAGCGCGGGCACACGCTCGTGCTCGACACGACCGAGGTCGTCGACTCACCGCCCGCGCCGGGGACGGTCCTCGACCTGAACGACGATCTCCTCACTCCGCCGGCGAACCGCCCGCAGTGGGGGACGGCGCGCGACGGCTGCATCGCCGAGTGCGCGGAGAGCCACTCCGCAGAGCAGGTTCCCGGCCGTGACCTGATCGTCAACACCGACGAGATCTACGGGACGTTCACGATCCCGTTCCACGGCTGCCCGTGGGGCTGGATGCGCGTCATCGACACGTCCGATCCGTCGATGCCCGAGATCGTGAGCGAGTACAAGACGTCGAAGAACGCTTGCCCCGCGGACGACCCGCTCACGCAGCAGTTCTCGAGCTACGCGTCGCACAACCCGACCACGACGCATGACCTGGTGCTGCTCACGTGGCACTCGGCGGGGCTCCAGGTGATCGACATCGCCGAGGCGGCGAAGCCGAAGCAGGCGGGCTGGTTCAGCCCGACCCCGCTTCCCGTCGTCGCCACGGAGGATCCGGCTCTGAACGGCGGGCCGAACAAGGTGACGATGTGGAGCTATCCGATCGTCGACGACGGGCTCATCTACGTCGTCGATCTCCGCAACGGGCTCTACGTCCTCGAGTACCGCGGCAAGTTCGTGAACCAGATCCGCAAGCTGGACTTCCTCGAGGGGAACTCGAACCAGGGCGACGCTCCGGCGCTGGACGTCGCGCCCTAGGTAGGCACGTCAGCCGGGGGGCCGGCTCGACGCCGGCCTCCCGCACGGCGTAGAGCCGCCATTCGCCGGCACGCCCCTTGAGCGGTTGCCGACCGGGTCGGCCCGGGAGAACTCCCCATCAGGGACGGTGCGCCCAGAGGCCGATTCGGACGATCACGAACTCCGCGGGCCGGACAGGCGCGATCCCGACATGGATGATGAGCCGCCCCGAGTCGATGTCGTCCTGCGTCATCGTCGTCCGGTCGCAGCGGACGAAGAAGGCGTCCTCCGGCGTCGTGGCCGGGAAGGCTCCCTGCCGGAACGCGGATGTGAGGAACGGCCGGATCAGCGCCCGGACCTGAGTCCACAGGCGCGGCCCGTTGGGCTCGAAGACGACCCATTGCAGACCCTGCTCGATGCTGCGCTCGAGGTAGGCGGCGAACCGGCAAACGTTGACGTACTTCCACTCGCTGTCGGTGTCGGCCCGCGTGCGCGCGCTCCAGAGACGGGTGCCGCGGCCGGGCAGCTGGCGGATCGGGTTCACGCCGGCCTGGACGAGCGTCTCCGCGGCCGTCTCGTCGAGGTCGACTGTGGGGGCAAGCACGCCCTGCACGCGCTCGCCGCCGGATGAGACCCACACGCCACGGTTCGTGTCCGTCCGGGCGAGGATGCCGGCGACCGCTCCCGCAGCCGGGACGTCCCGCTCCCCCGACGGGCGGCGCACGCGCAGGCCGGGGAAGAAGAGAGCGGAGCTGGTGCCGCCGCCGAACGAGCCCGCCCAGCGGGCGACGTTCGCGAGCGTGCGGCCGGCCGGCGGGTCGACGACGTAGAAGGCGCGGCGCTCCTCGGCGAGGAGCGCCGCCGCGACCGCGAGGGAAGTGGCGGCCGGCTGCAACAGGCGCGCGGTAGCCGGGATGACGAGGAGGTTGAACGGCGTGGAGGCGAGAGCGTCGAGCGACCGCGGCGGGCGCGCCTCGTCGAAGCCGGCGACGTACGCGCGCTTCCCTCCGTTCTCGAAGAAGAGCCCGACTGCGTCGGCCGTCTCGCCCTCGGCCCTCCCGAGCACGCGCTCGAAGTCGTTGAGTGACGTGACGAGCACCGGCTCGGCCAAAGGGCCGGTCGGAAGGGAGCCGACGAACGCGGCGACGGACGTCGGCATCGCGAGGATCGGGTCGCGCGGACGCCGCGGCCTCGCCATCAGAGAGACTGCGCGACGTCGCCCATGCGCTCGAAGCGGACACCCGAGTCGAGGCAGTGCTCCACGAAGGTCCCGAGCATCGCCACCCGGTGCCCCCGGCCGATCACCTGCGGGTGCATGGTCACGGTGAGGATCCCCCCGTCGACGTTCGCGTCCATCCAGTCGAACTCGGCCTGCCAGATCTCGAGCACGTCGCTCGGCGTCGCGCCGCCCTTCCGGTACGGGTCGAAGTTGAACTGGAAGTGCACCCAGTCGTCGAGCTCGAAACAGAGAGGCAGCTCCCAGAGGATCGACTCCCGGCCACGCTCGAGCGGGACGCCCCGTACCGCCTTGTCGCCGATGCGCGGATGGAACGGCCGGTAGTCGTCGGTCATGAGGCTCGAGTCGTAGAGGAAGCCGAGCTCCTCGGCGAGCGCGAGCGTCGACTCGGAGAGGTCGGCCGAGGGAGCGCGGAAGCCGAGCGGCGTGACGCCGATCCGCTCGAGCACTGACCAGGCGCGCTCCATGTCGGCGCGCTCCTCGTCCGGGCTCTGCAGGCTCGGGTCGATGTGGGCGTAGGAGTGGTGCGCGACCTCGTGGCCTGCTTCGAGGATCGAGGCGGTCTCCGCGGGAAACGACTCGACGGTGTGGCCGGGGACGAAGAAGGTCGCGAACAGCTCGTGCTCCTCGAGGAAGCGGAGGAGGCGCGGGACGCCCACGCGGGCGCCGTACTCGCCCCGGTTCAGCATCGCGGGCGTGACGCGGTCGTAGGCGAGCCAGACGGAGAGCGCGTCGAAGTCGAAGCTCAGGCAGACGGTGCTGCGCGGCATCGGGTCAGGATGCTACGTCGTAGAGCTCGGCGCGGAGACGCTCGAACGTCTCCCTGAAGGCCGCGTCTGCATGGCGCGGGAACGGATATCCGAGGGGCCCCACGTAGATCGGCCCCTTGTGCTCCGCGGCGTTCGGACCCTCGCGCTTGTCCGCGTACTCCTCGAGCCAGCGGTCGTAGTGCTCGATCAGGTCGGCAGCGCCGGAGAGCAGGTGGGGCGGCAAGAGGTGTCCCTTCGCCAGGAGGAGGTCGCGGATCTGGGTATTGGCCTCCTTCACGACCTTGCCTTCGAGGAAGTCGTTCCGGCTCTCCCAGCGCCCGAAGGCGCGATTCGAGCGCTCGAGCTGCATCACGATCGGGCCGAGCACCTCCGAAAGCGCCTGTTCCTTCCGCTCGCGCACCGAGCGCGAAGCCTCCGC
>DATIBF010000083.1:0-5488 GCA_035457655.1 Gaiellaceae bacterium
AGCCGAGCCCCTCCGCCGCCGATTGACTCCGGAGCTGTCTCGAACGATGCAGTGTGCCGCCGGGCCGCGCTGCTCGCCCCCCGACTTACAGGAGGAGGCCCGGTCGCGGCGACAGGACGGGGAGCATAGGAGCGAGTCACGTTCGCATGAGTTGGGGTCGATCAGCGCAGCGCAATACACTGCCGGAGACCCGTGAAAGTCACACTTGTCACGTGTCTCGTTCTCGGGTCGGTGCTGGCCGGTGCCGCGGCGTGCGGCGGCGGGAACGGGGACGGCAGCGGAGACGGAGACAAGACATTCGAAGGCGACGGATACTCGTTCACGTATCCGGCGGATTGGGAGGAGTTCGAACCCGATGAGGTGATTCCAGGGGCCGCGTTGACGACCGTATTCGCCCCGGACGGGAGCTCGCCGGGCGAGCTGATCTTCGAGATCGGCGACGGGGGTAGTCCGGTCACGGCGGACAACATCGACGAGGCCGAAGAGGAGCTGGCCGGCGCTATCCAGGAATCAACTGAAGGCCCTATCCGAATGACGATGGCCGGACTACCAGCCCTACGAATCGTCGCTCATCCGCGGAGCGATCTCACCCGGCGGATCACGACCGCCTTCGACGGAGCGACCATCTACATCTTCGACTGCGCGTTCACGCCGGACATAGCTGAGGACATGCAGCGGGGCTGCGATCAGGTGGAGGAATCCTTCCGGATCGAGTAGCCCGCTGCGTGGCGACCGGGTCGCCCCCGGCGACGAAGCATCATCCCGAAACGAACTCTCGCTGCTAGAATCATCGCTCGGCGGGCGCCTGTCCGCCCCTTTTTCTGTGTGATGAAGACTTACTCCGCCAAGCCGAAGGAGATCGAGCAGCGCTGGTACGTCGTCGACGCCGAGGGCCAGACCCTGGGCCGGCTGGCGACGCGCATCGCCGACACGCTCCGCGGCAAGCGCAAGCCGCAGTACACGCCGCACATCGACACGGGCGACTTCGTCGTCGTGGTCAACGCCGAGAAGATCGCGGTGACCGGCAACAAGCTCCAGCAGAAGCTGTACTACCGCCACTCGGGCTACCCGGGCGGCCTGCGGTCGCGGACGCTCGCCGAGCAGCTCGAGCGGCGCCCCACCGAGGTCATCCGCAAGGCGGTCAAGGGCATGCTCCCGCGCAACCGGCTGGCGCGGCGGCAGATCACGAAGCTGAAGGTCTACGCGGGCCCGGCGCATCCGCACGAGGCCCAGAACCCGCAACCGCTGCCCCTCGACTGATGTCCGAGATCGCTCAGTACCGGGGCACCGGCAAGCGCAAGACGTCCGTCGCGCGCGTGATCCTGCGCCCGGGCGACGGCGGCACGTGGATCAACGGCCGCTCGCTCGAGGCGTACTTCCCGCGCGAGGCGCTGCAGACGACCGCGACCGCTCCGCTCAGGGCCGCAGGCGTCGAGGGGCGCTTCGACATCCGCGCCCGCATCAACGGCGGCGGGCCGAGCGGCCAGGCCGGAGCGCTCCGCCACGGCATCGCCCGGGCGCTCGTCGAGGCCGACCCCGAGCTCCGCGGCGTCCTCAAGCGCGAGGGGTTCCTCACGCGGGACGCGCGCATCGTCGAGCGCAAGAAGGCCGGCCTCCACAAGGCCCGCAAGGCGCCGCAGTTCTCCAAGAGGTAGCCCCCTGGCCCGGCGGCTGTTCGGGACCGACGGGGTTCGGGGGGTCGTCGGCGAGGACCTGACCGAGGAGCTCGTCGAGCGGCTCGGGCGTGCGTTCGCCCGCTGGAGCGACGGCGCCGGCGTCCTCGTCGGCCGCGACACGCGCGCCTCCGGCCTCGCCCTCGAGCAGGCGCTCGCATCCGGGCTCTCCTCAGGCGGCTCCGAGGTCGTCCTGGGCGGCGTTCTCCCGACGCCGGCGGTCGCCCTCCTCGCCGAGGGCTCCGGCGCGGTCGTCTCGGCGTCCCACAACCCGGCCGAGTACAACGGCGTCAAGTTCTTCAAGAGCGGCTGGAAGCTCGAGGACGCCGAGGAGGAGGCGGTCGAGGCCCTCCTGGACGCCGAGCCGGTCGCGGCGGGGGAGGTCCGCGAGGCTCCGGGGCTGGCGGGCCGCTACGTCGATCTCGTCTGCCAGCGCTTCGGCGGGCCGCTTCAGGGCCTGCGGGTCGTCCTCGACTGCGCGAACGGCGCCATGGTCGAGGCCGCTCCGGCCGCCTTCCGGCGGCTCGGCGCCACGATTTCCGTGATCGGCGAGCGACCGGACGGCAAGAACATCAACGACGGCTGCGGGGCGACCGACCTGCGTCTCCTGTCCCGGGCCGTCCCCGAGGCGGGCGCCGACCTCGGCGTCGCGTTCGACGGCGACGGCGACCGGATGCTCGCCGTCGACGCGGCGGGGGACGAGGTCGACGGCGACCAGATCCTCGCCGTGCTCGCGCTCCACCTCGGCGTCGAGCTGGTCGCCGTGACGCAGATGACGAACCTCGGCTTCCACCGGCTGATGGCCGACCGGGGCATCCGCGTCCTCACGACCGACGTGGGCGACCGCTACGTGCTGGAGGCCCTGCGCGCCGGGGGCGGCGTCCTCGGCGGCGAGCAGTCCGGCCACGTCATCTACCTGGACGGGCACGTCACGGGCGACGGGCTCGTCGCCGGCCTGCTCCTCTGCCGGGCCGTGCTGGAGGAGGGGCGTCCGCTCGCCGACCTGGCGGCAGAGATGCCCCGCTATCCCCAGGCGAAGCACGACGTCAGGGTCCGGAGCAAGGAGATTCCCCCAAGCGTCCTGGAGGAGGCCGCGCGGCTGGCCGACGAGCTGGCCGGCCGGGGCAGGGTCCTCGTGCGCGCGTCCGGCACGGAGCCCGTCGTCAGGGTGCTCGCGGAGGCCGAAAACGAGGAGGAAGCGCGTCGCCTCTGTGGTACCATCCGCTCTCTCGTCGAGAGAGAGCTCGGCTAGGAGGACAGCCGGGCTCGCATTCTTTCGTTGCGTTTTCCGGGAACGGTCAGGCTCCACGGCAACAGCGGACAGCCACAGTCGGGTCGGGACCCCGGCACGAGGACGGAAGGGGTTTTCGAGTGTGCGGAATCATTGGATACGTAGGCTCGAGGACCGCGAAGGACCTACTGGTTCAGGGGCTCGAACGGCTGGAGTACCGCGGCTACGACTCGGCGGGCCTCTGCCTCGTCGAGGATGACGGGCTCGACTACGTCAGGGCCGTCGGCAACCTCGACCAGCTCAAGGAGGCGGCAGGCACCAACGGCTCGCACTCGACCACGGGCGTCGGGCACACGCGCTGGGCGACGCACGGCAAGGTCTCACTCGAGAACGCGCACCCGCTGACCGGCTGCGCCGACGAGCGCCTCGCGCTCGTCCTCAACGGCATCGTCGAGAACTTCCGGGAGCTGCGCGACTCGCTGCTTGCCGAGGGCCACACGTTCTCCTCTGAGACGGACGCCGAGGTCGTCGCCCACCTCGTCGAGCGCCACTACCGGGGCGACCTCGTGGAGGCGGTGCGCACGACGTACGCCGAGCTCGAGGGCCACTTCGCCTTCGTGGTCGTCCACCGCGACCATCCCGGGATGCTCGTGGGCGCGCGCCTCCAGTGCCCGCTCGTCGTGGGCGACGGCGACGGCGAGATGTTCCTGGCCTCCTCGATCGCGGCGTTCCTCCGCGAGACGCGCCGGGTCAAGCTGATCGAGGACGGCGAGATCGTGGCCATCACCGCGGACGGCGTCCGCTTCCACCCGGTGGACGGGAGCCCCTCCCGTGACCGGGACTTCATGGAGGTCGACTGGGACGACGAGGCGGCCGAGAAGCAGGGCTACGAGACCTTCATGCTCAAGGAGATCTACGAGCAGCCCCAGGCGGTCGCCGACACGATCGGCGAGCGCGTGCGGGGAAACCGGCTCGACCTCGAGGACATCGGGCTCAGCGACACCGAGATCCAGAACCTGCGGCGGATGGTCATCCTCGCTTGCGGCACCGCGTACCACGCCGGCGTGATCGGCCGTTACGTCGTCGAGGAGTGGGCGCGCATCCCGTGCGAGCCCGACATCGCGAGCGAGTGGATCTACCGCAACCCGGTCCTCGCCAGGGACACGCTCGTCGTCGGAATCTCGCAGTCCGGCGAGACGCGCGACACGGTCCAGGCCGTCCGCCTCGCCCGCGAGGGCGGCGCGCGGACGCTCGCGATCACGAACCTCATGGGGACGCAGATCACGCGTGAGGTCGACCGGGTCCTCTACACGCGCGCAGGCATGGAGATGGGCGTCGCCGCGACGAAGACCTTCACCTCGCAGGTGACGCTGCTGTACCTGCTCGGTCTCAAGCTCGCCCAGGTGCGCAAGACGCTTCCGGAGGAGGAGATCGAGTCGTTGCTTGCGGAGGTGTACGGCCTCCCGGGCAAGATCGCCGCCTACCTGGACGGCGACCACCCGATCGAGGAGATCGCCCAGCGTCACTACCAGAAGCCGTTCTTCCTCTATCTCGGGCGGCACATCGGCCTGCCCGTCGGCCTCGAGGGCGCGCTCAAGCTGAAGGAGATCTCGTACATCCCCACGGAGGCCTACTCGGCCGGGGAGATGAAGCACGGCCCGATCGCCTTGCTCGACGAGGAGACGCCGGTCGTGGTCGTCGCCACGGACTCGCACGTCTACGACAAGGTCGTCTCCAACATCCAGGAGGTCAGGGCGCGCGGAGCGGAGGTTGTGGCGATCACGACCGACGGGAACGAGGACATCCAGCACCACGCCGACGACGTCGTCTTCGTGCCGCGGACGCATCCCTTCCTGCAGGCCGCTCTGGCCGTGATCCCGCTCCAGCTGATCGCGTATCGCATCGCCAGGCTCCGGGGGATGAACGTCGACCAGCCGCGGAACCTTGCCAAGACCGTCACGGTCGAGTAGGCGCACCCGCGAACCGGGCGGGCGGCCTTCCCGTACTCTGGCGTAGTGGTGGTGCAAGCAGCCGTCTTCGTCGAGCCCGTGAGGACGTCGCGTACGTTCGAAGCCGCGATCGAGAACCTCCTCGAGGGGATCGAGCGCGCCCGGCTCCACCTCGACGACCGCCTTCCGACCGAGGAGCAGCTCGCCGGGCAGCTCGGGATCTCGAAGCCGACGCTGCGCCAGGCGCTGCGGGTACTCGAGCGCAGCGGGCTCCTGCGCGTACGTGCCGGCAAGGGCGGCGGGATCTTCATCGCTTCGGAGGTCATCCCCGTCGACGCCATCACGCACAACGCGGCGGTCGAGGCCGAAGATGCGGTGGACGTGCTCCGCGGCCGCCGGGTGCTCGAAGGGGCGGTCACCGTCATGGCGGCGCGCGCCGCCACCGAGGAGGACTACGCGGGCATCGAGCGCACGAACGACCTCCTCCGGCGGAACATCGGCGACCGGCCGCGCGTGATGGGAGCGAACGCGATGTTCCACCGGGCCGTGATCCGGGCGTGCCACTCGAAGTCGCTGCAGAGCGCGATGCGGAACCTCGAGAGCGAGCTGGCCGCCATCCGCGACACGTATCAGGG
>DATIBF010000084.1:0-2139 GCA_035457655.1 Gaiellaceae bacterium
AGGAGCTGGAGCAGGAGCACGGGCGCCCCGGCGGCCCACGCCTGCGGCCGCGCGGCGGTCGGGTACGGGATCGGGAAGGGCGTGTCCGTGCGGGTGAAGCCCGCGAAGACCTCGGGGAGCTGGTGGTCGAAGTACGAGGACGCGTTCAGGAGCCGCCGCACGATCCGCTGCGCCTCGGCCCAGCGCCCGTAGCGCGCCAGGCCCCAGGCGATCAGGGAGTTGTCGTGGGGCCAGACCGTGCCGTTGTGGTAAGCGAGCGGGTTGAAGCCGGCGTCGCCCGCGGACATCGTGCGGACGCCCCAGCCCGACCAGAGGTCCTCACCCATGAGCTGGTCGACGATCGCGTCCACGCGCTCGGGCGGAACGACCCCACTCCAGAGCAGGTGGCCGATGTTCGAGGTGAGCGAGTCCACCCGCTGCTTGTCCCCGTCGAGCGCCAGCGCGTAGAAGCCGCCGCGCGCCTCGCACCAGAACGCCTTGTCGAAGCGCCGGCGCAGGTCGTCGGCCTCGCGGTCGAGGCGCTCGGCGAGCTCGCGCTCACGCCAGACGTCCCGCGCCAGCTCGGCCAGCCGCCGCTTGGCGTCGTAGACGTAGCCCTGCACCTCGCAGGGCGCGATCGGCGCGTCGGCCAGGTGTCCGTCGTGGAAGAGCTGCGAGTCGCCGGAGTCCTTCCAGGACTGGTTGACGAGGCCCCGGGACGAGCGGCGCCGGTACTCGACGAAGCCGTCGCCGTCGAGGTCCCCGTAGCCGTCGATCCACTCGAGCGCGCGCATGGCCGGCCCGCGCAGGTCGCGGACGAGGCCGGCGTCGTCGGTCCAGCGCCAGACCTCCGAGAGGAGGATCAGGTAGAGCGGCGTCGCGTCCACCGTGCCGTAGTAGCGGGGGAACCAGGCCTCGGCGCCCTTGCCGTGGCGAACCTCGTGGACGATCTTGCCCGGCTCGGCGTCGGAGTCGGCGTCGTCCTCCCGCGCCTGGAGCTCGGCGAGGACGGCGAGCGCGTTCTGCGCGAGCTCGGGACCGAACAGGAGCGTCTGGAGGCTCGTGATCAGCGTGTCCCGGCCGAAGACGGTCATGAACCAGGGCATCCCCGCGGCCGGCAGCTGCCCACCCACGCGCGGGTCCTCGTCCATGCGGAGTGACGAGAGGTCGGCGACGGACTGGCTGAAGGAGTGCGACAGGTCCTCCCACGAGGCTCGGAGCTGCGGAACCCGCAGCCGCCAGGCGGCGAGCGACGCCCGGACGCGGGCGAGCTCCTCCCCGAAGCGTCGCTCGGCGACCTGGACGGCGGTGCGATGGCCGTCGGGCGCGGGAATCACGTCCGCGCGCAGGCGCCAGTTCTCCCGCGGCTCGAGCTCGATGCGGTAGGTCACCTTCGAGTCGTGGGCCTCCCCGCGCTCGGAGAGGACGACCTGGGTGAGACCGTGGAAGCCGTTGTCGCTGACCGAGAAGACGAACTGGTTGTCGTCGGCCTCGTACACGGCGGGCACCGCGGGCGGCAGCGGCTTCGCGTGCTCGGGGTCGCCGAGCGCGAAGTCGTAGGCCTTCACGGCGAAGATGTCGGCGAAGTCGTTCCCGATCTCGAGCGCGAGGTCGAAGGCCAGACGCCGCGGCGAGTGGTTGGAGACGACGAAGTGCTCCTGCATCGAGTCACCGATGAAGCGCTCGCGGGCGATGGAGATCTCGTCGTGCCCGAGGCCGCCGACGACGGGGTTCCGCAGGAAGAAGGCGGCCGAGTAGTACTCGACCTTGCGGGAGGAGAGGACGAGGGGGCGGGCGCCGTTGATCGTCAGCGTCCAGCGCGAGAGGAAGCGCGTGTCGTGGGCGAAGAAGCCCATGGTCGGCTCGGAGATGTCGCCCCGCTCGTCGGAGACGCAGAACGTCGAGCCCTCCAGAATGGTCAGCGGCATGAGGAGTGCTAGTGCCCCTCCTCGTCCCTGACGATGTTGTCCTGGCTGGCCTGCTGGAGCGGCTTGACGACGATCTCGTCCACGACCATGTGCGCGGGGCGGGTCACCGCCCACAGGATGCAGTCGGCCACGTCGTCCGGGGTCAGGTAGCGCACGCCCCGGTAGACCGCGTCCTTCTTCTCCGAGTCGCCGCGGAAGCGCACGTCGGAGAACTCGGTGTCGCCGACCATGG
>DATIBF010000085.1:0-6021 GCA_035457655.1 Gaiellaceae bacterium
AAGGACGTCATGAGCTCCATCAGCTTCTTCGACACCTCGGCGCAGGCCGACGAGTCGACTCGCTTCGTCGCCAGCTGGTTGCGCGAGGAGAAGCTCGAGAACGTGGTTCCGAATTCGCCGAAGATCACCGACGGCGAGGTCCTCGTCCACAAGATGAACGGCGCGTTCAAGGCGTAAGGGCCTGTCTCGACGCAAGGAAGGCCCGCGGCTCGCGGGCCTTCCCGGCGCGAGAGGTGACTCTGATGAAGACGATCACGACCACCGTGTCCGTCCGGAAATCCGACGCCTCTCTCGACGCGAAGCTCAATCCAGTGGAGCTCAGCTCCAAGGAGATCGTGTCGTGGGGCGTGGCGTTTCCGAGGCCCGGATAAGGTGCGTCACGTCGCTAGTGCATCGAAAAGCCCCGATTACGGGGCTTTTTCAATGGAGCTAGCCGGACTCGAACCGGCGACCTCCTGGGTGCGATCCAGGCGCTCTCCCAGCTGAGCTATAGCCCCGCGCGCGTCACAGTGTAGCGAGGCGGCGGCTCGCCTCCAGAAGAGGAAGGTCGTCCCTGCGCGGGGGCCGTTCGGTTCAGGCGGCCGCGTCGAGAGCGGGCTCGCCGACTGCCTCCTGCGGCCTGAGATCCCTGCCGCGAACGAGGAAGATAGAGACGAGGACGCCGGCGAAGGCGATGACCGCACCGGCCCAGAAGGCGTTGACGAACCCGTCCGTGAGCGCGACGGGCATCGCGCTCCCGCTCGCCACCTTGTCGTCGGTCGTCGTGACCGCGATGGTGGAGAGGAGCGCGATCCCGACCGCACCCCCGATCTGCTGCGACGTGTTGATCAGGCCGGAGGCGAGCCCGGCCTCCTGCGGCTTGGTGCCCGCCAGGGCGGCGATCGTGATCGGCACGAACGCGAAGGGGATGGCGATCCCGAGAACGAGGAACCCGGGGAAGAGATCCGACCAGTAGTTCCCGTTCACCGACACCTGCGTGAAGTAGAGGAGCCCGAGCGTGAGCATGCTCATGCCGAAGATCAGAGCCGGCTTCACCCCGACCCGATTGACCACGGCTGCGGCGACGTTCGCCCAGATGACCGCCGTCCCGGCGACGGCGAGGTAGCCGACCCCGGTCTTCAACGCCGAGAGCCCGAGCACCTGCTGCATGTAAAGGGTCAGCATCAGGAACATCGAGAAGAGCGCGGTGCCCATGACGAACCCGGCGATGTTCGCCGCGGTCAGCGTCTGGAGCCGGAAGATCGAGAAGGGTACGAGCGGGTCGCGCTGCCGCTGCTCCCAGAGCGCGAAGGCGGCGAGCAGGACGGCCGACGCCGCGAAGACGCCGATCGTCCTCGCCGAGCCCCAGCCCCAGCCATAGCCCTGCGTGATGCCGAGGACGAGCAGGACGAGGCCGCCGGTCACGAGGATGGCGCCGGGAACGTCGTGGCTCTGGCCGTGCGCGTCGCGGCTCTCCGCGAGCAGAACCGGCGCGAGCACGAGGGAGACGAGCCCGACGGGAACGTTGACGAAGAAGATCCACTCCCAGGAGAGGAGGTCGGTGAGGATGCCTCCCGCCAGCACCCCGGCGGCGGCGCCGAACCCGCCGACGGCGCCCCAGGCCCCGAGCGCGATGTTCCGCTCGCGGCCCTCTCGGAACGTCGTCGTCAGGATCGAGAGGGCCGAGGGTGTGATCGTCGCAGCGCCAAGGCCCTGGAGGGCGCGCGCGCCGATCAGCGACGCCTCGTCCCACGCCAGACCGCAGAGGAGCGACCCGACCGAGAAGACGATGAGGCCGGCCATGAAGACCACGCGCCGGCCGATGATGTCCGCCAGGCGCCCGCCGAGCAGCAGAAAGCCCCCGAAGACGAGCGCGTAGGCGCTGATTACCCACTGCAGGTTCTCCTGCGAGAAGCCAAGATCGGCCTGGATCGAGGGCAGCGCGACGTTGACGATTGCGATGTCGAGGACGACGACGAACTGGGTCACGCACAGAAGCGCGAGCGCGAGCCACTTACGATCCACGGAGCCGGCCATCTCATCCGATCCTTTCGGTGGTGGTGCAGTGGAAGCTTGCAAAGGTACAGGCTCCACTTGTCTTTCGCAAGTAGGAACTTAAGATCAACAAGGCCACGCGCTACAATCGCAAGCGATGGCCAAGCATTTCGACCAGTACTGCCCGGTCGCGCACGCCCTGAGCCTCGTCGGCGAGCGGTGGGCGTTCCTGATCGTGCGGGAGCTTCTGCACGGCCCACGGCGCTACACGGACCTGGCCGACGGCCTGCCCGGGATCGCGACGAATGTCCTGGCGGCCCGGCTCCGCGACCTCGAAGCCGCAGGCGTCGTCCGCAAGCGCCGGCTCCCTCCCCCAGCCCCGGCCACGGTCTACGAGCTGACAGAGTACGGCGCCGGGCTGGACGAGGTCTTCTACGCGCTCGCGCGCTGGGGCGCCCGCTCGCTCGGCCCACCGGGCCCGGACGACGAGCTCTACCCGGAATGGGGTCTCAACGCCTTCCCGGCACTCTTCGCGCCTGAGGCCGCCCGAGGGCTCACGGAGACCTACGTGCTGCGGATCGAGGACTACGTCTTCACCGTGCACGTGGAGGACGGCTGCCTTCGCAGCTCGGTCGGTGCCGTCGAGGAGCCGGACCTCGACGCTGAGATGGACATGACGACGTTCTTCCGCCTCGCCGAGAGGGAGCTCGAGCCGGCCGAGGCCCTCCGGCGAGGCCTCGCGTCGATCGAGGGCAAGCCCGAGACCTTCGCCCGCTGCTTCGAGGTGCTCAGCCTGGCACCGCGAGCCTCCGCAGCCGCCTAGCCACGACTCAGCTCGGTCCAGGCACCCAGGCGACAGTCGAAGGTCCCGTTCATGTCCCTGTAAGGGATGTGGCGCACAATGTCCTGATGAGCACCACGGTCCTCGTCGTCGACGACGAGCCGATCGTCCGCGAGGTCGTCCTCCGCTATCTGGAGCGCGACGGCTTCCGGACGCTCGAGGCGGGGGACGGGGACACCGCGCGCCGCCTGGTGGAGCGCGAGAGTCCGGGCCTCGTGATCCTCGACATCATGCTGCCGGGCATCGACGGTCTCGAGCTCTGCCGCTGGATCCGGGCCCGCTCGGACCTGCCGGTAATCCTCCTGACCGCGCGGGGCGAGGAGGCCGACCGGATCGTCGGCCTCGAGCTCGGCGCCGACGACTACGTGACGAAGCCGTTCTCGCCGCGGGAGTTGGCCGCGCGAGTCCGCACAGTGCTGCGGCGCTCGACGCCGCACGTCGGCAAGGCCGACCGGCTCTCGTTCGACGACCTCGAGCTCGACGCGCGGACGCGGGAGGTGACGTGCCGCGGGGAGCCTCTGCGGCTGACCGCGCGGGAATTCGACTTGCTCTGGTTCCTCGCGAGTCACCCGAAGCAGGTGTTCTCGCGCGACCAGCTGATGGACCGCGTCTGGGGCTATGCCGCGGCGCTCGACACCGGGACCGTGACCGTCCACATCCGCAGGCTGCGGGAGAAGATCGAGGCCGACCCGGCACGGCCGGAGCGGCTGCAGACGGTCTGGGGCGTCGGCTACCGGTTCTCGCCGTGATCGTCTTCGCGCTCGCCGTCGCGCTCGGAACGCTGGGCGTCGGCGTCATCGCCGCCCTCGCACTCCGGCGGCTGCCGAGCCTCAGGCTCCAGCTGGCCGGGCTCGGCCTCCTGGCGGTCGCCCTCCCGCTCGCGGCCGTCCTCGTCTCCGGCCTGGTCATGTTCGACTCGGGGCACGATCTCACGATCCTCCTCGTGGCCGCGGCCTGCTCGACGGCCGCGCTCGCGGCGGCCGGCCTTCTCGGCGGGTCGATCATGCGCTCGCTCGACCGGCTGCGCTCGGCGTCGGCTGCCGTCGCCGGCGGCGACCTCGGCGCCCGCGCGCCCGTGGACGGTCCGGCTGAGCTGGCCGAGCTGGGTGTGTCCTTCAACGAAATGGCCACGAGCGTCGAGGAGCTCTTCGACGCGCGGCGGGAGCTCGTGGCGTGGGCAAGCCACGACTTGCGAACGCCTCTCGCCTCGATGAAGGCGATGCTCGAGGCGGTGGAGGACGGCCTCGTCGAGCCCGAACGCTACATCGCGGCCCTGAAGCAGCAGGTGGACGCGCTCGGCCTCCTCGTCGACGACCTCTTCGAGCTGGCCCGGCTCGACGCGGGCATCCTTTCCCTCGAACTCCGGGAGGCCCCGCTCGCCGGCGTCGTCCGCTCCGCGCTGGGCGGCCTCGAGGCCGAGGCGGAGGCGCGGCGCGTCGCGCTCGCGGCCCACATCGACGGCAACCCGACGGCGATCTGCGCCCCCGAAAAGGTCGAGCGTGTACTCCTGAACCTACTCACGAATGCGATCCGGCACACACCCTCCGACGGCGCCGTGGCAGTGACTGTCGAGCCGCTCGAGCGCGAGGTACGCGTGAGCGTGGAGGACGGCGGCGAGGGCATCCCCGCGGACTCGACGAGGCGCATCTTCGACCACTTCTGGCGCGGCGACCGCTCGCGCACGAGCGAGACGGGCGGCGCGGGGCTCGGCCTGGCAATCGCACACGGCCTGGTCGAGGCACAGGGCGGCCGGATCTGGGCGGAGAACGTCACCGGCGGCGGCGCCAGGGTTTCGTTCACCTTGCCGCGGCGTTAAGGATCTTCTAAGGGCGGTGAAACCCGACCGCAAGCTTTGCCCCATAGCGTCGTGCTGGCTCCAACCGAAAGGAGAACGCGCGATGCACGGACTGCGAACGCTCGTCGTCGTCGCCGCCCTCGCCGCCCTCGTCCTCGTCCTGGCCGCGCCGGCCATGGCCTCGGGAGGCGGAAAGGGAGCGGTCTTCACGCTCACCAACTCGGCGTCCGGCAACGCCGTCGCCGTCTTCGACCGAACGAGCGACGGCGCGCTCACGCCGGCAGGCACCGTTCCGACCGGAGGCAACGGCACCGGGGCTGGGCTGGGCTCGCAGGGCGCCATCGTCCTCGACGGCCACCGGCTCCTCGCCGTCAACGCCGGCAGCAACACGCTCTCCCTGTTGCACGTGAACCGCCAGGGAGAGGTGAGCCTGGCCGATGTCGAGCCCTCGGGCGGCGTCGGCCCGATCAGCGTCACCGTCCACGGCAAGGTCGTCTACGTCGTGAACCAGGGCGACGCGACCCACGCGGCGAACATCCACGGGTTCCTCGCGCTCTGGGGCAACCTCGTCCCGCTGGCCGGGTCGAGCCGCCTGCTGAGCACGGGGGCACCCGGCCCGGCGCAGATCGAGTTCAGCCCGAACGGCAAGCACCTCGTCGTCACCGAGAAGGTGACGAACCTCATCGTCACCTACGCGGTCGGCGCCGGCGGCCTCGCCGGGCCGCCGAATGCGCAGCCGTCGGCCGGCGAGACGCCGTTCGGCTTCGCGTTCGACAGGCGCAGCCGCCTGATCGTCTCGGAGGCCTTCGGCGGCGCTCCGGACGCGAGCGTGCTCTCCTCGTACTCGCTCGCGCCCGACGGCACGATCACGCCGATCACGCCGAACGTCGCCACGACCGAGACGGCTGCGTGCTGGGTCGTCGTCACGAGGAACGGCCGCTTCACGTACACGACGAACACCGGCAGCAACTCCATCTCCGGCTACCGGATCGGGAACGACGGCGGCCTGACGCTGCTCGACTCGGACGGGGTCACCGCCGCGACCGGCGCCGGCCCGCTCGACCTGGCGCTGGCCCGGAACAGCCGGTTTCTGTACTCCCTGAACAGCGGAGCCCCCGAGATCGAGGGGTTCGCCGTCAACGGCGACGGCAGCCTCGACGTGCTCGGGGCGGTGGGCGGGCTTCCCGCCGGCGCCGTGGGGCTCGCGGCTCGCTGAGCCCTCCTCGCGTGGAGGCGGGCGCCCGGCTCGCCTCCGCGCCCTCCCTGCGTCCTACGATGACGCCATGCGGGCGGTCGCGCTCGACGGCGCCGGTCTGCCGGCGCTCGCGGACGCCCCCGAGCCTGACGGCGACGGGGAGCTCGTCTCCGTGCGCGCGTGCGGGCTCTGCGGGACGGACGTGCAGAAGCTCGG
>DATIBF010000086.1:0-14107 GCA_035457655.1 Gaiellaceae bacterium
CGACACGACCTGACCGGTGCCCGCGGCTCGGCTGCGGGGCCGGCGGGTAGCGCTCCGGCCGCTCGAGGCCGCCGACGTCCCGCGGCTCGTCGAGATCGCGGGCGAGCCCGAGGTCGCACGCTGGTGGCCGGCATCTCCAAAAAGGACCTGCGGTGGCTCACCGAGCCGGGGGACGTCCCGGCGTTCGCGATCGAGCTCCAGGGTGAGCTGATCGGGCTCGCGCAGGTGGGGGAGGAGCTCGATCCCGACTACCGTCATGCGAACGTCGACCTCTTCATCGGAACGGCCTGGCACGGGCGGGGCCTTGGCGCGGACACCGTGCGGACGCTGGGTCACTGGCTCTTCGGGGCCGGGGCCACCCCCGGATCACGATCGATCCCGCGGTCGCCAACGAGCGGGCCATCCGCTCCAACGAGCGCGTCGGCTTCAAGCGCGTGGGCGTGATGCGTCGGTACGAGCGCGGCGCCGAGGGCGACTGGCACGACGGGCTCCTGCTCGACCTCCTCCCCGACGATTTCCGCTAGAGCTCGAGGCCGAGGCCCCGTTCCACGGCCCGCTCGTACACGAACGCGGCGGCCGCCACGTCCTCGGCGGCGATGCCGAGGCTCTTGAAGACGACGATGTCGTCCTCGTGCTGGCGACCGGCCGTCTCGCCGCCAACCACCTCGGCGAGCTCGTGCACCTCGAGCCAGTCGAGGGCACCGCGCTCCACGGGCTCGATGAGATCGCCCGCCTCGAGCTTCGCCTGCTCGAGCGAGTCGCAGCACACGAACGTCGCCCGCTCGAGGACTGCGTTGTCGAGCTCCCGGGCCTCGATCCGGTTCGCGCCCGCAGCGCACACGAGGGCCCCGGACTGAAGCCACTCGCCCCGGAGGACCGGGTCGCGGGAGCTCGTGACGGTCACGACCACGTCCTGCTCGGCGGCGTCACGGTTGTACTCGCCAGCTTCGCAGTCGAAGCGGCGGCAGAACTCCTCGAGCCGCTCGCTGTTTCGGGAGTAGGCGACGACGCGCTCGATCTCGGGCAGAGCGGCCCGGATGCAGGCCAGCTGACTCTCCGCCTGCCAGCCGGTGCCGATGAGGCCGAGCGTGCGGGCGCCGGGCTTTGCCAGGAGGCGGGCGGCGACGGCGCTCGCCGCGCCGGTGCGGCGCTGGCCGAGGCGATCGGCCTCGATGAGCGCGAGTAGCTCGGGGGCGTCCGCGGCAAACAGAGCGACCACGAAGCGCGCTCCGTCCGCGAAGCCGACGTACGTCTTGACCCCGGCGCGCCGGAGCTCGAGATCCGAAGCGGCCATCACGTGCAGCCGCCCATCCTCGAGCCTGAGCCGGCGGCGCGGATCCAGCTCGACGGCCCCGCGCGACATCCGCGCGAAGCAGGCCTCGACGACCTCGACGGCCTCGGAGGGGCTGAGGAGCTCCTCGACGTCGGCTTCGCGCAGGAAGAGCGGCACGGGAGCGGGATAGTCTAGGCGGCATGGAGAGAGCACCCTCGGGCTGGCTCACCGTCCCGGCAGACGTCCTCGTCGGCGACCGGGCGCTCGTCGAGGCCGATGGGCGCGAGATCGTGATCCTGCGCGTCGACGGCGGGCTTCACGCCTTCGACAACGCCTGTCCGCATCAGGGCAACCCGCTCGTGGAGGGGGAAGTGCTCGGCGACGTGCTCGAATGCGCCTACCACGGCTGGCGCTTCGATCTCGCCACGGGCGCCTGCCTCGTGGGGGACGAGCCGGCACGGCACTACCCGGTCGACCTCGTCGGCGGCCAACTCCGCATCCGTCTGGACGTCGAGAACTAGAGTCGGACGCGGCTCCAGGGGGTGCCTGGATCCGAATACTCGCCCGGATGCAACAGGTAGGCGAGCAACTCGACGCCGTCCACGACGCGAGGGCCGGGTCTCGAGAACATCGCGTTCGCGTCCACGGCGAAGACTCGGCTCTCCCGCCGAGCCGGAGTCCCCAGGAGATGTGCGGAGAGATCGAGCGGGACGACCTCGGAAAGCGTGCGGTCGAGGTCGAAGCCGCAGGGAGCGAGCACGACGACCTCGGGCTCGAGCGCGGCCACGTCGAGCCAGCGCATTCGATGCGACGGCTCCCCCGCCGTCCCCGCAACGTCGGTGCCTCCTGCCGCGGCGACCATGTCCGGCACCCAGTGCCCCGCCGAGTACGGCGGCTCGAGCCACTCCGTGACGAAGACGCGAGGCGACGTCTCGACGACGCCGAGAGCTGACGCAACCCGCTCGAGACGGCTCTGCATTCCGGCCGTCAGCTCCTCCGCAGCTCCGCCGGCTCCTAGCCAAGAGCCGAGCTCGCCGATCGCGTCTTGGATTCCCTCCAGCGTCGATGGAGAGAAGTCCAGGACCCCCACGTCGAGCGGCCTGGCGCGGAGCGCTCCTTCGACCTGGTCGGTGGAGACGGCGCAGACGTCACAAAGCTCCTGCATGACGAGCACGTCGGCCTGAACCTCGACCCACCGCTCTTCGTCGATTGCGTAGAGCGGCCTGCCGTTCCGAGCCGTCTCGGAGACGACGCTGTCGATCTCGCCGCTGGCCAGGTCGCCCGTCTGGATCAGGGACGCGGTGACGACGGGCTTTGCGGCCGCCTCAGGCGGCCAGTCGCACTCGTGCGTGACGCCGACGACCTGGTCGCCGAGCCCCAGTGCGAAGAGGACCTCGGTGGCGGCTGGGACGAGCGAGCAGATCCGCACGCGTTCAGGCTACCCGCCGTCAACGGTTCTAACGCGGGATGATGCTGATCTTGCCGCTCGACTCGAGCACGGCCCAGCGGATGTCGCCGAGGGACGAGATCTGCTGGAGGCGCGCCTCGGCGAGGAGCTCCTCGACCGTCAACCGCTCGCGGCGAAGATTTCGGTCGATCACCTTGCCCTCCTCGACGAGGATCAGCGGCTCCGGCTCGAAGAGCGGTCGCACCCGTCGGAAGCGGAAGACGAGGTAGGACACCGCGACGGTCAGGAGCGTGAACGTTCCACCGGCCAGGACGAGGCCTGTGAAGGAGTAGTCGCTCTGGGTCACGCCCTGCTGGATCAGGTCTCCGAGCACGATGAGGAGAATGAGGTCGAAAGGCTCGAGCGACGAGAGCTCGCGCCGTCCGATCACACGCGTCACGACGACGACGAAGACGAACGCGAAGAAGGCTCGGACGACGATGTCCATCAGGGGAAGACGGTGAGGGTCCGGTCGATGGTCACGATCTCGGTGTCCCCGTCGTAGAGGGTGACGTCGGCCGAGCGCCGGCCGACATTCGTCGGGTTGACCTGGAACTGCATGTAGACGACCAGGCGGTCGCCTTCGGCGAGTGGGCCGAAGGAGAGCGCGAGGTCGCCGTCGCGGCTCGCCTCCTCCGCCGGCGCGGGCTCGATGGTGTTGATGTGCATGTTCTCGAGCCAGCCCTGGTCGAGGACCAGCGTGGCGTTCTCGAGCGGTGCACGGGCGTCCACGGTGAAGCGTCCCTGGAAGAAGAGGCCTCCGCGGACGTGCTCCGGAGCCGAGATCTCGAGCTCCGCGGCGGCCGCCGAGGCCCTGGACTCCCGCGCCGTCTGGCCGAGGACGCCGAGGAGGGCGATGATCGCCAGGGCCGCCAGGAGGCCGAGCACCACCCAGCGGGCCACGAGCTCGCCTCGAAACGAAACGTCGCGGTGGCGTCCGACGTCGAGGTGGTCCGGGAGCTCGGCCATGCGGCCTGGTTTCGGCAGACGCGGGGGCCGTCCTCCCGTTAGCCTGTGGGAGCGGATGAGCGCGTTCGAGGACATCCAGGCCGTCGGGCCCCTTCGGATCTGGGACGACGTCGTTGCCCGCGAGGTGCACGGACAGCAGACCACGCTGGCCGTGGTCGAGCTCGAGCCCGGCGCCGTCGTTCCGGAGCATCACCACGTGAGCGAGCAGCTCGGAATGGTGATCACGGGAAGCGTCAGCTTCCGCGTCGGCGACGAGGAGAGGCAGCTCGGCCCCGGCGCGACCTGGAACATCCCGTCCGACGTCCCGCACGAGGTGCGCGCCGGTTCGGAGGGCGCCGTCGTGATCGACGTCTTCTCGCCGACCCGGCAGGACGACTGGCGCGGCCTGAAGCGCGAAGAGCCGCGCTCGCCTCGCTGGCCCTGACGGGTCGCCCGCTCCCCAAGAAGTCGCCTGAATCCGCTGCTGGGCCGGCCGCGTAGAGATGGCCGTGAGGCTCTGATGACTCGGCCGAAGGGAGGATCGGGTGAAAAGGACGCTACTTGCGCTGACCGTCGCCCTCGCGACGCTGATCGCGTTCGGAGCCGTCGCGGGTGCCGCTTCCGCCCGGCTGGACGGAGGCAGCCACCTCCGCGTGCAGATGCGCGACGAGTGTGACCCGGTCACGTTCAACGCCGTCCTCGGCGAGGGCGCCTGTGTCGGCGACGGGACGGTGACCTTCGCCGACTTCATTGCCGAGCTGGCCGCGACCCGGCAGGTCGGAACCTGGCTGTTCGACCCTAGCCTTGTGACGGTCAGGGCCGGCAAGAAGATCGTCGCCAGGAACGTTGGAGGCGAGACGCACACGTTCACGGAGGTGGCCGAGTTCGGGCCGGGGATCGTCCCCGAGCTCAACGAGCTCGTCTTCGGGGTGCCCGGGCCTCCGCTTCCCGAGTTCCTGACCCTCGGACCGGACGACTTCATCGCTCCGGGCCGAAAGGTCAAGATCCGAACGGGCGAGCATGGGCTCGAGCCAGGCATGCATCGCTTCGAGTGCGCCATTCACCCCTGGATGCAGGCAACGGTCGAGGTCGTGGGCGGCGCCTGACCTCGGCTCGAAGGGGACGCGAGCGAGGAGGCCGGCCAAGCCGGCCTCCTCCTTCTGGGCACGGAAGGAGTGCGCCCGGCACGATTCGAACGTGCGACCTCTGCCTCCGCAGGGCAGCGCTCTATCCCCTGAGCTACGGGCGCGGGACGTGGGTCAGTGTAGCGGCCGTGCTTTCGACCGACCGAGGGCGAGCACCGCGTCGGCCGGCACCTCGGCGCGAACGTAGGCGAGTGCGACGATACCGCCGTTGGCGCGGGCGGCGCTGGTCACCCGGCCGACCACCTTTTCGCCGTGGACGAGCTCGGCGTCCGGCTCCGGCAGGTCCTCGCCCTCGAGGGAGAGAACGCGAAGGCCTCGGTTCGCGTGGCCGCGGTAGTGGAGGCGTGCGATCGGCTCCTGGCCCGGATAGCACCCCTTCGTCAGGCTGACGGCGCGGTCCACGAGACCCGCCTCCGCCGGGAGCACGCGGTCGTCGATCTCCTTCCCGAAGCGCGGCGTGCCGGCCTGGATGCGCAGCGCCTCGAGGGCGTCCTCGTCGAGCGTCGGCTCGAGGCCGGCGTCGAGCACCTCGACCGCGGGCTCGCCGTAGTCATCGGTCGAAATCCCCTCGATCCCGTCGCCGAAGACGAGCGTGGAGGCGTGCTCTTCCAGCTCGATCTCGGCCTTCGCCGCGAAGCGCATGCGCAGGAGCTGGTCGCGGAGCGTCTCGCCGAGCTCGGGCTCGGTCAGGAGGAGGAAGTCGTCCCCCGCCCGCCGGAGCACGCGCATTGGCGCAATCACGCGAGCCTTGGGCGTGAGCAGCAAGGCCTGGCACGACTCGCCGGGCGCGAGCGCGGCGACGTCGTTCGAGAGCATCCGCTGGAGGAAGTCCTCGGCATCCGGCCCGGCAACGCGGACGAAGGAGCGGGGACGAAATGCAACGGCATCCACGCCCCCAGTGTAGGCGCCGCAACGATGACAGAAGCACCGAGGGCCGGCTTGGCCGGCCCTCGGTGCTGTGCCAACTTCCGAAGAAGGGGCCGTGGGGGAAACGTGGTTTCCCCCCGTGCTCCTTACATCATGTCCGGCATGCCTCCGGGCATCCCGCCGCCGACGGGCTGCTTCTCGGGGGCCTCCGCGACGACGGCCTCGGTCGTGAGGATGTTCTTCGCGATCGAGGCGGCGTTCTGGAGCGCCGAGCGCGTGACCATCGTGGGATCGATGATCCCGGCCTTGACGAGGTCCTCGTACTCGCCGCTGTCGACGTTGAGGCCGTGACCCTTCGTGCCGGTCCGGATCTTGTCGACGACGATCGAGCCCTCCATGCCCGCGTTCTGCGCCAGCTGGCGGACGGGCTCCTCGAGCGCCCGGGCCACGATGGACGCGCCGGTGCGCTCGTCGCCCTCGAGCGAGTCGAGCTTGATCGCCTTGCCGGCGTTCAGGAGCGCGACGCCGCCGCCCGGAACGATGCCCTCCTCGAGGGCGGCCCGGGTGGCCTGCAGCGCGTCCTCGACGCGGTGCTTCTTCTCCTTCATCTCCGTCTCGGTGGCCGCGCCGACCTTGATGACGGCGACGCCACCGGCGAGCTTGGCCAGCCGCTCCTGCAGCTTCTCGCGGTCGAAGTCCGAGTCCGTGGTCTCGATCTCCGACTTGAGCTGCTTGATGCGGGCCTTGATGCCCTCCGAGTCGCCCGCGCCGTCGATGATCGTCGTCGTGTCCTTCGTGACGACGACCTTGCGCGCGCGGCCGAGCTGCGACAGCTTCGTGTTCTCGAGCTTCAGGCCCATCTCCTCGGTGATGACCTCTCCGCCGGAGAGGATGGCGATGTCCGCGAGCATCCGCTTGCGGCGGTCACCGAAGCCCGGCGCCTTGACGGCCACGGCGGTGAACGTGCCGCGGAGCTTGTTGACGACGATGGTGGCGAGCGACTCGCCCTCGACGTCCTCGGCCACGATGATCAGCGGCCGGCCGGCCTGGATGACCTGCTCCAGCACCGGAAGGATGTCCTTGACCGCGCCGATCTTCTGGTTCGCGATCAGGATGTACGGGTCGTCGAGCACGGCCTCCATGCGCTCGGCGTCCGTGATCATGTAGGGCGACAGGTAGCCCTTGTCGAACTGCATGCCCTCCGTGAACTCGAGCTCGAGGCCGAAGGTCTGGCCCTCCTCGACATTCACGACGCCGTCCTTGCCGACCTTCTCGATCGCGTCCGCGATCACGTCGCCGATCTCGCGCTCGCGCGAGGAGATGCTGGCGACCCGGGCGATGTCCTCTTTGCCCGAGATCTCCTTGGACTGCTTTTTCAGGTCGGCGACGACGGTGTCGACGGCGGACTCGATGCCTCGCTTGAGGCCCATCGGGTTGGCGCCGGCCGCGACGTTCTTGAGGCCCTCGCGGACGATCGCCTGGGCGAGCACGGTCGCGGTCGTCGTGCCGTCGCCGGCGACGTCGTTGGTCGCCGTGGCGACCTCGCGGACGAGCTGCGCCCCCTGGTTCTCGAAGACGTCCTCGAGCTCGATCTCTCGCGCGATCGTGACGCCGTCGTTCGTGATGGTGGGCGCGCCGAACTTCTTGTCAAGCACGACGTAACGCCCCTTGGGGCCAAGGGTGACCTTGACCGCGTCTGCGAGGACGTTGACGCCGCGCTCGAGCGCGCGCCGCGCATCCTCGTCGAAGAGAAGCTCCTTGTGAGCCATTCATCCTCCGTTTCGATCTTCAGCTGGCGGCGGGCCTAGGCGGCGGCGCCGGCCAGCTCCTTCTTCTTGCTCTTGGACTTCGTCTCGGCGACGACCTTGGCCAGCACGTCCGACTCGCGGAGGATGAGGTACTCATCCGTGCCGAGCTTGATGTCGGTGCCGCCGTACTTCGAGAAGATGATCTCGTCGCCGGGCTCGAGATCCATCTTGATGTACTCACCGTCCTCGTCCCGCGGGCCGGGACCGACGGCGAGAACGCGACCGCGCTGAGGCTTCTCCTTGGCGGTGTCCGGGAGGACGATACCGCTTGCGGTCGTCTCCTCCTCGTCCAGCGCTTCGACGATCAGCCGGTCGCCCAGTGGCTGAAGATTCATCCAGCACTCCTCCTTGCGAAGTGACTTTTCCGGGCTGGCACTCCACTCAGCGGAGTGCCAGCGGCCATCCTAGCGAACTCAGGGGCGTAAGATCAAGGATTCTCTGGCACTCGGGCAAGATGAGTGCCAAACGCCTGGCGCCCGCGCGTGAGCATGACGAGCGTAACAGCGCAGAGTGCGCCCATGAGCGCATACGGGAACGCGTCTCCGCCCAGGTCGGCCAGGCCGCCTCCGAGCGCCGGGCCCACCGAGTTTCCGCCGCCCCAGGCGGCGTTCATGAGCCCGAAGCCGAGGGCCTGCGCGAGCCCGATCCGCTCCGCCGCGTCGGAGAGCAGCGCCATCGCCGGCGCCCAGAAGGAGCCGAAGGCGATCGCCGCGCCGACGACGAGCGGGGCGATGACGAGCGGACTTCCGGCGACCGCGAGGCCGAGGGTGAGGGCGATGGCCGCCACGAGAGCGAACCTGAGGGGAAGGAGCCGTCCGCGGCGATCGGAGACGCGGCCGAGCAGCGGCGCCACCACCATCTCGACGGCCGCCGCGCCGATGAAGAGGGCCGCGATCGCGACCGCGCTCCAGCCCGCGTCTCCGAGCTCGAGCGGTACGAGCACCGCCACGACTCCGAAGAGGAGCGCCGGGAGGACCATCAGCCAGAGGGCGCCGAGCAGGAGCGGCTGCCGCAGGGCCGGGAGGAGCGCCCGTGGCGACTGCGGCTCGGTCGCGACCGGCGGCGTCCTCAGCGCCCAGACGGCGAGGGCAACCCCCGCCGCTCCCACGGCCACGAACGCGGGCCGGGGCCCGACGCCTTCGGCGAAGGCTCCGACCGCCGGCCCGAGAAGAGCCCCGAAGATGGCCGCGCCGATCGCCGTGCCGAGCATCTCGCCGCGCCGCTCGCGCGGCGTCCCCGCAACGAGCCAGGCGAGGGCACCTGCCCACGAGAGCGCGCTCCCCACGCCCTGCGCCAGACGGGCGATTCCGAGCGTGGCCGCGGAACCTGCGAAGCCGAAGCCCGCGCTCGCCACCGCCATGAGGAGGAGCCCCGCGATGACAGCGCGCCGGGGTCCGAAGCGGGTCGCGGCGATTCCGCCCGGGATCGCGCCGAGGAACGCACCGAGGGCGTAGGCGCCCACGAGCAGCCCTGCCTCGCCCTTGGACAGCCCGAACTCGCTCGCGTAGTGGGGAAGGAGCGGCACGAGGGCGGCATAGAGCATCGTGTCCACGAGCGTGATCGAGCAGACGAGGAGGAGCAGTCGGCGCATCGCCTGCTGACGATACCGACGGTAGGCTCGGGGTCGTGAGGCGGGAGATCTCGGCGGGAGGGGTGGTCGTCCGCCGTCTGCGGGGCGGCTGGCGGCTGGCCGCGATCCGACCCGGAGGGAAGGACGTCTGGGCCCTCCCGAAGGGCCTGATCGCGCCGGGCGAGGACCCCGCCGCCACCGCCGCTCGCGAGGTGAGGGAGGAGACCGGGGTCGACGGCCGCCTGGTCGAGAAACTGGGCGACGTTCGCTACGTCTACACGTGGCAGGGCGAGCGCGTCTTCAAGATCGTCAGCTTCTACCTCTTCCGGTACGCGCGCGGACGGCTGGGAGACATCCCGCCCGAGCACGCGCACGAGGTCGACGCGGCACGCTGGCTTCCGCTCGAGGACGCACCGCGGCTCCTGGCCTACGGAGGAGAGCGAGAAATGGCCGAGCGGGCGCGAAAGCTCCTCGCCGAAGAAGCCGTATGATGTCGCCGCCTCGTCCCCTGCCCGGCCGATGTACGCCCTCAACTTCTACTCGCCGATCGTCGCCGACCAGCTCAGGAGCAGGCGGAAGACCGCGACGATCCGGCTCGGCGACAAGTCGGGGAAGTACAAGAAGGGGATGGTCGTCCAGGTGCTCGTCGGCCTCCGCTACGGGCCGCGGGAGAAGATCTTCGACGCGGTCATCGACAAGATCGAGGTGAAGCCGCTCGCGGAATGCTCGCCCCGGGAGATCGAGAAGGACAACCCGGAGATCAAGCGCACCGAGGACATGGCCACCTTTCTCGGGCAGCTCTACAACCGCGACGTGACCGAGGAGGACACGGTCACGGTGATTCACTTCTCCGAGATCCAGGCGTAGCTCCGGCCGGTCGCCGGATGGGGCCGCCGAAGAGGTCGGGCGGGCGAAGCTCGCCTTCGCACTCCTCGCACTCGACGGCGAACGCCGACGCGATCGGGGCGCCGCAAACGGGGCAGCGGACGCGCAGCTCGCCGCCGCACGTCGGGCACGCCGCGGGGAGACTCGGCTCGTCCTCGGCGAAGTAGCGCTGCACGTGACCGCAGCGGAGGCAGAACGCCGCCCAGTCGCCAAGCGTCCTGCGGCGCTCCTCCCTGAGCCAGTCTGCGGCACTGCCCACGTCCTCACCCTAGACGCTCGACTGGGGACTCGTCACTCGCGGAACCCGAGTCCCCGGCCAAGCGTCCAGACGCTAGAGTTCGACGCGCGAGATGGCGATCGCCAGGGAAGCAGAACCGGTCTCCTCCCTCACAGAGGTCAGAGAGTTCGGCCTCGACCGGGAGGACCTCCTCGACATCTACCGCCACCTCCTCACCACGAGGGGCATCGAGGAGCGCGGCCACATCCTCTACAAGCAGGGGAAGATCCCCGGCAGCTTCTACACGGGGCGCGGGAACGAGGCGGCCGCAGTGGGGATCGCAACGGCCATGGGCTCCGAGGACGTGGGCACGCCGCTGCACCGGGACATGGGCGTCCACGTGGTGCGAGGCGTCGAGCCCTGGCGGATCTTCGCGCAGTTCATGGGCCGCATGGACGGCCCGACGCAGGGGAAGGACGGCAACGTCCACATGGCCGACGACCGCCTCGGCCTGATCGCAATGGTCAGCCACCTGCCGGCCATGCTTCCCGTCGCAGTCGGCTGCGCGCTCGCCTTCCGGATCCGGGAGGAGAAGCGCGTCGCGGTCGGCTGGTTCGGCGAGGGAGCGGCGGCCCGCGGCGACACGCACGAGGCCATGAACCTCGCCGGCGTGCGCCGGCTCCCGGTCGTCTTCGTCTGCGACAACAACCAGTGGGCGTACTCCACGCCGACCCACCTCGAGTTCGCGGTCGAGCACATTGCCGACCGCGCGAAGTCCTACGGGTTCGACGGCGTCGTTGTGGACGGGACCGACGTGCTCGCCGTTTACCGCGAGGCCAAGCTCGCCGTCGAGAAGGCACGCGACGGCGGCGGTCCGACCCTGATCGAGTGCCTGACCCTCCGCATGGAGGGCCATGCGGTCCACGACGACGCCTTCTACGTGCCCAAGGAGATGTTCGAGGAGTGGGCGAGGCGCGACCCACTCGAGCGCTTCCGCACCTGGCTGCGCGAGAACGCCGACTTCACCGACGAGCAGGAGGACGAGATCCGCGGCGAGGTCAAGAAGCTCCTGAACGACGCCGTCAAGCGGGCCGAGGAGAGCCCGGTGCCGGACGAGTCGACCCTGCTCGACGGCGTTTACGCCACCCCCGAGGACCTCGAGACTCCCCACCACAAGTAGGCACCGTGCCCGAAAAGACTTACCTGCAGGCGATCTCGGACGGACTTCGCCAGGAGATGCGGCGCGACAAGCGAGTCTTCGTCATCGGCGAGGACGTCGGCGTCTACGGCGGCGCCTTCAAGGTGACGCAGGGCTTCCAGGAGGAGTTCGGGCCGTGGCGGGTGATCGACGCACCGCTCGCCGAGACCGCGATCGTCGGCGGCTGCACCGGAGCGGCCATGATGGGGATGCGGCCGGTGGCGGAGATGCAGTTCGCCGACTTCGTCTCGTGCGCCTGGGACCACCTGGTCACCGTGGCCGCGAAGCAGCGCTACCGAGCGGGGACGCCCGTGCCGATCGTCGTCCGCTGCCCCTCCGGCGGGGGCTTCTCGGGCGGGCCGTTCCATTCCCAGAACCCCGAGTCGAGCTTCGCCCACATCCCGGGCCTCAAGGTCGTGTGCCCGGCAACGCCCGAGGACGCGAAGGGGCTCATCGTCACCGCGATCGAGGATCCCAATCCCGTCCTGTACTTCGAGCACAAGCATCTCTACCGGCGTATAAAGGCGGACGTTCCCGACGAGCGCTACACGATCCCGTTCGGCGAGGCCCGGTTCCACCGCGAGGGCGACGACGTCACCGTCGTCACCTGGGGCGCGATGGTCTGCACCGCAACGGAGGCGGCCGAGAAGGTGGCCGAGGAGGACGGCATCTCCACCGAGATCGTCGACCTTCGAACGATCATCCCGTGGGACAAGGCGGCGGTGCTCGCATCCGTCGAGAAGACCTCCAAGGTCATCGTCCTCCACGAGGACACGCACACCGGCGGCTTCGGCGGCGAGATCGCCGCGACGATCGCCGAAGAGGCGTTCGAGCAGCTCGACGCGCCGGTCAGGCGCATCACCGCCCCGGACACGCCGGTGCCGTTCGCGCCGAACCTCGAGAAGGCGTTCCTACCGCAGGTCGAGGACGTCGTCTCCGGGCTCCGCGAGGTGGCTTCCTACTGATGGCGACCGGGACGCTCGTCGACGTCGTCATGCCCCAGATGGGCGTCTCCGTCTCGGAAGGGACGATCACGAAGTGGGCCAAGTCCGAGGGCGAGCCGATCGAGGCCGACGAGACCCTGCTCGAGATCTCGACGGACAAGGTCGACACGGAGGTGCCGAGCCCGGCCTCCGGGATCCTCCAGCAGATCCTCGTCCAGGAGGGAGAGACCGTCGACGTGGGGACGAAGCTCGCGGTGATCGCTCCCGAGGGCTCGGCGGCTACGCCGGCGCCCGCGGCGGAGGAGCGCGCGGCGGAGGAGCTCCCGGAGCCGGCGACCCAGGAGGCCGCGGCCGAGAGCGCGGCCGCGTCGGGCGCCGAGGGGGAGACGCCGACCGCCGCCGAGGTGGAGACGCCTGCGCCGCCCGCCGCTCCCGCGCCGGCGCCTGACGGGCAGGCCGACGGCGTGCGCTTCGTCTCGCCGGTCGTCGCCCGCATCGCCGCCGAGCACGGCGTCGACGTCGCGCAAGTCCCCGGCACGGGGCGCGGCGGGCGCGTGACCAAGAAGGACATTCTCGGCTTCATCGAGTCCGGAGGAGCGGCCCCGCCGCCGGAGGCGCCTGCGCCCCCGGCCGAGGCACCGACCCCGGCAGAAGCCCCAGCCCCGCCCACCGCACCCGCCCCGGCGGCTCAGGAGGGGGAGACGGTCGAGGCGATGTCCGCGATGCGGCGCGGGATCGCCGAGCACATGCGCCGGTCACTCGACACCTCCGCGCACGTCACGAGCTCCATCGAGGTCGACATGTCCAAGGTGGCCGCTATCCGGCAGAAGCTGAAGAAGGAGTACCAGGAGGCCTACGGCGTCAACCCGACCTATCTGGCCTTCGTCGCGCGCGCCGCGGTCGAGACGCTGAAGGACTACCCCTGGATCAACGGCGAGCTCCGCGGCGACTCGATCGTGACCAGAAGCTACGTCAACCTCGGTTTCGCGGTGGAGCTCGCCGACGGCAAAGGCCTCATCGTCCCCGTGGTCAAGAACGCCGAGACGCTCAACCTCCTCGGCACGGCCAAGGCGATCGCCGACATCGCCGCGCGGGCGCGCGAGAAGAAGCTCCTCCCGGACGACGTGCAGGGCGGCACGTTCACGATCACCAACCCGGGCGGCTACGGCACCTTCCACGGCACACCGGTGATCAGCCAGCCGCAGGCGGCGATCCTCGGCACCTATGCCGTCGTGAAGCGGCCCTGGGTCGTCCAGGACGAGATGGGCGAGGACGTCATCGCCATCCGTTCGATCATGAACCTCACGCTCACCTACGACCACCGCCTCGTCGACGGCGCCCTCGCCGGCCGCTTCCTCCGCGACCTGCGCGAGCGGCTTCAGACCTGGGGCGAGTCGGACTACTAGGCCGCAGCTACGCTGGAAGCCGTGAAGCACGGCGCGTACCTCCTGAACCTCGGCGTCACGCCGTACCTGGAGGCGTGGGATCTGCAGCGGGCACTCGCGGCCGCCGTCTCGCAGGGGGCGATCCCGGACACGATCATCCTCCTCGAGCATCCGCCGGTGATCACGCTCGGACGACGCACCGACGGAGGGGCGGAGCTGCACGTCCCCGACGAGGCGGACGTCGAGGTCGTCGAGACCGACCGCGGCGGGAAGTCGACGTTCCACGGCCCCGGCCAGCTCGTCTGCTACCCGATCTTCGATCTGCACCGACACGGGCTGGACGTCAAGCGTTACTGCCGCGACCTGGAGGAGGCGTTGATCCTCACGCTCGCGAAACTCGGCCTCGCCGGCGAGCGGATC
>DATIBF010000087.1:0-19628 GCA_035457655.1 Gaiellaceae bacterium
AGCATCGACACGAAGGTGCCGAACCCCGCGGCAACCATCAGCGGCCCGAGGCGGCTCTCGGGCCGGCGCCACCAGGCGATCACGCCGGCGAGGACGTACGCGAGGACGACCCAGACGACGAGCGCGGCCTGTACCTCGGGCTCGCGCACGTGGTCTCTCGTGAGCGCGGACAAGACGGAGAAGCCGGCAGCGGCACAGCCGGCGAGCACAAAGGCGAGGAGCGCAAGCGGCTTCGGCGGCGCCCGAATGAGACCCGTGTCAGCCCGCAGCGTGAGTGCGGCACTCGCCATGCCTCACGCTCCTCTCTGACCCGCGGTTGCCGTCGAAACGGACGGAACCTCTCAGCGCGACCGCTAACGGGTCGGCGCGGGCACGGATGAAAGGAAGCGCCTTCCGACAAGGATACTCTCGCGATCGCCTCAGTGCCAGGCAGCCAACTCGCGACCTCCCCGTCGGCCTGACCACGCGCGAGTTGTCCGGGCAGGACCTCAACAGCGCACGGAGGTCCCGTTGACCGTCAGGAAGCCGGCTGCGTGCCGGGTGGGCCGGTAAGCACCGTCGGGACATACTCGAGCAGCTGGAGCCGGCCGTCGAACGTTCGGCTGGCAACCATGTCGAGCGCGACGTCGAGATAGCCGTCGTAGATCCGGTCGCGGCCCGTGCTCCCGGCGATCACGGGGAAGACGACCACGCGGAAACGGTCGACCAGGCCCGCCTCGAGCAGCGACCTGCACAGAGCGAGGCTGCCGAGCGTGCGCATCGGGCCGGCGCCGTCCCGCTTCATCCCGGCCACCGCCTCGACCGCATCGCCGGCGACGAGCCGGGTGTTGGCCCAGGCCAACGGGTGCTGCAGCGTCGACGAGAACACCACCTTCGGCGTCCTGGCGAGCTCGTCCACGGCGGCAGCTTCGTCCGCTTCGAGTGTTTCGGCCTCGGCGGCGAACCCGGACATCAGCCGGTACGTGTTCGCGCCCATCAGGATTGTGTAGTCGCGCTCGGGCTGCTCGCCGAGCCAGGCGAGATACTCGGGGCCCTGGAGCCCCCAAAACCCGGGCCAGCCTTCCGCGGCCCCGTAGCCGTCCAACGAGGTGATGAAGTCCACTAGCAGCTCCTGCATTGGATCCTCCTTGGGCTCGCGTTGGGTGGTACGAGCGTGGATGGGTCACGCCGAGCTCCGACGTTTGAGGAGTCAGGACGCGCCGAGGCGGCTCACGCCGCACGAGTAAATGTCACATGCGTGACCCCACTGGGCGCCGAGGCGGCTTCGACCTCGTAGTCCGTCTCAAGGCCCTCCAGTCCGTCCCAGAGGCGTACGCCTCGGCCGAGCAGGATCGGGACCACGACGATGTGCATGTGGTCGACGAGCCCCGCGGCAACGAAGTCCCGGATCACGGTGGCACCTCCGCCGATTCGTACGTCCTGACCGTCTGCAGCTTCGCGGGCGGTCTCGAGCGTCTCGCTGGGCGAAGCGTCGACGAAGTGGAACGTGGTGCCGCCCTCCATCTCGATCGATGGCCGCGGGTGATGGGTGAGGACGAAGACCGGCGTGTGGAACGGCGGGTCGGGACCCCACCAGCCCTTCCACTTCGGGTCCTCGTGCCATCCCGGCGGGCCGAACTTCCGCGCACCCATGATCTCGGCGCCGACCCCAGGGCCGTGCAGCCGCGCGAAAGCGTCGTCGATGCCGCGGGTGCCGCCGGGCTGGCCGACCATCTCGCGCCACCACCGGGTGGGGAACATCCATTCGTGCAGCCGTTCGCCGGCGTGGCCGAACGGTGCGTCGAAGCTCTGAGGCTCGCCGGTGCCGAAACCGTCGAGCGAGATGGAGAAGTTCTGGACGCGGGCGAGTGACATGGCCGGTGCTCCTTCGGGTAATTCGGCGGTTGACCTTCACGCATCAAACAGACTTCTCGACGCCGGCGAACTCATCTACCGGCCGAAGCCGTAAAACCGCACGCCTGAACAACGGGGATTTGCCGAGGGAACGCTGAGGGAACGCCAGCGCCATTACGCGTCCACACGCGGTCACTCGGCCTCGCCGGATCCCGTCGGTTTGCGGGATCTTCGCGACCGCCGTGGCCCGCGCGTGCCCTCGCTTCCCAGCTCAGAGCTGAATGGTAAGGAGGGGGTCGTCGGTTCGAGTCCGACAGAGGGCTTCCGATCGCTGATCGGCTCGGTCTCTCCCCTTCCCCCGGCGAGCGAGTTACCGCGATTGCTGGGCGACTTTCAAGCTACGCCACAGGGAGCGGGTGATCAGAAGGCTCTTCGGACAGATCCCCGTGTTCAGGCTTCGCTCCGACCTTGCTTCGCTCTACTCGGACTTCCACTGCTGCGACCGGTTGAAGCGGAACACGTAGGCGTTCGGTGAGGCCGTCGACCCGGCCGGTCTCCTCCATGGCGAGCTCCTTTCAGTGGGCGCCCCCCGGGCCACAAGGGCCCGGGGGGCGCCCGTTCGGTCTAGGCAGAGACGGGAGTGGGCTTGGTCTCGGGCGAATCCTCGGGCTCCGAGACGTCGAAGCGAGGCAGCCACTCGAGCCAGCTCGGCAGGTACCAGTTCCAGTCGCCGAGCAGCTTCATCGAGGCGGGCAGGAGCACCCCGCGGACGATCGTCGCGTCGAGCAGGATCGCGACCGCGAGCCCGACGCCGAACTGCTTGAACATCAGCATCGAGAGCGCGATGAAAACCGCGAACACGGCGACCATGACGATCGCGGCGCTCGTGACGACGCCCGCGGTCGACTTGATGCCCTGCGAGACGGCCTCGTCGGTGGACATGCCCCGCTGGACGAGCTCCCTGATCCGGCTCAGGAGGAACACGTGGTAGTCCATCGAGAGCCCGAACAGGATCACGAACAGGAGCAGCGGGACGACGGGGTCGATCCCGGCCGTCGAGGTGAAGCCGAGGAAGCTCTTGCCGAAGCCGTGCTGGAAGACGAGCACCAGGACGCCGTAGGCGGCACCCACGGAGAGCAGGTTGAGCACGATCGCCTTGGCCGCGATCACGGGCGACCGGAAGGCGACGAGCATGAGCGAGAAGGCGAAGACGAGCACGAAGCCGACGACGAGCGGCAGCTTCGAGGAGATGTCGTCTGAGCTGTCCTTCCACTGGGCTGTAAGGCCGGTGACGCCGGCCTCGGCGTCCGGAAGGCCGCCAACGGTGTTCGGGACGATCGCGTCGCGGAGCTCGGTCAGCGAGGCGTTCGAGACCGAGTCGGTTCCCTTCCCCTCGATCGGAATGGTGATGTTCGCCACCGTGCCCGCGTCGTTGACGTCGACCGTGATCGGCTCGTGCATGCGGCCGCTCGCGAGCGCCCGCTCCCGGAGCCGCTGGATCGCCGCCTGCATCTCCGGTGCGTTCACGTCCGGGGCCTTGACGACCACAGTGGCCGGAAGCGCCGCGCCCGGGAAGGCCTCCTGCATGTGGTCGTAGGCCTGCACCGCGGGAATGGACTTCGGGAACGTGTCGGGGCCCGGCTGCGCCATGCGGAGCTGGAAGGCGGGAAGCGAGAGCGCGACGAGCAGCCCGCCGGCGAGGATCACGGAGAGCGCCGGCCGCCGGAGGACGCGGTCGACGATCGCGCCCCAGATCCGACCCTCGCCTTCGTCGCGGCGGAGGCGGCCCACGAGCGGGACCCGGCCCCGGTCGACCTTGTCCCCGAGCCGCGAGAGCAGCGCGGGAAGAACGGTCAACGAGCCGAGCATCGCGATCGCGACCACCGTGATCGTCGCGGCGGCGAGCGACGCGAAGATCTCGTTACCGGTCAGGAACATGCCGGCCATGGCGATGATGACCGTGAGGCCGGAGACGAGCACGGCACGCCCGGAGGTCGCCGCGGCGATCTCGATGGCGTCCCGGGGGCTGCGGCCGGCGGCACGCTCCTCGCGTTCGCGCCGGAGGTAGAAGAGCGAGTAGTCGACGCCGACCGCGAGCCCGATCAGGAGCACGAGCGCACCGGCTTGCATCGCCGCCGGCACGAACTGGCTCAAGACGGCGACGAGGCCGAAGGTCGCGAAGACCGCGGTCAGGGCGAGGATCAGCGGAATGCCGGCCGCCATCAGCGCTCCGAAGGCGACCACGAGGATGACGAGCGTCACCGGGAGGGAGAGGACACCCGCCTTCCCCAGGTCGTCCTCGAACGCCGTCTCGACGGCCTTGGCCGCGCTGGCGTACCCGAACTCCCCGATGAAGAGCTGCGGATGCGCCTCCTGCGCAGCCGCGACCTGGGCTATGACCGGGTCGATCTTCTCGGCCGCGTCGGCCTTCGCGCCGCGGATCTCGAACTCGATGAGCGCGGAGCGGCCGTCGGCGGAGACCTGGCCGGCGTTGGCGGGATCGAGCGGCGAGCGGAGGTTCTGGACGGCGTCGAGCTTCGAGATCCGCCCAACGACGTCCTCGACCGCCGCCGTGAAGGCGGGGTCGGTGGCGGAGAGCGAGCTGCTCTGGACGAGAACGCTCTCGGCCGCAGGCTTCTTGAAGCCGGCCTCGAGGATCCGGTCCATCCGGCCCGACTCGCCCGGGCCCGCGGCGTTCGGATCGATCGTCTTCGTCCCCGTCATGCCGCCGAGGGCGAAGGCGACGAGGACGAACGCCAACCACCCGAACGTGGCTGTCTTCCAGTGGTCGGCGCTCCAGCGGCCCATCCGGGCCGCCAGGTTGGGCCGTCGGGTATCCGTGCGAAGCATCGTTCGTTCCTCCTCTGTCGGTCGTCCCTACGCCGCGTAGGCGAAGGGGTGGTAGAAGGCGTCGAGGGCGCGGTCGGGCGCGACCGCGAGGCGGAAGCGATCGCCGAGACGGTCGTCCTCGACCGTTACGGTGAGGGCGTCCTCATCCGGGTGCCAGAGCAACAGGACGTGGATGCCGTCGCTCTCGCGGACCGCAAGTTCCAAGGCTCGAGATGTCTCGCGGCTCATCACTCCTCCTTCGTGTGCCGTTCCGTGATCGAACTCCATGGCACGACGCTAGGGATGCAGCGGGGAACCAGCGTCGTCGGAAAGCCGGATTCGAGCTCAGACCTCGCGACGATCTCGAGTCCTACTGGAGTGGGAGGCGCACCGCAGGACCTGGGCCGAAATACAAAGCCCTGCGAGCCCGAAGGGCTCGCAGGGCTTTGGAGTCAGGCGCGGGGCGTTCTCAGACGACGAGCGTGAAGATGACGATTGCAAGAAACACGCTCTGGGCGCTGTGCACCGCGATCCCGATCCACGCACTCCGATAGCGCTTCGTCGGGTAGGCAGTGGTGAACATCTCGAGCAGCGTCCCCGGGATCGCCCACGGCACATGCAGGTGGTAGCCGGCAAAGAGGAGGCCGTTCGCCACCCAGTCGCCGCGCCCGAAGGCGCCGTTCATGCGCGGAAGGAGAAACCCGCGGAACAGGAGCTCCTCACCGAGCACGGTGTTGAAGAGGAACATCACCAGGATGAGGGCGTACCAGCCGAAGGCCCCATCCAAGAACGCCTTGCCGGCGTCCGACTCGATGATCGTGGCGAAGTTCCGGTCATCGGGCGCCGCCACGACTGCGACCAGCTCCTGCGCCAGGGTGAACCCGATGATGAGCGGGATCACGACCAGCCAGAGCCGCCCGCCGATGCGGCCGCTGCGCGGACTGCGCGGAGAGCGGAGCCAGAGCGCCTCGCGGACCGTCGACCAGCGGAGGGTCCGCTGTTCGCGACCGACGAGAATCGCAACGAGAGCGAATTGCCAGACCATGCCGATCGCGAGGGAAACGATCAGCGCCTTCGCCATCGGCACGTGCCCCGCCCCGGCGAACCGGTCGGCGAGTGCGGGCGCTACGAGCCAGGCGAGCGCCGCCATCGGCAACGCGGCGGCCGCCCAGACGGCGACGATCCGTGCAACCGAGTACTGCGGAATCTCCACACTCGCATCCGCCGCAGCGGCGCGAGTAGCTGGCATTGCAACGTCCATCTTGAAACCTCCTTGCGAGTCGAGTGCATGACTCGACGCTACGAAGCCGCCGGGTAAGGCGCCTCGTCGCGAGGCCGGATTCGAGCTCGGTCCTGCCGACGATCTCGACTCCTACTCAGGTAGGAGGCGGAACGCCAGGAGGTGCAGTACCTTCAACGCGTGAGCCGCATTCGACGCACCGCGCGTGAGTACTGGTTTGAGCTACTGGTCGCGTTCCTGGCGATCGCGGGCATGGTGGAGCTCGTGGTCGGACGCAACTTGCCGGGCGCGCCGACGACGACACTCTGGTTCACCATTCCTGCGATAGGGATCCTGGTGTCGACGCTGTTCGCGCACCGGCGCTTTCCCTTCGCGGCGCCGGCGGCCTATTGGGTCTTGGCGGCGGCGCTCACGTTCGTCGACGGAGTGCTGATCGCGTTCGTCGGCAGCCTCGGCGTCGTCGGGCTGGCAGCCGCGTTCATGCTCGGGCACCTGCGCGACAGCCGAAAGGCGGGCATCGGCCTGGTGATCATCCTGGCCTCCATCGTCATCGTGGTCGTCAACATCCCCGGCGCGCAGGCCACCGGCGACCTCATCTTCATTCCCCTCCGGTTCGTGGTGGCCTGGGTCGCCGGCTACGCCCTGCGCGAGCGCTCCGAGCAGGCCGAAGCGGCAGAGGAGCGCGCGACCCGGGCCGAGCGCGACCGGGAGGCGGCCGCACGCGTCGCGGTGGCGGAGGAGCGTGCGCGCATCGCCCGCGAGCTCCACGACGTCGTCGCCCACGCCGTCAGCGTGATGGTCCTCCAGGTCGGCGCCGTCAGGCACAAGCTCCCGGATTCGCTGGCGGAGGATCGTGAGGCGCTCAGAGGCGTGGAGCGGGCCGGACGCACAGCGCTTGCCGAGATGCGACGCCTCCTCGCCGCCATGCGCCGCGACGGAGAGGAGGTCGAGTTCACTCCCCAGCCCGGCCTCGACGGTCTCGACTCGCTGCTGGACGCGGTCGGTCGCGCCGGCCTGCCCGTCGAGCTGCATGTCGACGGCGATCCCTTCCCGCTCCCACGGGGGATCGACCTGTCGGCCTATCGCATCGTTCAGGAGGGCCTGACCAACGCGCTCAAGCACGCCCGGGCGAGCGATGCGGACGTGACCGTCCGCTACCGGCCCGACGAGCTGAAGATCGAGGTGCGCGACAACGGCCGGGGCGGCGCGAGAAACGACGGCCTCGGGCATGGGCTCGTCGGCATCCGCGAGCGCGTCAAGATCTACGGCGGCGAGATGACAGCAGGCGCCGTGCCCGAGGGCGGGTTCGTGCTCAGCACACGCCTTCCGATCGGAGACGATCGATCGTGACCATCCGCGTCCTCGTCGTGGACGACCAGTCGATGGTGCGCGCCGGCTTCCGCATGCTGCTCGCCGGCGAGGAAGACATCGAGGTGGTGGCTGAGGCGAGCAACGGGCTCGAGGCGGTCGACAAAGCCGCCCGGTTCGATCCCGAAGTCATTCTGATGGACATCCGCATGCCCGAGCTCGACGGGCTCCAGGCGACCCGGCGCATCCTCGCGAAGGACCGCGATGCCCGAATCCTGATCCTCACGACCTTCGACCTCGACGAGTTCGTGTACGAGGCGCTGCGAGCGGGCGCCAGCGGCTTCGTGCTCAAGGACGACTCCCCGGAACAGCTGATCGCCGCGATCCGCACCGTCGCTGCCGGCGAGGCGCTCCTCTCGCCGACGATCACGAGACGCGTCATCCAGAAGTTCGCCCGCATGCCGACCCCGGCTACTCCCCCGAAGGAGCTCGACGAGCTCAGCGACCGCGAGCGAGACGTTTTCCGTTCGATGGCTCGTGGCCTCTCGAACGCGGAGATCGGGCAGGAGCTCTACATCAGCGAGACGACCGTCAAGACCCACGTCACGCACATCCTTCAGAAGCTCGACCTCCGCGACCGGGTTCAGGCAGTCGTGCTCGCCTACCAGACCGGAATCTTCGAAGACCTCGCCCGCGAGTAGGCTACGAGCGATGCCGACGCTCGAGCTCACAGACGAGGAGCTCCGCCTCGTGCGCTCCGCGCTGACCGCCTACCTCGAGGACTTCGGGCACGACGAGGCGGACATCCTGCGACAGCTCAAGGGGATCATCGCAAAGCTGCCGCCCCGCGAGTAGCGGCCCTCCCGGTTACCGGACGTACCGACGAACCCGGTGGGCTGCGAGCGCGGCGGTGCCGAGCACGAGGGCGCCCTCTGTCCATCGCGCGGGGTCCCGGCCGTGCGGCAGCTTGTGGAGCGAGAGCGGGTGCAGGTCGAGGTGCAGCGCCCATGCGCCGGTCTCAGGCGCACGGCTGAACGCCACGCGGCAGCTGTCGAACCCGAACTCGGACAGATCGATCCGGAAGACGTACGGGTCGTCCTCGTCGTCGGGATGAAGCGGAAGGCCCCTGAGGAGCCCGGGGATCGGGCTCAGCCCTCTCGCGAGCAGTCGCCCCCGGCGCGCGAACACCTCGACGGCTGCGCCCGTCATCATCATCGCGCGGACGCCGGTTCGCCCGGCGGGAAGGCCGTACCAGCCGCAGATGTCGCCCCACACCTCGGGATGCTGCGGGATATCGCGGCGGACCTCGACGTCCGGGACGCCGAGCAGCCCGCGGAGCACCCCGGCCAGCTCGAAAGGGAGCCACAGCGGCGCCGGGCTGCCGACGTTGGCGAAGGCCAGGACGCCGATGCCGTCGTCGGGCGCCAGGAACAGCTGCGAGCTGAATCCCGGCAGGATCCCCCCATGCTCGACGAAGCGGCGGCCGCCGGCCTCGGCCCGGAAGAACGCAAGCCCGATGCCCGGAACGTGCGGATCAGGCCGGTAGTGCGGGTCGAACATGGAGGCGACCGCCTCTGGCTCGAGCACGGACCCGTGCTCGTTCGCCCCGCCGCCGAGGAGCGCCCCGACATAGCGCGCCATGTCCCTCGTCGTCGAGTAGACGGCTCCGGCGCCGCCGAGCGCGAACCCGCGGTCGGCGACCGGCCTCAGGCCCCTGCGCCGGATCACGTAGCCGGTGGCGAGGCGCGGAAGCACCCGTTCCCGGTCGACGTCCGTGCTCTCCATCCCGAGCGGCGCGAAGACGCGCTCGCGGAGGTATCGGCCGAACGGCTCTCCGCTCACGTCCTCGACGATCTGGCCAACGGTGGCGAACCCGTGGTCGCTGTACGCGAACCTCGTGCCGGGCTCCACCTCGACCCGCAGCCCGCTCCGGTAGTACTCGGCGAGGGACGGCACCGGCGGCTTCCGAACCTCCGAGCCCAGCGTCGGCAGCAGGAGGTCCCTCAGCCGCTGCAGCTCGCCGATCCCCGAGGTGTGAGTCAGCAGGTGCCTGATCGTCGGCGGCCGGAAGGTCGGCTTCGCCGGGACCAGCCGGTACGCGCGCAGGTAGTCAGTCGCCGGCGCGTCGAGGTCGACGAGCCCCCGCTCGACGAGCTGCATCACGGCGACAGCCGTGAACGTCTTGCTGATCGACGCGATCCGGAAGGCGGTGTCCTCGGTGACCGGCGTGCGCGACGCGATGTTCGCGAGGCCGTGGCCGTGGAACCAGTCGAGGCGGCGGTTCCGGACGACTCCGAGCGCCAGCCCGCCGGTCGCCCGGCGGTTGAGGATCTCAGCGAGCCTTGTCTCGAGAGCAAGCTCTTCTGAGATGACGAGTGCCATCGCGGCGAAGGATCCCGTCCTCGCGGAGCGGCGGAATCGGGGAGAGCGCTGATCTCTCCTGCGGATAAGGCGCAGGCCGGCTACTTGGCGGGGAGCGAGCGGGCGTACGCGGTGCCGAGCTCGACCCACGTCGCGAGCTCGCTCTCGGCTCCCACGTCGTCGGCGTCGACGCGCAGCCACCCCTTCATCTGGCGGCCGCGCATCTCCATCGGCCTGGCGCTCGTCGTTGCGACGAGCGCGTCCGACTGCTCCGGGTCGACGCGAACCAGGATCCCGCCCTGGCCGCTCGCCCCGACGGCCATGTTGCCGCCAACGAGGAAGGCGAGCCCGCCGAACATCCTCTGCTCGGTCACGCCGGGCTCCCCGGCGACCAGGTCGCCGATGCGGTTCGCGAGCTCCTCGTCGTAGGCCACGGCGGCGAGTGTATCTCTGCCCTGTCCCCTGACGGCCGCTTCGTGGAACTCTTGAGAGATGACATGGACGAGAGACGCCGAGACGAAGCGCGCTCGCGGATACGCACATATCCGGGACTACGCTGCGATCGGAGACGGGCGCACGGTCGCACTGGTCTGTCGCAACGGCTCCCTCGACTGCCTGTGCCTCCCCGCACTCGATTCGCCGAGCATCTTCGGCGCGATCGTCGACGCGGAGCGGGGCGGCCGGTTCCTCCTCGAGCCGGCGGTCCCGTACGAGACGTCGAGACGCTATGTGCCGGAGACGAACGTGCTCGAGACGACCTTCACTACCAGCGCCGGCGCAGCAAGGCTGACCGACGCGATGACGCTGCCCACCAGGAACCGCTCGTCCTGCCCACGCGGGAGGACGCCGAAGGCCGCCTGGAAGAGACGACGCGTTTCTGGTCCGAGTGGGCTCGCGGACGCGGGTATTCCGGTAGCTGGCGGGACGCGGTGATCCGCAGCGCCCTCGCGCTGAAGCTGCTCGTCCATGCGCCTTCGGGCGCGATCGCCGCTGCCGCGACCACGTCGCTGCCGGAGGAGATCGGCGGCGAGCGCAACTGGGTACCGTTTCGTCCTCACGACCCTGCTACGGGCGGCGAGCGAGCTCGGGTTCACGCGCATGGACGTCCCCTTCCTTCTTGGAACGCCGTTCACCGCCAACCGGGTGCGCGCGAAGGCAATCGGGTATGGGCTCCACTTCGGCTTCGGCATCGCCTTCGCCCTCGCCTACTACGCCATCTTCCTCGTCATCGACGCGAGCGGCTTCCTGCTCGGCGCCCTCTTCGGTCTCGTGCACGGGCTCTTCGCCGGCACTGCCCTCGTCAACATCCTGCTTCCGGTGGTCCACCCGCGCATGGGCACCGGATTCACGGCCGCGGGCTCGGCTCCCTTGCTCGAGCCGCCCGGGTTCCTGCTCCTCAACTACGGCCGCCGGACGCCGCTGGCGACAATCGTCGCGCACGTCGCCTACGGAGCGATTGTCGGCGGCTTCGTCTCGCTCGCGAGCTAACGCTGGTCTCTTCGCCTCCATCACGATCTGTAACGGCCCTACAGTCCTCGCTCGTAGTACAGCATGCGCGGCCCGTCCGGCCTGCCTTCGTGGTTCGTGAAGCCGGCGCTCTCGTACAGGGCTCGCGCGGCCACATCGTCCTCGCTCGTGCCGAGGTCGATGTGGGCGGCGCCGCGTTCCCTCGCATGGTTCATCGCCGCCTCGAGGAGCGCACGCCCGAGCCCCCGTCCCCGCAGCTCGGGCGCGACGTAGAGCTCCTCGAGGTGGGCGTCGAGAGCGCCCGTGTAGAGCGACGGGCGGAAGCGGAGCTGGGCGAAGCCGTCCGGTCCGTTCCCCGCGAAGAGCACCGTGACCTCCCCGCTCTCGAGCAGCGGCGCGGCCCACCCGGCGATGACGTCCGCGTCGGGCGTCGGCTCGTCGAACTCGACGTTGAAGGCGTGCAGGAGCCTCGCGAAGGCCGTCGCATCGGCTGCGCCCGCGAGCCGGATCGGAAACGATTCCTCCCTGGTGATGCGTGACTTCTAGCATCGACCTCTACTGGCTGCCACTCGGAGCCGGCGGTCACTCCGTCCGCGTCAACGGGCGGATCTTCGAGGCGGTCGCGGCGCGGCTGGAGCGGCGAGATCGCCGCGACCTCTACCACTCGGCGCTCGAGGTCGGCCTGCCCGATGGGCGGTTCGTGATCGAGATGGCCCCGATCCCACGTGGCGACGCCACCGCGCGGGGCGTCGTCGCCGAAGGGCCGGTCGGCGCTCGGGCGGTGCGCCGGCTCAGAATCTTCCGGTACGAGGTGCGTTGCTGGCGGAACGGCGCCATTCCGGACATCGACGAGGCGGTCGACAGCCCCCGGCGTCTCAGCGACGATCCCGACTGCGCACGGCGGGTGCTCGGGCTCGTGCCGCAGGTGCCCACTCCTGTCTGGGGCCGCGACGAGCTGCACGCGGGCGAGATGTGGAACTCGAACTCGCTGATCTCCTGGCTGATCGCGCGCAGCGGGCTCGAGGTCGAGTCGGTCGTGCCTCCGCCCGGCGGACGCGCCCCCGGCTGGCGCGCCGGCATCGTCCTGGCCCGGCGTTTCGACAGGTAGCGTGCTGCAGCTGTCCTTTGGCTCGCCTGTCGTTCGTCTACGGGGCGACCATCCGAAGGAGGTAGCGATGAAGTACATGCTCTTGATCCACCAGGGAGACGCCCCGACGCCGTACATGCCGGAGGCGTGGGCCCGCCTGTCCGAGGAGGAGCAGGGCGCCGTCTACGCCGCGTACCAGGCGATCAACGAGACGCCCGGCGTGAGCCCGGGCGTGCAGATGCAGCCGCCGGAGACCGCGACGACGGTGAGGGTACAGGACGACAAGACGCTGACGACGGACGGGCCCTTCGTGGCCGTCAAGGAGGCGCTGGGCGGCTACTTCTTCTTCGAGACCGACGACCTCGACGCCGCGATCGAGCTCGCGGGCCGCGTGCCGGCCGCCCACATGGGCGGCGCGGTGGAGGTGCGCCCTCTGGTCGAGCGGTGACGCTCGAGCAGGCCTTCCGCGACGAGTGGGGGCGCGTCCTCGCGGCCCTGATCGGCTTCCTCGGCGATTTCGACCTCGCCGAGGAAGCCGCGCAGGAGGCGTTCGCGATCGCAGCAGCGCGCTGGCCGCGCGAGGGGACGCCCGCCCACCCGCGCGCCTGGCTCGTGACCACCGCACGCAACCGCGCCGTCGACCGCATCCGGCGCGAACGCACGCTCGCCGCAAAGACACGCCTGCTCGACGCGCGGAAAACGACGGAGGACGACGTGGATGACGCGATGATCCCGGACGAGCGGCTCGAGCTCCTCTTCACGTGCTGCCATCCGGCGCTCGCGCTCGATGCCCAGGTGGCGCTGACGCTGCGGACGCTCGGCGGCCTGGAGACGGACGAGATCGCCCGCGCCTTCCTCGTCGCCGAGGCGACGATGGCCAAGCGGCTTGTGCGGGCGAAGCGCAAGATCAAGGCCGCCGGGATCCCGTTTCGCGTCCCCCCGGCGCACCTGCTCCCCGACCGGCTGGCCGCGGTGCTCGCGGTCGTCTACCTGATCTTCAACGAGGGCTACGGAGGCCGCGGGGATCTCGCGGGTGAGGCGATCCGGCTCGGTCGGGCGCTCGCCGAGCTGATGCCCGACGAGCCCGAGGCGAACGGGCTGCTGGCGCTCATGCTCCTGAACGACGCCCGGCGCGACGCTCGCTTCGCGGACGACGCAATCGTCCTCCTCGGCGACCAGGATCGCGCGCTCTGGGACGTCGACGAGATCGCCCAGGGACGCGTCGCGCTCGGCCGCGCGCTGGCGCTCGGCGGGCGCGGCCCCTACGTGCTCCAGGCGGCGATCGCGAGCCTCCACCTCGACGAGCCTCAGGACTGGCCGCAGCTCGCAGCCCTGTACGGCGAGCTCGCCCGCGTCACCGGCTCACCGGTGGTCGAGCTGAACCGAGCGGTCGCCGTGGCCGAGGCGGGCGACGTCGAGGCCGCGCTCGTCCTCGCCGAGAGCCTGGAGCTCGACGGCTACCACTACCTGCACGCAACGCGCGCCGAGCTGCTCCGCCGCCTGCAGCGCGTGGAGGAAGCCCGCGCCGCCTACGACCGCGCGCTCGAGCTCGTCCACTCGGACGCGGAGCGGCGCTTCCTCGAACGGAGGCTGGCAGAGCTCACGCGCCCGGCTTCCACACCATGAGGAAGAGGACCGCGATCGCGGCCGCCGCCCCCGCCCAGCTGAGCGCGTCCGAAACCCTGTCGTGCAGGAGCAGCTCGAGCTCGGCACTCGGCTCGTCCCCCTCGCGTGCGAGCCGCTCGGCTAACCGCCTGGCCCGTTTCGGCGCCTGGCCGCCGGCCCCGCCCGCGCCGAGCGCGAACGCGAGCAGCGCGAGCGAGGCGACCACCCAGCCGTCGAAGCCGTAGGCGGTCAGGTCGACGAGCCAGAAGCCGAAGCCGACCGCGAGGATCGTCCCGAGGCCGACCATGAGCACGCCCCAGCGGGCGGTGCCCAGGAGTACGGCGATCTCGGTCGGCCGGGCCCGGCGCCGGGCGGCGGCCTGGCCGACGGCAGCGACGGCGAGGCCGGCGAAAAAGAGGATCGCCCCCACGAGGTGCAAGAGGAGCGCCCACTGGTACATCGGCGCGCTACGACTCCGGGGGCCGCGAGACGATCTGCAGCGGCGGGCGGCGGCGGTGAACCGAGAGGTAGCGAACGCCCTGGGAGCCGGCGGTGATGCGCCTGGTCCGGCCCTTGTCGACGATCATCGCCTCGCCGGGACCGAGCCCGCGCTCGACGCCGTCCACGGTCACGGCCGCCGAGCCGTCGAGGACGACGACGAGCACGTCCCGCTCGGCGTTGACGTGTTCGGGCGGGCCGCTCCCGGGCTCCCAGGCGACGAGCGTCGCATTGAGGTCCTCGGACTCGGCGGCCCAACCCGGGCCGTGGTCGCCGCGACCGGGCGGCAGCGCCCCCGGCAGCGAGTTCCCCACGAGGCGCTCGATCAGCGGGAAGAGCACCCGCTCCTCGTGGCGGACGTGCGCTTCGAGGAGCTCCGCCAGCTCGCCCATCACGTCCGCAGCGTCCTTCTCGTCGGTGAGCCGCTCGTCGAGCTCGACCGCGAGCGCGTGCAGGCGCTGGTGGTCGAGGAGCGCCCGGACCAGCGGCTCCCGGGCCTCGTCGAAGGCGACGACGAGCGGGAAGAGCTGCTCCTCCTCCTCGCGGAAGTGCCGGACGGACTCGGACGAGAAGAAGCGGAGGAAAGCGGCGGCAGCGGCGCTCGCATCGGGCCCGCCGGCGGCGCGGCGCAGGCGTCTCGCCTCGACGAGCACGCGGTGGTGGTCGTGGGAGAGGGTGACGAGCGCGGGACTGCGCTTCATGGTTGCGAGCCTAGCTTCGGGCCTCCGGTGCCTCCTACGTAGCAAGCCGCAACGCGCGAGTAGTTCCTACGGAGACGGCGCCGGAAGTCGTCTCTTAGGATCGAGGCGTGCCCGGTTCGGCGACCGCCGCGACGCGCACCTCGTTCTCTCAACGGTCGCCTTCGCGCTCTGCTCCAGGCCTGGGGCCTGATGGCGCCGCTGGCGCGGCGGTTCGAAGGACGACTTCGACCTCACGAGCACGCGGACGGCCGTGGCGGCGTTCAGCGCGCCGGCGATCGTGGACGGGCCGGGACGACCGGCCCTTGGCTTCCTGTACGGCGCCGTCCTCGCCGGCGGAGCGGCGCTCTTCTGGCTGTTCGCCAGGGACGCTCCGGGCGAACGGCCGCCGACCCGCTATCGGGAGGTGCTCGGGGCCGGCTGGCGCCTGTGGCGGCTCGCGCTCTTCTACTTCGTCACGATCGGCGGCTTCGTGGCGATGGCCGTCTTCTTGCCGAAACTCCTGGTCGACTCTGGTTCGACTTCTCACTTGTGAATGCCGGCCTGCGTGCGGCATCATCGCCTGGGAGACGCAGCAGACCGACTACCCTTCGAACGGGCCCGACATGCCGGAGTACGAGCCGCGCGGCTGCCCGCGCGGCGCCTCCTTCAGCTGGTATCTCTACTCGCCGCTTCGCGTGAAGTACCGTGCGTGCGGGGCGTCCTGCTCGACCTCTGGCGGGAGGCCCTCGAGCGGACGGGCGACCCGGTCGAGGCGTGGGCCGACGTGGTCGACGACCCCGAGAAGGCCCGCCGGTACAAGTCGCAGCGCGGCCGTGGCGGCTTCGCGCGCGCCTCGTGGGACGAGGTGGCCGACCTGATCGCGGCAGCCCACGTGCACACGATCCGGCGCTACGGCCCCGATCGCATCGCCGGCTTCTCGCCGATCCCGGCGATGTCGATGGTCTCGTACGCCGCGGGGACGCGCTTCCTCTCGCTGATCGGCGCGGTCTGCCTCTCGTTCTACGACTGGTACGCAGACCTCCCGCCCGCGTCGCTGCAGATCTGGGGCGACCAGACCGACGTCCCGGAGTCGGCTGACTGGTGGAACGCGGGCTACGTGATCGTCTGGGAGACGAACATCCCGCAGACGCGGACGCCGGACGCGCACTTCCTTGCCGAGGCGCGCTACCGCGGGCAGAAAGTCGTGGTCGTCTCGCCCGACTACGCAGGGCACACGAAGTTCGCCGACCACTGGCTCGTGGCCAACCCGGGCACCGACGGCGCCCTCGCGCTGGCGATGGCGCACGTGATCCTGCGTGAGTTCTACGTCGAGCGGCAGGTGCCCTACTTCGAGGACTACGCGCGCCGCTACACGGACATGCCTTTCCTCGTCACTCTGCGCAAGCAAGAAGACGCCTACGTCGCCGACCGGTTCCTGCGCTCTTCCGACCTCGGCGAGGCCGGAGAGCACCCAGACTGGAAGACGGTCGTGCTGGACGAGGCGAGCGGGACGCTGGTCGTGCCCAAGGGCTCGATCGGGTTCCGCTGGGGCGAGGAGGGCAAGGGCCTCTGGAACCTGGAGCTGGGCGAGGTGCGGCCGGCCCTGACGCTGCTCGGCCGCCACGACGAGCGGCGACGTTCGGCGACAACCTCCTCTTCGGCGAGTACCACTACCGCGAGACGGTGAGCCCGTGGTTCCGCGGCGTCTTCGCCCTCGATCCAGATCCGGACTTGATGGCGGGCGCGCCCTTCCTCTTCCAGGCGCACGCCGTCTCCGCCTGGCTGCTCTTCGCCGTCTGGTCGTTCAGCCGCCTCGTCCACGCCTGGAGCGTCCCGCTCACGTACCTCGGCCGGAGCTGGATTCTCTTCCGCAGCCGCAACCCGCGGGCAGAGCTCGGCCGGAAGCGAGCTAGGCTCGGGATAGCGGTAGGCATCCCTCAGCCCGGGGGGACGTTCTGGTTGCGGTGGAGGACGTTGGCCGGGTCGCAGCGCCGCTTGAGCGTCTGCAAGCACCGGAACGCCTCCAAGCCGAACGCGGCCTGCACCCGCTCGATCGGCTCGTCGGCCTGCATGTAATTGACGTAGCCACCACCGTGTGACCAGGGCTCGAGCGCCGTTGCCGTTTCCCGCGCCCATGCGATGTGCTGCTCGTCGAGCTCGGCGTCTTTCCAGGTCGCCGTAGCGCTGACGTTGAAGGCGGCGTCGCGGAAGCCGAGCGCTCCGGCGGGAGCGGCCGGGTCTTTAGGCCCGCCGTGGAGCGACTCGATCAGGATCCCTCCGGGCGGGCGGCCGAGCGCGATGACGCACCGGAGGAGGTCGTCGATCAGCTCGTCAGGAAGCTCGCGTACGAAGTGTCCCTTCCAGTAGTGCCTGTTCTCGCCGTACGGCGAGTCGAAGACCCGCTGCTGCTCGAGGAACGAGTGCTCGCGAACGGTGTCCTCGACGAGGCCCCGCCCCGAGCGCAGGGCACGGAGCTCCTCCGGATCCGTGTCCAGGCCCGTGTAGCAGGGCGCGACGAGCAGGACCGGCGTCAGCGTCTCGTCCGTCGAGAGAACCGCCTGGCAGCTCAGGTTCCGCGGGGAGCCGGCGACGACGTCGCGGAAGCGCCTGAGCGCGTCGCCCACGCCGTCTCCGGCGAACGTCAGCAACCCGCCGACGACCCTGTCGAGCGCCTGCAGGCGGAGGTCGAGCCGCGTCGCCACGCCGAAGTTGCCGCCGCCGCCGCGAAGCCCCCAGAGGAGCTCCGGCTCGCCGTCGGAATCGACCTGGAGGATCTCGCCGGCCGGAGTGACGAGCTCCGCTCCGACGAGGTGGTCGCAGGTCAGCCCGAGCTGCGCGGTCAGGTGGCCGATCCCGCCGCCCAACGTGAGTCCGCAGACGCCCGTGGAGCCGACCACGCCTCCGGGAGCCACGAGGCCGTGGGACTGCGTCGCCGAGTCGAAGTCGAGCCACGTCGACCCTCCCCCGGCGCGGGCGATCCTCGCATCGCGGTCCACCTCGACGCGGCGCAGGTGCGACAGGTCGATCACGAGCCCGTCGTCGAGGACGCAGTGACCCGCCGGATTGTGCCCGCCACCGCGCACAGAGACCTCGAGGTCGTTGGCGCGGGCGTAGTCGAAGGCGGTGGCGACGTCGGCTGCCCCGAGGGAGCGGACGATGACCGCCGGACGGCGATCGACCATGGCGTTGAAGCAGATCCGGGCGGCGTCGTAACCCGGTTCCCCGGGGACGAGCGCGGCCCCTGCAAGCGAGCCGCGCAGCTCGGACAGGGTCTGGTCGAGCTCGGCTGCGAGTCCGTCTCGGCGTGTCACTCGCGCCCCTTCGGGGCGTAGGTGAGCACGACGATGCCGCTCCCGAACCTCGTCGTCTCGACGAGGCCCAGGTGGGTCGTCTCGATTCCGTCGATCAGCCGTTGGCCCTTCCCGACGAGCACCGGGAAGACCCAGACGTGAAGCTCGTCGATCAGACCGTTCGCCAGGAGCGTCCGGTCGACCTCGCCGGTCCCGAACTTGAGGATGTCCTCGCCGGGCTCCTGCTTGAGCCCCGCCACCTCCTCCGCGACGTCTCCCTGGATGACCGTCGCGTTCCACGGCCCCTCCTGCAGCGTGCGCGAGGCGACGTGCTTCGGGAGGGCGTTGATGCGGTCCGTGTACTCGTCCCCGCTCCTGGCCGGCCACGCCTGCGCGAAGGCCTCGTACGTCGCACGGCCCAGGAGGAGGGCGTCGGCCGCGAACAGCAGCTTGCGCGCGTAGGCCGCGTGCTCGTCGTCCCAGTACGGCGGGCTCCACTCCTGGGGAGACTCGATGACCCCGTCCAGGGTCATGAAGGTCGACTCGACCAGCTTTCTCATCTCCGGCTCCTTGCCTGGGGGTCTGCGTCACACTAGTGACGGACGACGGGCCGCGAACTCATCGCGGCCGTCGCACCGCCCCCGCTTGCCTGACGCGATCTACGACTTCACGGACTCCACGTAGCCGCGCACGTCCGCGGCCGGCTCCGTGTACGCCTCGCCCAGCGCTTCCTCCATTCGGCCTAGGTACTCCTCGGCCCAGGGCGGGAACTCGTAGTCGATCGCGCGCAGGAACTCGAGCGTCGCCGCGAAGCGCATGTCGGCGATCGACGGGTTGTCACCGCCGATGAACGGCTTCCCGGCCAGGAAGAACGTGTTGTAGACCTCGAGCGGCTTCGCGAGCGCGGCCTCCGCGTCCATACGCGCCTGCTCCTTGAGCTCGTCCGAGACGTCGGCCGTCGCGACCTCTCCCGCGTACTGCCCGAACCCGAGGGCCGGATAGGTCGCCCGCGCGATGAGCGGGTAGAGCGTCCCGATCAGGTAGAACATCGCGCTGTCGACCATGGCGCGCTCGCCCGGATCTCGCGGATAGAACTGCTCGAGCCCGTGCTTGTTGCAGAGGTACTGCATGATCGCGCAGCTCTCCCAGAGCGCGCCCTTCGGCAGGCCGTCCTCCTCGAGCAGCGGCGTCAGGTCGGCCGGGTCCTTGGCGAGGAACTCCGGCGTCGACTTCTTGCCCCAGACGTCGAGCTCCTCGAACTCGAGGCCGGCGGCGCGGACGAAGATGCGAGCGGTGAGGTTGTTGACGCTCGGCTTGAGGATGCTCAGCGTGTTCGTGGCCATGTCTTCCTCCTTCGTCAGCTGTACGGGTGCGCAGGAGAGCGATCGCTCGACAGCGATTCGCGTGAGCGCTGGACGAGTGCCTCGATC
>DATIBF010000088.1:0-14020 GCA_035457655.1 Gaiellaceae bacterium
ACATCGGCACCGAGCACATCCTGCTCGGGCTCGTGCGCGAGAACGAGGGCGTCGCGGCTCGCATCCTGCTCGACTTCGACGCCGACGCCGAGAAGATTCGCAACGAGATCATCCGCATGCTCTCCGGCCCCGGCCGCCGCCAGCAGGGCGGGGGCGCCGCCGGCGAGAAGGCGAAGAGCTCGAAGCTCCTCGACCAGTTCGGGCGCAACCTGACGAAGCTCGCGGCCGACGGCAAGCTCGACCCCGTCGTCGGGCGGCAGACCGAGATCGAGCGCGTGATGCAGATCCTGTCGCGCCGCACGAAGAACAACCCGGTCCTGATCGGCGAGCCTGGCGTCGGCAAGACTGCCGTCGTCGAGGGCCTCGCTGCCCGCATCTCCTCCAACCAGGTGCCCGAGCTCCTGAAGAACAAGCAGATCTACACGCTCGACCTCGCCGCGCTCGTGGCGGGCTCGAAGTACCGCGGCGAGTTCGAGGAGCGCCTGAAGAAGGTGATGAAGGAGATCACCCAGCGCGGCGACATCATCCTCTTCATCGACGAGCTCCACAATCTCGTCGGAGCCGGCGCGGCCGAGGGCGCGATCGACGCGGCCTCCATCCTCAAGCCGGCCCTGGCGCGTGGCGAGCTGCAGACGATCGGCGCGACGACGCTCGACGAGTACCGTAAGTACCTCGAGCGCGACGCTGCCCTCGAGCGCCGCTTCCAGCAGATCCGCGTCGACGAGCCGTCGGTCGACGACACCGTCCAGATCCTGCGCGGCCTGCGCGACCGGTACGAGGCGCACCACCGCTGCACGATCACCGACGACGCACTGCGCGCGTCCGCCGTGCTCGCCGACCGCTACATCCAGGACCGCCACCTGCCGGACAAGGCGATCGACCTGATCGACGAGGCCGCGTCCCGCATGCGCATCAAGACGATGACCGCCCCGCCCCGCTACCGCGAGCTCGAGGACGAGATCGAGAAGGTGCGCGAGGAGAAGGAGGCGGCGATCGAGGCGCAGGAGTTCGAGAAGGCCGCGAACCTGCGCGACAAGGAGCGCAAGCTCACGCAGAAGAAGCGCGAGCTCGAGGAGAAGTGGCGCTCGTCGGAGCAGATCGAGCAGCCCGAGATCGGCGAGGAGGAGATCGCCGACATCGTCTCCATGTGGACGGGCATCCCGGTCTTCAAGCTCACCGAGGCGGAGTCGCAGAAGCTCATCCGCATGGAGGACGAGCTGCACAAGCGCGTGATCGGCCAGCACGAGGCGATCATCGCGGTCTCCAAGTCGATTCGGCGCGCCCGCGCGGGGATCAAGGACCCGAAGCGCCCCACCGGCTCGTTCATCTTCCTCGGCCCCTCGGGCGTCGGGAAGACCGAGCTCGCGCGCACGCTCGCCGAGTTCCTCTTCGGCGACGAGGACGCGATGATTCAGGTGGACATGTCGGAGTACATGGAGAAGCACTCCGTGTCCCGGCTCGTCGGCTCGCCCCCCGGCTACATCGGCTACGACGAGGGCGGCCAACTCACCGAGGCAGTCCGCCGCAAGCCGTACTCCGTCGTCCTCCTCGACGAGATCGAGAAGGCTCACCCGGACGTCTTCAACATCCTCCTCCAGATCCTCGAGGACGGGAAGCTCACGGACGCCCAGGGCCGCAAGGTCGACTTCCGCAACACGATCGTGATCATGACGTCGAACATCGGCGCGGCCACGATCTCGAAGAACCAGTCACTCGGCTTCTCCGTCGGCGACGACACCGGCCTCTCCTACGACGAGATGAAGGACAGGATCATGGGCGAGCTCAAGAAGGTCTTCCGGCCCGAGCTCCTGAACCGGATCGACGAGGTCATCGTCTTCCACAAGCTGACGAAGGACGAGATCAAGACGATCGTCGACCTGATGATGAAGCGCCTGCGCGAGCAGATGGGCGAGCACGAGGCCGCCATCGAGCTCACCGAGGAAGCGAAGGAGCTCCTCGTCGACAAGGGTTACGACCCGGCGATGGGCGCCCGCCCGCTCCGCCGGGCGATCCAGCGGTTCATCGAGGATCCGCTCGCGGACTTCGTCCTCGGCCGCTCGATCAAGCCCGGCTCGACAATCGTCATCAGCCGGAAGCAAGAGGAGGACGAGGTCGACATCTCGATCGTCGAGGGCGAGGCTCCGCCCGAGCCCGAGAAGGTGACGGTTCCGGCCGACGAGCCGTCGGCCGAGGCGGGCGGCGACGCGCCCTCTGACGACGAGTAGCCTCCTGCGGGCCAGATGCCGCTGATCGAGTACGACGACGCCTCGCCCGAGGTGCGCGCCGTCTACGACGACATCATGGAGACCCGGCAGGTCGACTGGGTCAACAACTTCTGGAAGGCGATCGCCGTCGACCCCGTCACGCTGCGGCGGACCTGGGAGTCCGTCAAGGAGGTGATTGCGCCCGGTGCGCTCGACCCGCTGACGAAGGAGCTCCTCTACGTCGCCGTGTCGGTCACGAACGGCTGCGAGTACTGCATTGCCTCGCACACTGCCTCCGCCCGCAAGAAGGGGATGACGGAGGACCAGCTCGCCGAGCTCCTGGCCGTCGTCGGGATGGCGAACGAGACGAACGCGCTCGCCACCGGCTACGGCGTGCCGGTCGACGACGCGTTCCGGCGGTAGCCCGTTCCCGTCTGTGGCAGACTCCGCAGCGATCCAGCCAGACTCCCAGGAGGCACGCCAATGAGCATCGGCCCGATCGAGTACATCGTCGTCGGGTTCCCCGGCAACAAGTTCAAGGGCGAGATCGTGCCGGCGCTCGCCGAGCTCGTCGAGAACGGCACCATCCGTATCCTCGACCTCGTCTTCATCATCAAGGACGAGGAGGGCAACGTCGCGGCCGTCGAGCTCGCCGACCTCGACCCCGAGGACGAGGCCGCGGCGATGGCCGACATCTCGGAGGTCGAGTCGGGCCTCCTCAACGAGGACGACATCGCGCTCGCGGCCGAGGCCCTGGAGCCGAACTCGTCCGCGGGGATGCTGGTCTTCGAGAACGTCTGGGCGACTCGCTTCGCCGAGGCCGTGCGGAACGCGGACGGCCAGCTGATCGCGAACGAGCGCATCCCGTACGACGTCGTTCAGGCGGCCCTCGCCTACGCGGCCGCCGAGTCAGGAGAGGAGAGCTGAGATGTTCGTTCGACGAGGTCCCGGCCTGGTTCGCGCAGCGGCGACGACCGCGGTCGTCGCCGGTACCGCCGGCGCGGTGCGCCACCGCCAGGATCAGAAGTACGCCCGACAGGACCAGGAGGCTTACGACCAGCAGATGGCAGAGCAGCAGGCGATGATGGCACAGCAGGCGCCGGCCGCCCCTGCCGCTCCCGCGGAGGACGACAAGTACGCGCAGCTGGAGAAGCTCGCCGAGCTGCAAAAGCAGGGAATCCTCACGGACGAGGAGTTCGCGGCCGAGAAGGCCAAGATCCTCGGCCTGTAGGTCTCAAGAACCGGCACGGATCCGACACGTAGCCGCGAGGCTTCGGCGTCGGACCGGCTGCCTACACTGGGTCGCCCATGGCGAAGGCGGCCCCTCTCCAGCATGCGTGCTCCGAGTGCGGGTACACGACCGGGAAGTGGCTCGGTCGCTGCCCCTCGTGCGGCGCGTGGGGGAGCCTGCTCGAGGAGCGGGTGCCCGCGCCGGCTCCCGGTGTCCGCGGCGCTCCCGCTGCCGGCCGGCCTCTCCTACGGCTCGTCGAGGTCGAGGCGACCGACGCCGAGCGGATCCCGACCGGCATCGCGGAGCTCGACCGCGTCCTCGGTGGCGGCCTCGTCCCGGCGAGCCTCGTCCTCGTCTCGGGCGATCCCGGGATCGGCAAGTCCACCCTCCTGCTCATGGCCCTGCGCTCGATGTCCGCCGAGCGGAGGGTCGTGCTCGTCACCGGCGAGGAGTCGTCCGCCCAGGTGAAGCTCCGCGCCGACCGTCTCGGCGGCGCTGCCGACGTGCACGTCCTCGCCGAGACGAACCTGGACGAGGTCTGCGCGACTCTCGAGCGCGAGCGGCCCGAGGTCTGCGTCGTCGACTCGGTCCAGACCCTCTACGCGCCGGAGCTCGGGTCGGCGCCGGGGTCGGTGGCGCAGGTGCGCGAGGCGGCCGGCCGTTTCCTGCGCGTCGCGAAGGAGCACGGAATCGCCACCTTCCTCGTCGGCCACGTGACGAAGGAGGGCGCCGTGGCCGGCCCGCGCGTCCTGGAGCACCTCGTCGACTGCGTTCTCCACTTCGAGGGCGACCGCTACCGCTCGCACCGTGTCCTCCGCGCGGTGAAGAACCGCTTCGGCTCGACGAACGAGCTCGGCGTCTTCGAGATGACCTCGGGGGGGCTCGAAGCGGTCGCCGATCCCTCTGCGCTCTTCGGCCGGCCCGACGAGGAACAGCCCGGCTCGGCAGTCGTGTGCACCATCGAAGGGACCCGGCCGCTCCTGCTCGAGGTGCAGGCGCTCGTCTCGCCGACCGACCTGGCCATGCCCAGGCGCGTCGGCACCGGCGTCGATCCCAAGCGGCTCTCCATGATCGTCGCCGTCCTCGGCCGCCATGCCGGCGTCGCGCTCGGCCAGGCGGACGTCTTCGTCAACGTCGCCGGGGGCGTCCGCATCGACGAGCCGGGCGCCGACCTCGGCATTGCGCTCGCCATCGCCTCGGCAGGCCGCGCAACGCCGGTGAGACACGGCGTCGCGTGCTTCGGCGAGGTCGGCCTCACCGGCCGTCTCCGCCCGGTCGCCCAGCCCGATCGGCGTCTCGCCGAGTGCGCGAAGCTCGGCTTCGCGGAGGCTCTCGTCCCGGACGGAACCGAGTCCCGTGGCAGAATGCGCCTGACAGCAGCGGGAACGCTGCGGACGGCGATCACTGCGGGGCTCGATGCGGGCGGACCCTCGGAAGGATAAGACCCTCCTCTCGGCCCTCAAGCAGGTGGCGCCGGGAACGACGCTGCGCTCGGGGATCGACGACATCATCCGCGCCGAGCTCGGCGCGCTCATCGTCATCGGCGATCCCAACGAGCTCGCCTTCCTCTTCTCGGGGGGCATGCGGCTCGACCTGCCGCTCACCTCCCAGCTCCTGTACGAGCTGGCGAAGATGGACGGCGCGATCGTCATCACCGCCGACGGGCAGAAGCTCGTGTACGCGAACGTCCAGCTCATGCCGGATCCCGCGATCCCGTCCGACGAGACGGGCACGCGCCACCGCACGGCCGAGCGCGTCGCCAAGCAAACGCACGCGCTCGTCATCTCGATCTCGCAGCAACGGGAGACGGTGACGATCTTCGTCGGCGACCTCCGCTATCAGCTCGGCGAGATCTCGGACACGCTCGCGCGAACGAATCAGGCGCTCGGCACGCTCGAGACCTATCGCACCCGGCTCGACCAGGGACTCACGCGGCTGACTGCCCTCGAGTTCCAGAGCGCGGTCGTGCTCGACGACGTGCTCGTCGTCCTCCAGCGCGCGGAGATGACCACGCGCATGGCCGATGAGATCGAGCGCAACTGCGTCGAGCTCGGAGAGGAGAGCCGCCTCATCCGCATGCAGCTCGACGAGCTCATGGAGGCCGTCCCGCGCGAGAAGGCCGCCGTCGTCTACGACTACGAGCGCTCCGGCGACCTGGCCCCTTCCTCGCGGGCACTCGAAGGCCTGGCGCAGCTCGACTACGCGGAGCTGCTCGAGTTCGAGCGGCTGGCGGAGCTGCTCGGCTACGGCGAGACGAACCCGCTCGACCACTCCGTTCAGCCGCGTGGCTATCGCGTCCTCTCCCGGATTCCGCGCCTCCCCGACTCGGTGATCCGCCACGTCGTGCGCGACTTCGAGACCCTCGATGCGGTGGTCAGGGCGAGCCACCGTGACCTCGAGGCGGTGGACGGCGTCGGCTCGGTCCGCGCCCGCGAGATTCGCGAAGGGTTGCGGCGGCTACAGGAGCACAATCTCGTCGACCGGTATTTGCAGCTCTGACCGCTGGCCGGATGTGCCCGGAAGCTCGCTTCCCAAGCGGGTTTCCGGTAGAATGGCGTCATTCCGCAGGCGTCTGGGCGCGTCTTTTGCAGCGCCCGCGTGTCACATAGAGGAGGAGAGGCTTGTACAAGGTCGGCGATAAGGTCGTCTACCCCCATCACGGCGCGGGGACCGTGGTGAAGAAGGAGACGAGGACGATTCTGGGCCAGGAACGCGAGTACCTCACCATCAAGATCCTCCACAACGACATGACCGTGAACGTTCCTACCGAGAACGCCGACCGCGTTGGCTTGCGCAAGGTGATCGACGAGGACATGGTCGTCCGCGTGGTCAAGGTCCTGCACGGCAACGGGACGAAGATGCCCAAGAACTGGAATCGCCGCTTCAAGTACAACCGCGACAAGATGAAGACCGGCGACATCTTCGAGCTTGCCGAGGTCGTCAGGAACCTGTCCCTGCGGGACCAGGAGAAGGGGCTCTCCACGGGCGAGAAGCAGATGTTCGTGAAGGCGAAGAAGATCCTCGCCTCCGAGCTGATGTACGCGAAGGGCATGGACGAAGAGGACGCCGCCGTCTGGCTCGACGAGGAGCTGGACTCGGTCGGCGCCAAGGTCGCCTCCTAGCGGCGGCCGCTCGAGCGTGGCCGGCGGCTCCGGCGTGTGGGCGATCCTCGTCGCTGCGGGCCGCGGGGACCGGTTCGGCGGCGACAGGCCCAAGGCCTTCGCCAACCTCGCCGGCCGGCCCCTTCTGGCGGAGAGTCTGGAGCGCCTGGAAGGCTCCGAGTGGATCGAGGCCCTCGTCATCGCAGCGCCGCCGGAGTGGGAGGAGCCCAGCATCCTCCTCGCGGAGGAGCTCAATACGGCCAAGGTACACGCGGTGGTCACGGGCGGCGCGACGCGGACCGACTCCGTGCGGGCGGGCATCGCCGAGGTTCCGGAGGAGGCAGCCGTGCTCGTCGTCCACGACGCCGCGCGACCGCTCCTCCCCGATGACGTCGTCGAGCGCGTCGTGACCGCCCTCGGCGAGGGGTGGGACGGCGCCGTTCCGGCGCTTCCTCTCTCGGACACGGTAAAGCGGGCCGAGGGCGAAGCGGTCGCGGAGACCGTCGACCGCACCGGCCTCTTCGCCGTGCAGACGCCGCAGGCGTTCCTGGCGGCCTCGTTGCGGCGTGCGCTCGCCGCCGGCGGGGACGCCACCGACTGCGCCCGGCTGCTGGAGGCCGTCGGCGGCCGGGTCCGGCTGGTCGAGGGCGACCGCCGGTTGGTCAAGGTGACGACGCAGGCCGATCTCGACTTCGTCGAGACCCTGCTCGAGGCCGAACGGTGATCGTCGACTACCACATGCACCTGCGCGGGCCGGCGAACGGGCGCGAGGGACCGATCGAACTCACGGTGGAGGCCGTGGAGCGGTTCGTCGAGCAGGCTTCGGCGCGCGGCGTCGACGAGATCGCCTTCACGGAGCACATGTACTACTTCCGCCAGGCAGAGCCGTTCCTCGACCATCCGTACCAGCGCGCTCGTGTCGCCCACGACCTCGACGACTACTGCGACGCCGTCGCTTCCGCGAAGTCGCGCGGGCTGCCGGTGAAGCTGGCCCTCGAGGTCGAATGGCTGCCGGGTCGGTCGGACGAGCTTGCCGAGGCCCTGCGCCCGTACCCGTGGGACTTCCTGCTCGGCTCAGTGCACCTCCTGGACGGCGAGGCCGTCGACGCGGATCCGGGTGTCTGGAGCCTCTTCCCGGTGGACGAGGTCTGGCGTCGCTATTTCGCAGCGCTCGGCCACCTTGCCCGGAGCGGGCTGGCGGACGTGCTCGCGCACCCGGACCTCGTGAAGATCTTCAGGAGGCGGCCGCCCCGGGAGGCGGTCGAGGCCTGCCACGAGGAGGCGGCCGCCGCCGTCGCCGAGGCCGGTGTCGCCGTGGAGGTCTCCACCGCGGGCCTGCGCAAGCCGGTCGGCGAGCTCTATCCGGACGCCGGCTTCCTCGCGCGCTGCCGCGATCGCGGCGTTGGCGCCACGCTCGCCTCGGACGCGCACGTGGCGCATGACGTCGGCCGCGACTTCGAGTTAGGGATCGAGCTGCTCGAATCGGTGGGGTACGAGACCGTCACGGTCTTCGAGGGCAGGGCAGGGCGCCAGGAGCCGCTGGGATGACCGATCTGCGCGTGGGGATCGGCGTCGACGCGCACGCGTTCTCCGAGGAGGCCGTCCTGGTCCTCGGCGGCGTCGAGCTCCCGGGCGAAGCGGGGCTGGCCGGCCATTCCGACGGCGACGTCGTCGCGCACGCGCTCGTGGACGCCGTCCTCGGCGCCGTCGGGCTCGGAGACATCGGCAGTTTCTTCCCGTCGGACGACGCCGAGTGGGAGGGCGCTTCCTCCCTACTCTTCCTCGAGCGCGCGATGGCCGCCGTCCGCGAAGCCGGCTACGAGCTCGTCAACGCCGATTGCGTTCTCGTGGGCGAGCGGCCCCGTATCGCCCCGATCCGGGAGGAGATGGAGGCGCGCCTGGCGGCGGCGCTGGGCGTGCAGGCCACGCGCGTCGCGGTGCGCGCGACGACGACCGACGGCCTCGGCTTCACCGGCCGCGGCGAGGGCCTGGCGGCCCAGGCGGTGGCTCTCCTCTCTAGCAGGTGAGGTGGAGCGCGGCGGCCGTGGCGGCCGGGTCGAGCTCCCGCAACCGGCGAACGGCCTCGTCGGTGGGCAGCGCCTCGACCTGGATGCCGCGCTGCCGCAGGAGCTCCAGCGTCACCGGGTCCGGGCGAAGGCGGCCGTTCGCGCCCGTGCCGATCACGAGCCGGCCCGGGAGCTCGTCCAGGACGTCGTCGAGATCGTCGAGCACGAGACTGTGGCCGTCGCGCCGCCGCCAGTTCCGGACGACGCGGCCCGGCAGCACGATCACGTCGGCGGTCTCCTCGTGGCCGTCGATCACGATGCGGCCGAACCGGTAGCGCTCGATGCGGCTCACGACCGCAGGCTACCTCGAACTGTGGAGGTCGTCGGACCACGGCTTGCCTGCGGTTGAACCGATCCCCGCGGCACGCTCCAGTCGCTCGAGCCGCTCGTTGAGCTCCGAGAGGAGCGCCAAGATCTCACTCTCCTCGCGCTCGATCAGCTCCTCCTCGGCCCTCACCTCGCCGAGGATGACGGTGGCCATCGTGGCAGTGACAAAAGCGAGTGCCGCGATCCCCACGAGCATCAGAGCCGCGCCGATCATGCGGCCCGCCGCCGTCGCCGGCACAAGGTCGCCGTAGCCCACCGTTGTGATCGTCGTGATCGCCCACCACAGGCCCTCACCCACGTCGCCGAAGCGCTCGGGCTCGAGCGTCGAGATCAACCAGCCGGCCAGCAGCAAGGCGCTGCCGGTTACCGCCGCCACCAGACCGAAGGCCTGGACGAGCGTCAACCTCCTGCGAACGGTCACGACTCGAGCGTAGTCTTGCCTGCTGACCCGGCCATCAGGGTTCGCCGCACGCCGATTGCGGGTTTGTCCTCAGCTGGGGAGCGTGGCCGAGCCATCCACGACTTCGACCAGCCCGTCCCGCTCGAGCGACGCCAGCGCCTCCTCGTCGAGCTCGCCGGCGGCCAGCGGCTGGGAGGCGACGGCCCGGAGAACGCGAGCCCGTCGCTGGCGGAAGGAGCCGTCGAACGGCCCCTGGCGCCGAAGCGGGTCGAACCGCAGCCCGCGGGACGGGCAGCCTGCCGCCAGCGGACACACCCCGCATCGAGGCACGCGGGCGAGACAGATCGTCGCGGCGAGATCCATGAGCGCCTGGGCGCAGGCGGGCCCGAAGCGATGCCCGGTCCGCTCCCGCACGCGGCGGACGTTCGTGTCTTCCGGGAGCACCGCCGCCCCGAACGCGAACGCCGCGACCGCGTCCGCCGTGTAGCGTCCGACACCGGGGAGCTCGGTCAGGTCGTCGGGCCACCCCTCCGCGGCGATCCGCTGCGCCGCGCGGTGGAGGCTGACGGCACGGCGGTTGTACCCCAGGCCCTGCCACGCGCGGATCACGTCGGCGAGGGATGCTTCTGCGAGGGCCTCGACGGTCCGCCAGCGCTCGATCCAGGCCAGGTACCGGGGCACGACCCGCTCGACCTGGGTCTGCTGGAGCATCACCTCTGAGACGAGGATCGAGTACGGATCGCGGGTGTGGCGCCACGGGAGATCGCGACCGTCGCGCCGGAACCACGCCAGGAGCAGCTCATCCATGATCGCGAGCGTAGAGGGTACGAAGGACCTCGCGCGCGCCTTCTCAGCGAGGCCAGCCGAGGAGATGGGCTGCGGCGGCGTCGAGCTCGATCCGGAGCACCTCCTCGCCTGGCTCCGGCGGGACCTCGAGGACACCGAGCTCGGCCAGGAAGGGTGCCAGGTACCGCCCGACGATCTTCCCGGCCGGCCACCAGAGCGGCTCTTCCGATGCAGTCGAGGTCTCGCCGCGGCCCCCGACGAGCTCTGTTCGCAGGTAGGCGGCTCCCTTGCCCGTGAGGAGCAAGGCTCTCAGAACGGGCGAAAAGGGCCTCGGGTCCAGGGGGGCCCCGGCGGTCGCGGCGATCGTCTCCGCGACTGCATCCGCCTGCTGCGCCGCGAGCCCGCCCTGCTTGATGGGAAAGGTCGTCAGGTCGCCTGCGGCGTAGACGTTTCGAACGCCCCTGACGCGACCGTGGCGGTCGACGGGAACGAACCCGCTCCTGTCGCTCGGCACGCCGTCGATCTCGAGGCCGGCGAAGCGCGGCAGCGCCACCACGCGGTCCGCTTCGAGCGGCTCGGCTCGTGCGCAGGCGAGCAAGCCGTCGGCGAATTTCTCCGCATACACGCTGGTTCGCAGATCGATGCCGCGCTCCCGCAGGGCGGCGAGCACGGCCGCGCCGGCCGGGTCGCCGAAGACCGCGAGCGGCGCCGGCTCGGACGTCACGACACCAAGGGAGGCCTTGACCCCTCGGGCCTCGAGCTCGGCTGCCGTCAGGAGCGCGAGCTCGTATAGCGGCAGCGGCCAGACGACCCCGGACGGGATCGCGAACACGATGCGCTCGACCCGCTCCCGGGTGATCTCGTCGAGCAGGCGCTGCATGGCTTCGACGTCCGCCGGGCCGCGAAACGTGAGTGCTCCCGGAACGGCCTCCCGCGGCCGTGCCCCGCAGGCGAGCACCAACGCCCCGTACTCGATGCGTCCTCCGCTCCTGAGCTCCGCGATCTGCGCCTCGGTGTCGACCGACACGAGCTCGCCCGGCGCGAACTCCGCTCCCGCCGCGCGTACCAGGTCACCGAGCTCCCATCTGAGGACGCGTCCGACGCCGAACGGCTCCGCGACTGCCAGCGGCCGATAGTGGAAGTGGAGCTCGGGCGCCACCAGCTCGACCTGCACGAGGCCGGCGGCGAGCTCGCGGAGCGCGAGCGCGGTCTCGAGCGCTGCGACGCCGCCCCCTGCGACGAGGACCGACAAGCCCCTCTGTCTCTCCGTAGCAGTTCGGGTCATCCGACGGCAGTGTCGACTCGCGCGAGCGAGTCCGCATCCGCGATTCCGCGGAGCCGAACCTCGGGATCTTGCGGATTCCCCGAGGGTTCTAGTTCCAGCGCAGCCCGCGGAGTTGCGACAGGTCGAGGTTGCCGCCGGAGAGGACGCAAACCACCTTTGCCCCTGGCTGGCCCTCGACGAGGCCGCCACGAACCGCGGCCACGGTTGCCGCCGCGGCGCCTTCGGTGACGAGCTTGCAGCGCTCCATCACCCAGACGACGTTCTCGAAGATCGCCTCGTCCGGCACTGCCACGATCTCGTCCACGAAGCGCCGCACGAGCTCGAAGGTGTGCACGCCCACGCGCTTCACCCGCAGGCCGTCCACGATCGTGTCGCACCGCTCGAGCGTCACGAGCTCTCCGGCCTCGACGCTGCGCTTCATCGCCGGGCCGTCCGCCGACTCGACGCCGATGATCCTGATCCTCCGGTTCTCCCGCTTGAGCGCCGCTGCGACCCCCGAGATGAGCCCGCCGCCGCCAATCGGGACGACGACGACGTCGACCGCGGGCCAGTCCTCGTGGATCTCGAGGCCTACGGTGCCCTGGCCGGAGATCAGGTCGAGGTCGTCGAACGGGTGCACGTACGTCAACCCGTCGGAGGCAACGAGCTCGCGCGCCCGCTCGTCCGCCTCGTCCCAGATGGAGCCCTGGAGGACGACCTCGGCGCCGTAGCCGCGCGCCGCCTCGACCTTCGCGGGCGTCGCGTTCGCGGCCATGCAGACGACGGCGCGCACGCCCAGCATCGCGGCCGCGAGAGCGACGCCCTGCGCATGGTTCCCCGCCGAAGAGCAGACGACACCCCGATCGCGCTCGTCCTGCGTCAGGCGGGCGAGCTTCACGAGCGGCCCGCGGATCTTGTAGGAGCCGGTCCGCTGGAAGAGCTCCGCCTTCAGGCGGACGTCGAAGCCCGTCTCGTCGCTGAGCGTGCGTGACGGGAGCAGAGGCGTCCGGCGGACGTGCGGCGCCACGAGCGGGAGGGCCGCTCGCGAGTCGGGCAGGGCCGTCACGCTCATCGAGCGGTACAGTAGCCCGGCGAGATGGCGGACTACTTCCTCAAGGTCGACGGCATCCCCGGCGAGAGCGTGGACGCGAAGCACAAGGACGAGATCGACGTCCTCGCCTTCAGCTGGGGAGTGAGCCAGGCAGGAGGCACGTCCTCCGGGGGCGGAGGCGCTTCCGGCAAGGCGGCGTTCGACGACCTGCTCGTGGTCGCCCGGATGAGCAAGGCCTCCCCGCTCCTCTGGCTCGCCTGTGCGAGCGGGACGCACATCAAGACCGCCGTTCTCACCTGCCGTCGGCGCGGGAAGTCGGCGCACGAGTTCCTGGCGATCACGCTCTCCGACGCCGTCGTCACTTCGTACGAGCTGGACAGCTCGGACGACGGCCTGCCGCTCGACCAGATCGCTTTCTCGCCTGCAAAGGTCGAGACTCGGTATACGCCGGCCGACAAGACCGGCAAGACCCAGCCGCCGATCAGCGCCGGCTGGGACCTGAAGGCCAACAAGAAGGTCTGACGCCCTCATGGTCCGGGTGCGCTTCGCGCCGAGCCCGACGGGGACGCTGCACCTCGGCGGCGCGTTGACCGCTGTCGCGAATAGAAGCTTCGCCGACAGGCACGGCGGCACGTTCGTCCTGCGGATAGACGACACGGACGTCGCTCGCACCGAGGCGGGGTCCGAGGAGGAGATCCTGCGCGAGCTCGAGTGGCTCGGGATCGGCTGGGACGAAGGCCCCGTGCGCCAGAGCGAGCGGGCCGACCGGCATCGGGAGGCGGCGCGCGAGATCGGCACGCCCGACGCCGAGGGCACTCTGCGCTTCCAGCGCGCCACGCTCGTCCGCGCCGACGGCCGGCCCACGTACCAGCTCGCGTCGGTCGTGGACGACCTCGATCTGGGGATCACGCACGTCATCCGCGGCAAGGACCTGCTCCCGAGCACACGGCTCCAGGAGGCGATCGCCCGCGCACTCGGCTCCGAGCCGCCGGAGTTCATCCACCACGGCCTGCTCGTCGGAGACGACGGGCGCAAGCTCTCGAAACGGGAGCGCTCGGCTTCCGTGGGAGGCCTGCGCGAGCTGGGAATCCCGCCGGAGGCAGTGCGAAGCTACCTGGAGGAGCTCGACCTCCCACGCGGCGACGTCCACTACGATGAGGCCCGCCTGCGCCGTCTCGCCGTCGAGGCGCTGGGGGCGCTTTCCGACGAGGAGCTCGCCGCCCGCGCCGGCGCCGACCCCCGGCTGGGGCCGGCGCTCCACGGCGCGAGGGACCTGGTCGAGGCACGCGCGATCGCGGAGCAGCTGACGAGACCTCCTCCGGCCCCGCCGACAAGCTCCCCCGAAACCCTTCACCGCTTTCGTGAGCTCCGCGAGGCTGTGCCCGGCGACCTCGACAAGGAAGGAGCGAAAGCCATCGTCCGCGAGCTCAAGGCGGTCGGCGGCGACCTCCGCGCGCTTCGCCTGGCGCTCACCGGCGCCGGGCGCGGCCCGGAGCTCTGGGCGGTGCTCGTTGCGCTCCCGCGCGAGGAGGCGCTGGCTAGGACTAGGACCGGCTGAGCTCCGGCTGCATCTCCCGGAGCGTCGCGAGG
>DATIBF010000089.1:0-32473 GCA_035457655.1 Gaiellaceae bacterium
CACCCCTGGAGCCGTACCGCCACGACCTCGTGGTCTGGCATCGACAGGAGAACCAGGGTAAGCGCTGGGCGCAAGTGAACGCGCTACGCGACGAGACGGACGCAGATTTCATCGTCACCCTTGACTCCGACTCCGTCCCGCACCACCACGCGTTGCGAGAGTGTCTGCGCGCGCTGAGCGACCCCGAAGTGCAAGCGGCTACCGCCGTCGTCGGGGTCAGGAACCGCGCTCGGAACTGGCTCACGCGGCTCGTCGACCTCGAGCTCGTCTACGGGTGCCTGGTGCAGAGGGCCGCCCGGAGCTCTCTCGGCGCCGTGGCACCGACATCGGGCGCGTTCGCCGTCTATCGCGCGCCCGTGTTCCACGACAACATGGTCGACTACGTTCTGTCCGGAACCGCCGGCGACGACCGGCGCCTTACCGAGTACGCGCTTCTCCGCGGGCGAGTAGTCGGCTGTTCTCGGGCGTGGGTCGAGGCGGAGATGCCAGAGACGTTGGCGATGACGTTTCGCCAGCGCGTGCGCTGGTTCAAGTCGTACTTCCTCTACCTACGCTGGGAGCTCACACATCTGGCCGGCTGGCCTCTCCGGCTCCGAGTCTGGTCGCTTGCGATGACTCTTCTCTTTCCGATCCTTCTCGCCTGGTCGCTGATCGTCATCCCGCTCGCCGCGGGCACGCTGTACTGGGAGCCTTTCGTGTACTGGATCGGCCTCATGTACGGACAGACAGCCCGCTATGCAGCGACCCGGCCAGGAATGCACGCCGGGTCACGGATCTCGACGTGGCTTTTTCTGACCCCGCTCTTGATTCCCTGGAGCCTCCTCTTCGTCAAGCCCGCCCTCTACAGGGCGATCCCGCACGCGCGAGATTACTCATGGCAGACGCGCTAGCGGCCGGCCGAGCGCCCGTCGAGTCACCGGCCCCTTCAAAAGTCGCCGCGAGCACCGAGCTGGCTCTCGAGACGACGGTACGCGGTGTCGAAAGCCGATCGCGGTCGAATTGGTGAAGGAGGCGGATGCCCGCTCAGATAGCTCCAACGAGTCATGCGGACCAGCATCGCTCGCTTCCGCCGCCGCAGGGCGGCGGTGCGACCGATGCTGGTCCAACGGCACGCACCACCGCCTTGTTGCTGCGCGCGTCTGCTCGTGTGTCGGTCCGGTTAGAAGAGGATCACGAGTATGACGATCAAAAGGAATCAGGCCAAGCAAGCTGACTTCGACATACATGGCTCTCTCCTTTCGTCACCTCGCGCGGCCAGCCTTCGTTTCCGGAGTACCTGGCGGGCTCAGAGGCCTCCGTAGTAGCCGCCCACCTCAGCCCGATAGGCGTCGTCCTGATAGCGGCTCTCGTCGAACTCGGGCGCGTTCTTGATCTCGTCCTTCGATCGGTTTACGTAGACAGTCTCGATGTCCAGATCGACGCGATGGATGACGCCGGCCGGCAACAGCACCTTCTTGCCGAAGATCCACGGCCCGGTATCGACAACGATGTAGCTCCGCGACGTGTCATAGGTCGCCTCGTCGATCTTGCCGATCCCGCCATCCGTGGCCTCGACGCTGAAGCCCGTGAGGTCTATCCCCCGGGCCACATCGAGGCCGATGGTGCCCGCGTCGCGGTACGTCCAAAGGTCGCTAGTGGTTTGCGTTGTCCTATCCATGACCCCTCTTTCTTCATGGCCTCCCCCAGCGACCACCGATAGGACGCCGCGGAGTCGACCGAGTTCAGCCCTCGATACCCAGCCGGCCGAGAAAGGAACCTGGGAAAGCCTGGCTATCGCTCGCTCGTCCGCTCGAGCCCGCGACGACGGACGAACTCGGCCACCGCTAGCCCCAGCGGCCGGCCCTTGGTCCCCCCGCTGGGGCTAGCTTGTCCTCTTACTCGGGCGTACAGTGGGTAGCAGTTCAGACCTGCCCGGCGCGATACAAGAGGAGGGGTTCTATGCTTCGACGCCTGGCTATCGGCCTCTTGGCCACGGGTCTCCTGTCGATCGCGGCTCCAGCGTTCGCGCAGCCGCCCACAACCGTGACCACCCACGAGAAGGGACTCGTCGAGACCTTCATCGACGTGATCCCGAGCTGCGACGAGGACGGCGCGCCCTACACGATCACGACCACGAGCAACCTCGTCATGCACGAGACCATCTTCGATGACGGCCGCGTTCACGCGACGTTCACGCAGACGGGCAAGTTCGTTGCCGTGCCGTTGGAGGATCCGAGTTTGCCCAGCTTCACGGGTCGCTTCACACAATGGGGAGGCTTCAACCAGAACGGCCAGACGGTGAACGGCACGTTCACGTTCAGCCTCCGCGGGACGGGCTCGGACGGGTCGACTGTGAGCATCAACCTCGTCGACCACTTCAACGAACGGCCCGATGGCACGGTGAACCAGTTCTTCCGCTGCCGCTAGACCCGACATATCTGCGGCTCCGCCGGCCATGCGCCGGGGGCAGGCGGAGCCGACGCTTAGGCCGGCAAGACAAGACGAGTAACGCGCGTGGCTGCGTTCCGGTTTCTTCGCCCTGCGCGGTGGGGAAGACTGGGACAACGGGCGCCGCTGTGCCGCAGCCCGCGCCCGTCCTTTCTTCCGACGGCCTGCGCATCGCTAGTCGAGCTGACGAAAGCGGCGGGCGCGGTGGTTCCAATCAAAACTGAGCAGCTGCGGCTACCGCCCAGTCCTCGACGATGCACCGCTGGTGGAAACGCTGCCTGCAGACGGCGGGCGCCGCCGACTTCCCCATGCACGAGCTTCGCCACCACGCCGGAGACGAGTTCCGCCGTGCCGGGAACGACGTCGAACTCACCCGAGCTTTTATGCGCCACGCCTCCATCTCCACGACCTCCGACTCCTACATGTACCCGACGAGGCAGAGCTCGTGGCGGCGATGGAACGGGCCGGCCACCGCTGGAACGCACCCGCCGCGAAGTAGTGCATTCGGCTTTTCCCGCTCTGTGCGTAGAGCAAGGCGCGGACCGGATTCGAACCGGTGTACGAGGCTTTGCAGGCCTCTGCCTAACCACTCGGCCACCGCGCCGGCGACGGAAAACATCGTATCGAGCGAACTTTTCGACGGTTCGGGGTTGAGAGGATCCGACAGTTTTGCGCAGAATAGGGACCGCGCCTGCCGATGCGAACCTTGTCCCGGGGTTGATACCGCGTCGGTGGGCAGGAGCCCCGGCCCCCTACCGGGGCTCCACCCTTTCGAGAGCGGGGTTAACGAGACGCTGCGGGGTTCGGCGATTCGGGGCGCTCGGGCGCTTGGCGCAGGCGGGCCAGGAGCGAGCGCCGCTCGCGACGCCGAGCGGTCGCCAGGCGGACGGCCAGCTCGCCTGTCCGCGCCTCGCGCAGCAGGTCGCTGTGGCGCTGGTCGACGACGTCCAGGTGGGTCTCAGGCTGAAGCATGTGGGACTCCTCTCACGTCCACTGGACGGCGGAGCCGGCCGGGATCTTCCCATCGAGCGAAGATTCCGGTTTCATACTCCTGCCGTGCAGCTCGCATCGCTCCCCGACGCCCAGGTCGTCGCCCGTTGCCGCAAGGGTGACGAGGATGCCTGGCGGGAGCTGGTCGCCCGCTTCTCGCGGTACGTCTTCGCCATCTCCACGCAGGCGTTCCGGCTGCGGCCGGAGGATGCTGAGGAGGTCTTCCAGGAGGTCTTCGCCCGCACGTATCAGCATCTCGAGAAGCTGCGGGACGACGAGGCGATTCGGCCGTGGATCGGGCAGCTCACCCGCCGGCTCTGCATCGACCGTCTGCGTGCGAGCTCCAGGGAGGAGATCGTCGATCCGGAGGCGCTCGCCGGCGACGTCGACGAGGTGATGACGACGCTCGACGAGGCTCTCGCCGTGCACGAGGCGATGGCGAAGCTGACGGAGAACTGCCGCGAGATCCTCGACCGCTTCTTCGCCCGCGACGAGAGCTACCAGACCATCGGATCCGCGCTCGAGATTCCGTCGGGGACGATCGCCAGCCGGATCTCACGGTGCCTGGCCAGGCTGAGGGAGATCTTCGAGGGAAGAAATCCGGCTCCCGGCGCGTCCAGTTGACGGAGATTCGATGACCGCGTACGACGAACACCGCCTCGCCGAACTGATCAAGGCTTTGCCGCCCGCGCCGGAGGCCTGGGTGGAGGCCGCGCAGGAGCTCCCCCCGGCCCGTGCGCGGCTCGACGACATCGTCGCGCGGGCGGAGGCCGATGCCGCCTTCCGCGAGGCGCTGATCGCCGACCTCGAAGAGGCGCTCCGGCTCGAGGGCTACGAGCCCGACGCGATCTTGCTCGACGAGCTGCGTCGGCGACTCGAGAGCTAGGAAAGGAAAGGGCCGCCTCGTGAGCGGCCCGATTCCAGGGAGGTCCCGGCGTGTTGCGGCCTCACGTCGGAACCGCTTGTAGTTGTCGGCTCGATGCCGCGACACCTTTAGCTCGAATTGAGGATGCGCTCACGCACGCCGCGCCGCGCCCGCTCGAGCTGCGCGGCGTCGTCGAAGAGGAAGTAGAAGATGTTCGCGGCGAGCAGCATCCCGTTGAGCTCGAAGACGAGCTGCGACGTCTCCGCGCGAACGTCGATCTCCCCGAGCTCCTTCGCCTTGTCCGCCTGCTCCCCGAGCAGCCCGATCCACTCGCGATAGCCCTGCGCGATCGCCTCGCGAACCGGTCCCGGACGCGGGCTGAGCTCCGCCGCTGCGGACGTGAAGAAGCACCCGCCTGGAAACACGCGCCGCTCGACGTGCGCCAAGAACGTGTCGCAGAAGGCGATCAGCCGCTGGCTGCCCTCGGGCGCCTCGAGCGCCGGAAGGACGACCTCCGCTGTCAGGATCTCGTTGGCGACGTCCACTGTCGCGAGCTGCAGCTCCTCCTTCGAACGAAAGTGCGCGTAGAGGCCGCTCTTGCTCATTCCCACGTGCTCCGCGAGGCGGCCGATCGAGAGGCCGTTCAAGCCTTCGACAGTCGAGAGCTCGGCGGCGGCCTGGAGGATCCGCTGGCGGCTCCGCTCGCCGTCGGCGCGCGGGCGCCGCTGCCTTGGCGTAACGGACACGTTGACAAAGTAGCACGATCGGTCGTATTCTCTGTTTCTTAAGCACGATCGTTCGGTCGTACTAATCCGAGGAGACTGGTATGGACGTCGCGACCTTCAAGCAGGCGAACAGGGCGATGTGGGCGGCGGGCAACTACGACGCTGTGGCCGAGCTGGTGTGGAGCGCCGGCGAGCGACTCGTCCGGCGGATCGGCATCGAGGCGGGCGAGGACGTGCTCGACGTCGGGTGCGGAACCGGCAACGCGACCATTCCGGCGGCCAGGGCCGGGGCGCGAGTCGTCGGCCTTGACCTGACGCCAGAGCTCTTCGCGCGGGCTCGGGAGCGTGCCGACGACGCGGGCGTCGACATCGACTGGGTCGAGGGCGACGCCGAAGCGCTCCCTTTCCCGGACGAGAGTTTCGACGTCGTCCTCTCGACGTTCGGCTGCATGTTCGCGCCGCGGCACGAGGTGACCGCCCACGAGCTCGCCCGCGTGCTCCGACCGGGCGGGAGGCTCGGCGTCGCCTCCTGGACGCCCGAGGGGTTCGTCGGCGACTTCTTCCGTTCCCTCGGGGCGCACCTCCCTCCTCCGCCCGACTTCGCCGCGCCCCCGACGCTCTGGGGCGTCTCCGATCATGCGCGCCGGCTCTTCCTTGACACCGGCGTCGAGCTCGAGTTCGAGCGCGACCAGGTCGACTTCCGCTTCGACTCGGTCGAGCACGCGGTCGGGTACTACGAGGTCCACTTCGGCCCGGTGATCATGACTCGCGAGCTGCTCGCGCCGGAGGGTCGCTGGGGCTCCGCCCGGGCAGACTTCTCTCGGCTCTACGAGAGCCATGCCGAGGCCGACGGCTCGCTGGCCTTCCCCGGCGAGTACCTCGTCATCCTCGGCCGGAAGAAGTAGGCGGACCGATACGTTGGAGCGGTCATGACCGCACTGACAGGGGCCCTCGAGGGCCCTACAAGCCTCGCCACGTCCGCTTCGTCCGCCGGGAGGACGTCGACGGCTGGCGGCTCAAGCTCTACGGCATCGCCCTGAACGGGAGGGAGCCGGATCCCGGGTTCCTCGAGGCGACCCGCGACCTCGCGGCCTCGGTCCTCCCCCGGCCCGCCGAGGCGGACGACCGCTACGGCGTCGCCTTCGCGACCGCGCACGACGCGACGTCCGCCTACATCGCGCTGATCTACTGGTGGCAGTCGGAGAACGAGCTGCACCAGCGCATCTACGTCAGCCCGAAGAAGACGCCGATCTCGTTCCGGCAGCTGGAGGACCAGCCGGCCGGCTGCGTCTGGGAGCTGGCGATCGTCGATTTCGAGCGCCGCGCGTGGATCGAGGACGTCCTCGCCAACCCGCGCGGGCCCGACCTCGAGCGCTACCTCGAGCGCCGGCTCGCCGAGGACGTCTAGCCCGCCGACCGCCGACGCTGCCTGCACGCGAGGCACTCGGCGAACCGGCCCTCGCTCGTCTCGAGCCACGCCCGGAAGCCGAGCTCGAAGTCGGACTCCCGCTGTGCGGCGAAGGAATCGTGCCGGCACCGATGGCCGAGGGGCGCCGGGTAGCGTTTGTGGCAGCGTGCGCAGCGCTCGAGCTCGGCGGACATCATCGCCCCTCGCCCGCGGACGTCGATCTTCCCGCTGACCCCGTAATCGGGCATCCACCTCTCCTACGTCAGGGGCCGTGTCCTCCCAGACGCAGGCTACGGGCAGGTCGACGATCTTCCCCGCGTCGTCGCGGGCTGAGCCAACGCTAGATTCGGATGAAGTCCTTCATCGACCAGTCGCGGGTGCGGGCGCAGACCTCGTAGCCGTCGTAGCTTCCTTCGTCGTTCGTGTTTCCCTCGATGCTGGCGAACGTGGCGTCGCTCGTCGAGACGACGATCCCCACGTGGCTCCAGTCGTTGGGGTCGTCCTTCGCGCTGAGAAACAGGCTCCCCGGCTTCACACGGCGCCGATTCGCCGCTTTCGACCCTTCGATGAACCGGTCGTTGGCCCTCGCCGAGCTGGCCAGCTGGTCCACCCCGAAGGACGGAGTGATCGGCATCGGCAGCCGCATGGACTCCGTCGCCTGCTTGAGCACGAAGCAGACGAAGCCGGCGCACCAGTACCAGGTAGGCCCCTCGTTCCCGTTCATGTAGAGCCGCACCCACGGCCCCGAGTTGTCCGGCCCGATCTCGCGCGCACCCTGCTTCAGGTGCTGTCGCGCGTAGGCGACCACCTGCTGCCCCAGCGTCCTGCGCCCCGGCTTGATCGTCTCCACGGCGGCTTTCATCGGCGCCGTGAGCTGCTCGAACGTCGCGGAATCCACGATGCCTGTCGGCTCGAGCCCCCTCTTCTTCTGGAAGCGCCTGAGGGCGACTTCCGTCGCCGCGCCGAACTCGCCGTCGGGCTTCACCCCGAACCCCTGAAACGTCAGCCACTCCTGGACGCGCTTCACTCCCCGGCCGCGCCTGCCGATCTTCGTCTGCTTCTCCAACGTGAGCTCATCCACCGCTCTGCCTCCTTTCCGTCCTGCCTCGGGCCCGGCTGTCGGGCGACCTTAGGTCAGGCGTCACACGGCTTCAAGCGGTCGCGGGGCCGGGAAGGACGAGGCGGTTGCCAACGACTACACACGTGCCGCTGGCTGCGGCAAGACCCGGTGCCCTCTCCTCGGTCGGCACCCGCCGGCCCTTCTCTTCCAGACGACGCCGGAGCTTCCTTCGCCGAACCGGCCGCCCAACCACGCGCTGTGTGGCATGACAAGATCCGGCGCGTGGGACGGCTTCTCGACGACCACTGCGTCCTCTGCCTTATCGACGTCCAGGACGCCTTTCTTCGGAACCTCCCCGCGCGCGAAGCGGCGGAGCTCGTCGATCGAATCCGGTGGCTGTGCCGACTGGCCGAGTGGCTTGGAGTTCCGATCGTCGTCACCGAGGAAGAACCAGAGGAAGACGGTGAAACGGCGCCGGTGGTCGTCGACTCGCTCGTGTCGGGGTCCGTCAGGCACAGCAAGCCGGTCTTCGATCTCTCGGCCTCGCCCGCGATCCTCGCCGACGTCCTCCGGCACGGCCGCGACACCGTCGTCCTCTGCGGACTGGAGACCGACGTCTGCATCGCGCAGTCGGCCTTGGCTTGTTGGATCGCGGGAAGCGGGTGGTGGTGGTCGAGGACGCCGTGGCGTCGGCGGGCACGGGACACGAGCAGGGACTCGGGCGCATGTCGCGCGCCGGCGTCGAGCTCATCGGTGTCAAGGGCCTCGGCTACGAATGGCTCAGAACCGCCGAGCGCGCGAGCGCCTTCAGCGCCGCGACCCGACGGGACGCCCCGGCGGGCGTCGTTCTCTAGCCGGCTGAGGGAAGGCGGGCTCCCGACGCCGACATGAGCGGTGGAGGCACGAGCGAGCACGTCCTCGACCGCGTCGTTCATCAGGAGCGGCGGAGCTCGACCTCCTTCGCGCCCTCGAGGCGCATCCTGCGGCAGACCTCGAACAGGGCCTCAGCCTGCTCGAAGCGAGCGAACAAGCTCACCGGGACCGGTCCTTCCGGCGTCGACGGCGTAGCGTCGCGGTCGTAGAACCAACAGACCTCGCAGTAGTCCTCATGGGCGCCGTAGAAGGAGCCGGCCGCGAACCAGCCGAAGGCAACATCGCCGGGGACGACGCGGGTGGTGGCGTTCTCCGGCGGAAGCCGCATGAGCTCCGGCAGGATCAGGTAGACCTCGCTGCCCGAGAAGATGCCGTGGCGCGCCTGTCCCCGCACGGGCAGCGCCGCCCAGACCGCCTCGCACGTCCGGGGGGCGACGTCCTCGAGGAGCAGTGCTCGCGCCTCGACGTCCTCGCCGGGGAAGGCGATCACCAGCTCACGCCGCACCGCCGGATCCTAACCGACCTGACGAGGCCGAGGGTCGGCGTGGCTCGCCGAAACCCCCGCCTGAGCGGGGCTCCCTAAGAGCGGATGATGGGACTCGAACCCACGACCTTCTGCATGGCAAGCAGACGCTCTAGCCAACTGAGCTACATCCGCACGCGGGGCGGATTATAGCCGCGCGTACGGGATTCGGGACGGCGAGCCAGAGGACGCGCGCAAGCGACGAGAGCGACGGCGGACGTGAGGTCGCGCTCGAGCTGGCTGATGAACCCGTTCGTCAGGCCCGTCGCGGCCGCGAGCTGCGGGATCGTCATCCCCCGCTCCTTGCGAAGGGCGCGCAGACGGTTGCCGACGGGAACGGCGACGGTCAGTGCGGGGACAGCATGCGCCCCGCGCGGCGCCGGTTCACGTGGTGGCGTCGAGCGCCTCGTTGACGAGGCGGTCGGCCAGCTCGTTATGCTCGCGCCGCACGGCGGTGTAGCGAACGGCACCGAGCTCCTCCGCGAGGCGGGCGGCCCGTGCCGAGAGCTCGCGGAGAGCGGCGTTCTTCACTTTGTACTCGCCGCGCATCTGCTTGACGAGGAGCTCGGAGTCGGACACGACCTCGAGCTCGTCCACGCCGAGATCGCGTGCCTGCTTGAGCCCGGCGACGAGGGCCCGATACTCGGCGACGTTGTTCGTGGCGATCCCGATCGTCTCGCCGTGCGCGGCGAGGACCGTTCCGTCGGCGGCCTCGAGGACGTAGGCGGCGGCCGCCGGCCCCGGGTTTCCGCGCGCGCCGCCGTCGGTGAAGAGGCGGGCTCTCACGCCGGCGGCTCGACGAGGGCGTAGAGGTCGAAGGCGGGCTCCTCGTAGGGATGCACGGCGCGCAGGGCGGCGATGACCTCGGCCTCGCGCTCCTCGGGGTAGACGGTCTCCAGCCTGAGCTCCGGAAAGCGCTCCTCGCGCCCGACCGCTCCCAGCGAAGGCGACGTAGCCTCGCCGCCGAGGAAGGTCCCCGTCCCCTCCGTGTACCAGGAGCAGCGCTCGTACTCCCCGATCCGCCCTGCCCCCGCGGAGAAGAGGGCGTCGCGGACGGCGTCGAGCGCTTCGGCCGGGACGAACACGACGAGCTTGCGGTTCAGATCTCGACCTCGGGTGCCGGCTCGGCGTCTGCATCGCCCGTGTTCGGCGTCCCCTTCAGCTCGAGTAGGAGGACGTGGGCCTCGTTGTCCGCGACGGGTCGGTGCTCGACGCCCCGCGGCACGACGAGCAGCTCCCCCTCCCCCACCTCGACCTCACCGTCGCGAAGCTCGACCCGGAGCCGCCCCGCGAGGACGAGGAAGAGGTCGTCCGTGTCGGGGTGCGAGTGCCAGACGAAGGGGCCCTTCGTCTTGGCGACCTGGATCTTCGTGTCGTTGTAGTAGCCGACGATCCTGGGGCTGAAGGGCTCGTCGAAGCTGGCGAGCTTCTCAGCCAGGTTCACCTTCTCGAGAGGCACTAGTCGATCTGGGCGCGCTGGAGCTTGCCGGAGTAGTCGACGTAGATCGACTTCCACTCCGTGTAGAAGTCGAGCGCCGCCTGCCCCGCCTCGCGGTGTCCGTTCCCCGTTCCCTTCGTTCCGCCGAAGGGTAGATGCACCTCGGCGCCGGTCGTCCCCGCGTTGATGTACGTGATGCCCGCGTTCAGGTCGCGCATCGCCTTGAAGGCCTTGTTCACGTCGCTCGTGAAGATCGACGACGAGAGCCCGTATTCGATGCCGTTGGCGATCCTGATCGCCTCGTCGACATCGGTCGCGCGGATCAGCGCGGTCGTCGGGCCGAAGATCTCCTCCTGCGCGATCCGCATCCCCGGTTCGACGTCGCCGAAGACCGTCGGCCGGTAGAAGGAGCCCCTGTCGAGCCCGTTCTCGGTGGCGATTTCCCCGCCCGTGAGGAGCGTCGCCCCCTCGTCCTTCCCGATCTCAGTGTAGGAGTGGATCTTCTCCAGCGCGGAGCGGTTGACAACGGGGCCGACGTCGGTCGAATCCTCGAGGCCGTCGCCGAGGCGGAGCCTCTCGGTCCGATCGACGAGCTTCGACGCGAGCGCGTCGTATACGCCCTCGCCCGCGATGACGCGGCTCGCCGCGGTGCAGCGCTGGCCGGACGTTCCGAAGGCCGACCAGATGATCCCCTCGACAGCGAGGTCGAGGTCGGCGTCGTCCATGACGATGATCGCGTTCTTGCCGCCGAGCTCGAGGTGGATGTGCTTGAGGTAGGCGGCGCCGTTCTCGGCCGTCTTGATGCCGACCTCCCGCGAGCCCGTCAGCGAGATCAACGGCACGTCGGGGTGCTTGACGAGGCGCTCGCCCACGGACTCGCCGCCCCCGTGGACGATGTTGAGGACGCCCGCGGGCAGGCCGGCCTCCGCGAAGATCTCGACGAAGCGCTGGCCGAGCATGGGCGTGTCGCGCGCGGGCTTGAAGACGACCGTGTTCCCGCAGACGAGGGCGGGCGCGATCTTCCAGCTCGGGATGGCGATCGGGAAGTTCCACGGGGTGATGGCGCCGACGACGCCGACCGGCATGCGGACGCTCATCTGGAACTTGTCGGGCATCTCAGACGGGGTCGTCTGGCCGAAGAGGCGGCGGCCCTCGCCGGCCATGTAGAAGGTCATGTCGATCGCCTCCTGGACGTCCCCGCCGGCCTCCGCGCGCACCTTGCCCATCTCGCGCACCATCAGCTCGGTCAGCTCGTCCTTGCGCTCGACGAAGCGCTGCGCGACGCGGAAGAGAACCTCGCCGCGGCGCGGAGCGGGCATGAGGCGCCAGCTCTCGTACGCCTCCTTCGCGGCCTCGACCGCGCGGTCGACGTCGGCCTCGGCCGAGCGCGGGAAGGTCCCGATCGTCTCGCCGGTGGCCGGGTTCGTCGTGTCGAACGTCTCGTCGCCGGAGGCGCCCACCCACTCGCCGCCGATGAAGTTCTTCGAAGTTTCTGTCGTTGCGGTCGCCATCTCGCTCCTTGTCGGATTTCCGGTTCCGATTCTAGGCTTGCTCCCGTGCCCACCGTCGGCGACAGGGCCAGCCGTACGCGGCGCGTGCGTCCCGAGGACATCGAGCTCTTCACGGAGCTCACGGGCGACCGCAATCCGCTCCACTACGACGAGGAGGCGGCGGCACGCTCGCGCTTCGGCGGGATCATCGTCCAGGGCGGCGTCACCACCGGGCTCCTGAACGCCGTCGTGGCCGAAGACCTCCCCGGCCCGGGGACCGTCTTCCTGCACGTTGACTGGAGCTTCAGGGCGCCCGTCAAGCCGGGGGACGAGATCACGGCCGAGGTCGAAGTCCTGGAGGCACGCGAGGACAAGCCGATCACGAAGCTCCGCACGACGATCTCGAACCAGGACGGGACGGTCGTCCTCGACGGCACCGCGCTCGTATGGACCGAGTCCCTGTAGCGCCGGGCCGTACGCGGGCCCTGGCGCTCCTCGCCGCGTCGCTCGTCCTGGCGATGACGACGTGGTTCTCGGCGAGCGCGGTCGTGCCCCAGCTCCGTGACGACTGGGGCCTCGGCGACACCGGCGCTGCCTGGCTGACGATCGCCGTCCAGCTCGGCTTCGTCGCCGGCGCGCTCGTCTCCAGCGTGCTGAACGTGGCCGACGTCGTCGCGCCTCGGCTCGTCATCCTCACGGGCGCGGTCGGCGCGGCAGGCGCGAACGTGCTCCTCGCAGCCGTCTCGAGCGCGGGCCCCGCGATCCCGCTCCGCTTCCTCACCGGCTTCTTCCTCGCCGGCGTCTACCCGCCCGCGCTCAAGCTCATGGCGACGTGGTTCCGCCGCGGGCGGGGGACCGCGCTCGGGATCCTCGTCGGAGCGCTGACGCTCGGCTCGGCGACCCCGCACCTCGTGAACGCGCTCGGAGGGCTCGACTGGCGGACGGTCGTGCATGCGACCTCGGCGCTGACGCTCGCCGGCGGGCTCCTGGCACTGGCCGTGCGGGACGGCCCGTACCCGTTCCCGCAGGCGACGTTCGACCCCCACCAGGCACGCCGGGTCTTCGCGAACCGGGGCGTCCGCCTCGCCAGCCTCGGCTACTTCGGCCACATGTGGGAGCTCTACGCCATGTGGGCCTGGTTCGTCGTCTTCTACTCGACCACCGTGGAGTCCGGCGCGGCCGCGGCCTACGCGACCTTCGCGGTCATCGCCGCCGGCGCGGTCGGCTGCTGGGCCGGCGGCGTCCTCGGCGACCGCATCGGCCGGCCGGAGACGACGGCTCTCGCCATGGCGGTCTCGGGCGCGTGCGCGCTCCTGATCGGGCTCTTCCTGGACGCGCCCGCCTGGGTCGTTCTCGCGATCGGGCTCGTCTGGGGCTTCACGGTCGTCGCCGACTCGGCGCAGTTCTCGACCCTCGTGACGGAGCACGCCGACCAGGCCTACGTCGGCACGGCGCTGACGATGCAGCTCGCGGTCGGCTTCACGCTGACCGTAGCGACGATCTGGCTGATGCCGTTCTTCGCAGACGCGGTCGGCTGGCGCTGGGCGTTCGCGTTCCTCGCGCCCGGGCCCGCGCTCGGAGTCGCCGCGATGCTGCGGCTGAGAGCCGCCGAGGCCTAGGCGGCTTCGGGGGGATCCGTCGAGGGGAAGCTCCCCGGCCGCGCTCGGCGGCGGTTGCGGATCCTGCGCTGCTCGCCCGCCGAGGGCCCGGAGCCGTTCGTGCGGCGATCCGGCCCCGAGCGCCGGTCGACGATGACCTCGACGTTGGGGTTGTCCTTGTAGTGCTCGACGAGCTTGTCGTACAGCTCCGCCTCGAGCTCCGGGGGGATCACGCAGTAGATCATGTCCGTCCTCTGTATCGGCAGCCCGGGCGCAGGTCTACAACCGCGGGATGTCGGGCGTGACGCGGCCGTCGCCGCCGAGGTGGCCGTTCCAGGCCGCGAAGCGTGGATCGAGGTCGTCCAGCTCGTATCCGCGCTCGGCGAGCCGAACGTGCTGCGGTGACTCGGGCGAGACGCGGTACTGGTACCAGGAGATGTCCCAGGCGACCGTGATCACGACCTCGGGGCTCACCCCCGAGAGCAGTAGGAGGCTGACGCGGGCGTCGCCCAGGCTCTTGGCGATGCCCGCGATCGTGCGGCGGTAGGCGCTCTCGTTGAAGAGGTCGGCCGCTTCGACGATCGCCTGCTCCTCCGGAGAGAGGCGGCGGTACATCGGCTCGGAGATGGTCGGCTCGGGCTCGGCGCGGCGCGTCTCCAGGAGAGCGGCAAGCCCGGCGAAGCGGCGGCGCCGGCGCGTCTCCGGGACGATCGGGGTGGTCGGGCTCCCCTCCTTGATCCAGCCGTGATCGTCGGCCGCGGTCGTGCAGAGGGCGCAAACGTCCACCCAGTGGTCACCGCCGGGCGTGAAGCGCACAGCGCGCTCGCCCATGAGCAGCGTCCGGTTGCAAATCGCGCACGTGCGCTGGACGTCCTGCCTCCGGACGACGGTCATTCGTCGCCCTCCTTCTTGGCCTCTTCCATGATCTTCTGCGCGATGTGCGTCGGCACCTCTTCGTAGCGGAGAAAGCCGAGCGTGTAGTCGCCGCGGCCGCCGGTGAGTGAGGTGAGCGACTGCGAGTACGTGAGCACGTCCGCCATCGGCACCTCGGCCTTGATGGTGGTCAGCCCGGCGCCGGTCGGCTCCATTCCGAGCAGGCGACCGCGACGCGAGTTGAGATCGCCGTTGACGGCGCCGACGCTGTCGTCTGGGACCGCCGCCTCGAGGGACATGATCGGCTCAAGGAGGACGGGGTTGGCCTGCTCGTAGGCGCTCTTGAACGCGAGCGAGCCCGCGATCTTGAACGCCATCTCCGAGGAGTCGACCGAGTGGTACGAGCCGTCGACCAGGAGGACGCGAACGCCGGTCACCGGCGCACCGGCGAGCTCGCCGTGCATCATCGCCTCCTGGATGCCCTTGTCGACCGCCGGGCGGAAGCCCTGCGGAATAACGCCTCCGACGATCTTGTCGACGAACTCGTAGCCCTCGTGCCCGGGAAGGGGCTCGAGCACGATGTGGCAGTCCCCGAACTGGCCGCGGCCGCCTGTCTGCTTCTTGTAGCGCCCCTGCGCCCTCGACTCCTTGCGGATCGTCTCCAGGTACGGCACGCGCGGCTGGTGCAGGTCGACCTCGACCCCGAACCGGCGTCGGAGACGGTCGACGGCCACCTCGACGTGCACCTGCGACAGGCCGCCGAGAAGCTGCTCGCCGGTCTGCTCGTCGCGCCGGAGCGTGAGCGTCGGGTCCTCCTCGTGGAGACGCCTGAGCGCGGTGGCCATCTTCTCCTCGTCGCCCTTGGCCTTGGGCGTGATGGCGAAGCTCATGACGGGCTGCGGAAAGTCGAGGGGCGGCAGGTCGATCGGCCGGTCCTCGGTGAGCAGTACGTCGCCGGTTCCTGTCTCCTTCAGCTTGGCGACGGCGCCGATGTCGCCCTCGCCGAACTCCTGCGCGGGCTCGTGGTCCTTCCCCTGGAGCAGCAGCAGCTGGCCGACGCGCTCCTTGCCGCGGGTGCGTGAGTTGACGAGGTTCGAGTCGGAGGCGAGCGTGCCCGATAGCACGCGGAAGACGTTGATGCGGCCGGCGAACGGGTCGGCGACCGTCTTGAAGATGAACGCGGCCGGCCCTCCCCCGTCCACGCCGGCCTCGAGCGGCTTCTTCGCCGGCGACGGGATTCCCTCCACCAGCAGGTCGAGGAGGCCTGTCGTGCCCAGGTTCTTCGTCGGGACGCCACAAGCGACCGGGAAGAGGTCGCCGGCCACCACCGCGTTCTTGAGCGCGGCCGCGAGCTCGTCCCCCGACACCTCTCCCTCCTCGAGGTAGCGCTCCATCAGCGCCTCGTCGGTCTCGACGACGGAGTCGACGAGCTGCTCGCGGTACTCGGCGGCCTCCGCGGCGACGGACTCCGGAATGTCGACCGGCTTCGACTCGCGCTCGCCATTCGGGTCCATGTAGGCGCGCATGTGGAACAGGTCGACGATGCCTTCGAGCTCGTGCTCGTGGCCGATGGGGATCTGCACGGCGACGCAGCGGTCGGAAAGCTGGCTGCGAAGCTGCTCCAGCGTGGCGAAGAAGTCCGCACGCTCGCGGTCGAGCATGGTCACGAACACGACACGGCAGAGGCCCAGCCCCTCCGCGCGCTCCCAGAGGCGCGTCGTCTGCACCTCGACCCCGTTGACGCCGTTCACGGTGAACAGCGCTCCCTCGACGACGCGGAGTGACGCCAGCGTGTCCGCCTGGAAGCCGGGGTCGCCCGGCGTGTCCACGAGGTTGATCTTGCGGTCCTGCCATTCCGCGTGGCAGACGGAGGCCGCCAGCGACATCTGGCGCCGCTGCTCGTCCTCGTCCCAGTCGGAGACGGTCGAGGAGGCCTCGACGGAACCGAGGCGGTTCGTGGCGCCGGCCTGGAAGAGCAGCGCCTCGACCAGCGAGGTCTTCCCAGTCCCCCGGTGCCCGACGACGGCGACGTTCCGAATCTTGCTCGGCTCGAACTGCGGCACGGATTGGCGAGTTTAGCGACTTGTCCCTGCAAGCAGGGAGAATGGTCGAACCATGGAGGTCGTCCTGCGCCCGGCAAGGCCGACCGATGCGCCTGAGGTCGCCGAGATCTTCCTCTCGGCTCACGCGGAGGCAATGCCCTACCTCCCCAAGCTGCACACGGACGACGAGGTTCGCGCCTGGATCCGCGACGTCGTGCTCACCGGCTGCGAAGTCGTCGTCGTCGAGGTCGGCGGCCGCCTTGCCGGCTTCGCGGCGCTGGACGGAGACCTGCTCGACCACCTCTACGTCGACCCGGATCTCCAGCGGAGAGGGATTGGCGACAAGCTGCTGGCGCGGGTCAAGGAGCTGCGGCCGGACGGCTTCCGGCTCTGGGTCTTCCAGCGCAACACGGACGCACGACACTTCTACGAGCGGCGCGCCCTGCGCCTCGTCCAGCAGACGGGCGGTGAGGGAAACGAGGAGCGCGAGCCGGACGCGCTCTACGAGTGGCGGGCGAGCTAGGAGGGTCTAGTCCCGGCCGGCGCGGACGAGCGTCGCCGAGAGGCGGGCCTTCAGGCGGAGGATCGCCTTCGTGTGGAGCTGCGAGACGCGCGACTCGGTCACGCCGAGCACCTCGCCGATCTCCCGGAGGGTCAGCTCCTCGTAGTAGTAGAGCGTGACCACGAGCTTCTCCCGCTCGGGGAGCCGCGAGATCGCCTCGCCAAGAGCCTCGCGGAGCTCCGTGTGCGCCATCGCGTCCTGCGGCTCGGCGGCCTGAGGGTCAGGGAGGGTGTCGATCAGGGCGACCGGGTCGCCGCCGTGCGACGAGCTCGTCCAAAGCTCGTCGAGCGCGGCGATGGACGTCCGCGAGATCTCGAGCAGCGACTCCTGGAACTCGTCCTCGGTGATGCCGAGCGACCCGGCGATCTCCTCGTCGGTCGGCGCGCGGGTGAGCTTGGCCTCGAGCTGCGCGATCGTCCGCTCGATGTCCCGCGCCCGGGCGCGAACCGAGCGCGGCACCCAGTCCATCGAGCGCAGCTCGTCGATGATGGAGCCCTTGATGCGGGCGATGGCGTACGTCTCGAACTTGATGTCGCGCTCGGGGTCGAACCGCTCGATGGCCCCGATCAGGCCGAGAAGCCCGTAGGAGACGAGGTCACCCTCGTCCACGTGGGCCGGAAGGCCGCTTCCGAGCCGCCCGGCGACGTACTTGACGAGCGGCGCGTACGTGAGGATCAGCCGGTCGCGCGCGGCCTGCTCGCCGGTGCGCTTGTACTCCCGCCAAAGAGCTTGGGTGTCGTCAGGCCGCTCGACCATCGTCGCAGAGGATAGAAGGAAGGACGGCTTTCGCGGGATTGCGGCGGTTTTCCTACTTCAGCGCCTTGTAGGCGAGCTCCCCCATCCAGACGCCGATGAACACCGCGGCGGCGGCGATCACCCAGGCGGCGCCCCCGGCGTCGGCGGCGAAGGCGCCGATCACGAGGAACCCGACGGCGAGGACGGCGAAGAGCGCTCCAAGGGGCCTCCGGCGCACCCCGGTACAATGCCTCTTCGCCGAGGGCCGTAGCTCAACTGGCAGAGCACCGGTCTCCAAAACCGGGGGTTCCAGGTTCGAGTCCTGGCGGCCCTGCAAGAGAAAGCCCCGCAAACGCGGGGCTTTCGCACGTCTCGAGGCGAGCGTAGGCCTCAGTTCTACCGGGATTCCCTACTGGAAACGGCCTTCGCCCTCGTCGGCGATCGGAGCGATGAGGCCGAGACGGCGCTCGAGGGTTCGGTCTCCTCGCGGAACGTCTCGCCGGCGAGGTCGATGTAGAGCTGCGTCGTCGCGAAGTCGGAAATGCCCGGCTCGAGCCATGAGCGCGGCGGGCGAGACACCGGCGGCGGCTGTTCGTGATGCTCGAGTGCCGCATCGGGCCGTCGGCCCTCGCGTTGCGTCTCCGCGACGTGCCGCTGCATCGCACGGCGCCGAGCCCATTATCTCCCATTCGAACGTGCTCTCACGTACAGCCGCGGGCCCCAACCTGTCGCGCTGCGACAGGAAATGTCAGTCTGGACAACAGCGCCGACTTGCGCGACCATGGAGGAGTCCATCAAAGCCCCCGCGAGCTCGAGGCTCCGGGTCCCGTGGCTCTCGACCTCGACGCGCCGCTCGACGCCTACCTCGACGGACGAGCGTAGTTCCCTCCGGCGCTGCTTCAACAAGTAGGCCTCGGCATCGTCTTTAGAGAAGCCGGGTGGCAAAGACCCTTCTGGGGTCGGAGGGGGCGTGTGAAGGCCGCAGCACACGCCTCCAGCCCCCGGCGTGCTCAGTCGAGGGGACGAGCCCCCACCGCAGCGAGGGCCCGCCCCTATCTCATGGAGGCCGATCGCTGGCGACATCGCGCCGCGGTTCGGGCAGTTTCGACCCGCAGGATGCGGAGGCGTCTCTGAGATTCAGGGAGTCGCAGGGAAAGCCCGCCACGGGCTTCCCTAACCCCAGGGGCGAATCCTCCCGCCTCGGCGCTCAGATTCGTTACCTGCTCGCGCGCGCTACACTCGACGTACCCAACGCTCGCCGACCTCTTTGACCCTCCACCTGGCCAATCTGGCCTGGAGGGCAGAAAAGGAGAGGTCGTGGAGACCAACAGCCGCAAGCAGAGCGTCTCCCGGACGGCCAATGACCACATCTACAACGTGCTGTGGGGAGTTGCGGGGGAGGATGGAGCCTTCCTTTGTGAGTGCAACGGCTCATCCTGCACCGTGAAGGTCGTGATGTCGCCCTCGGAGTACGTGCGCCTGCGTGACCGGGGTGAGCTCGTCCACGCACCCGGCCACGATGGAGCGATTCCGTAGGCCGTTTCGCCAATCGTTTCCTAAACCGAGGTCGCCGAAGGCGGAAAGCACACGAAGTGGCGGAGCGACGACGGCATCCATGCTTCGGCCGTCCCGCGCCATGGGGCGTGTCCTCCCGCTGGCCGGGCTTGGGGAGCCGGGTCGAGCTCGCCGCGGATTCGGAGCGGCTAGGTCTGCCTCGCGCGGACGTCGTGTGGGCCGTACGCGGTGCCTACCCACGTCACGAGAAGCCCCGAGCGGCAGTCGACAACCAGCTTCGCGCCGCCTCGTCCGACGGGTGAACCACGCTGCGAGACGCGGAGGTCGAGGCCGTAGATCGCCGCGTCGGGCAAGCCAACCTCGCCGGTCGGTGCCTCGAGCTTGATCGCTGACCAGCCGTCTCCGGGCTTGATGGCGTTCCGCGACGAACTGACGCGCGAGCGTCGCGGCCAGTGCCTCCGCCACCGCGAGCTTGGCGAAGCGCCATGCTGAGATCATCGCTTCGACTTCTAGCCGGGCATGCCTTACGGCTCAAGGTGCGGACCATTGCGGCCGATGGCTAATAGTGTCGGAGCGCGTGGCGCTCGTGTTGCCGCAAGCCACGAGCGCCGCGCTCCGACTCTTTTCTGCGAAGAGCCCAGCGTCGGCTCCCGACCGACTCCCGTTCGCACCGCTTAGAAGAAGATCTCGACGTCCCGGACGTCGTCCAGACTGGCGTCGACGCCCGCCCGGTCCAGCTGGCGGCCGCCGCGCACGACGTCGCTCGCGCCGTCGCGGGCGAGGATCACGTCGTCGCCGGCTTGCCCCTCGAGTCGGTCCTCCCCGGAGCCTCCCTCGAGGAAGTCGTCACCACGGCCTGCCTGGAGCAGATCGTCGCCTGCCCCGCCGCGGAGGAAATCGTCGAGGCCGGAGGACGCCGGACGGACCACGCCGTCGCCCGTGCGGAAGACGTCGTCTCCTCCGTTCCCGACGAGCTCGTCCTGGCCCCCGGCTCCGTCCAGGACGTTGTCGTGCCCGTCGCCGATGAGCCGATCGGAGCGGGCCGTTCCCCTCACGTCGGCGATGCTGACGAGCCGTATCCTCAGACTTCTCCGCCCGCCGACGATCGCGCGATCCCTACGGAGATCGACCATGAGCGGCACCCACAGTCTGAAGAGGTCGACCGAGTCGCGGCCCGGACCGCCGTCGACGTTGTCCTCTCCCTTGTCGAGCACGACGCGATCGTCCCCGTCGCCGGCGGCGATCGTGTCGTCTCCGCTCCCCGGCAGGATGTGGTTGCCGAGATCACCGCCCGTGATCGTGTCATCGCCCCGGCCGCCGTCCATGACGCGCAGATCGGAGTTGCCCGTCAGGCTGTCGCTCCCGGGGCCACCGTGGAGGCTTGCGTCGCCGATGAGGGTGTCAGCCCCTTCTTGGCCGTGCAGCCCTGCCTGATCGCCGCCCGTGAGCATGTCGTTTCCGGTTCCGCCGGAGAGGAGCGCGGAGCAGGTCTCGCAGGCGTTCAGCTCGTCGCCGCCGGGCCCGCCCAGGACGACGACTCCTCCACCCTCGACGACAGCGGCGGCATCGTCACCGTCACCGAGAACGACTCGTGCCGCCTCGGTGTCCGAACCGGCGCAAAAGACCTCGGTTGGACTGACGGACGTGCACCCGGACCCAGCCGTGATCACAGCGCCCGGATCGCGGATCGTGGTGCCCGCACCGTCTCGGGTCACCTCGACCTGGTTCGCCTCGCCCGCCGAGGCGACATAGAACAGAGAGGATCCCTGCGTAGGGTCGACGTAGGCGGTCGCCCCGAGAACCGTGGGCGGGAAGCAGGCGAGCCAGACAGCGGCGCCCAGCGCGACGAGGAGCGCACGGCTCTGCCGTGCTCCAGCGCTTCGACCGCCTCGCATTTCCCGTGACGCGATCGCCACAGCGACCCCTTCTTCCAGACCGCACGGTCCAGGCTCGACGCGTGACCCGGTCCCCGTCCTCGAGCCCGAACCCTACCTGGGTGGACTTCCTAGTAGCGTCGCACGCGGTTGCGCTCGTTCACCGGCTGCCGCGCCTGCGGGCCGATGAAGATGCCGTACGAGCGGCTGAAGCCGAAGACCGACCTCCTCGCACCGGAGCGGACGGAGTCGTGGAGCCGCATCGCCTGGTTGAAGGTCGCGATTCGGCAGCGGTTGCAGACGACGTTCCTCGGAATGCCGCCGTTGCTCCAGGCGATGAACCACCCGCCGCCGGCACCCCAGCAGGTCCAGCGGCCCCTTCGCGGGCTCCCGGAGGTGAACCGCCGGAAGACGATGTTCCGCCCGGACCCGACCTGGACGGTGTCCTGGTGGATGCTCGGGTTCGTGTGCCTCCGGCCGCACTCGACGTCGCCCGTCACGACGAGGTCGCGGGTGTCCTGGCCGATCTTGACGGCGTCGAAGGCGGTGCCGCGGCCGCCGCCGTTGCCGTTCACGTCCAGGATGAGGTCGACGGTGCGGCGGTTGCCGTCCCCGCGGCAGCCGATCAGGCGGATCGCGTCGCCGTTCCCCGGGTTCGGCATGTTCGAGACGACCTTGATCGGCAGCCTGCCGTAACGGCGGAGCCGGCCCGTGCACGCCCAGCTCCGGCGCGTTCGGATCACCCTGCCCGGAGCAAGCCTTGCCGCCGCCGTCGACGCCTGCGTCCCTGCCCCGGCGCCCCCGTCGGTCCGAACAGCCTCCTCCGGGAGTGCCGCGCCCGCCGGCGCGGGCAGCGCAAGCAGGGCGAGGGCGAGCAGAGGTACCAGGCGGCGCAGGAGCATGGGCGATGACTCCTCTCTGGAGACTGGGCGGAAACGGGCTCCGGGCACCGTAGGGACCGGGTGTGAGCGATTCGTTAGGTCCGAACTTCCCGGCCCACTGGACCGTCGAAGGAAATAGGACCTTTGGGGGATTCTCGCGCGTAGGCAAACACCGTACGCTTGAGGCCCGCGAGCAAGGAGAAAGAGCGATGACCGCCCCGCGCCGACACCACCTGACCGTCCTCCTCGTCCTCATCGCCCTGGCGACGGTCGGCTGGCCGTCGGCGGCTCCCGCGCAGAGCGCGACCCCGAGCCTGCGGCTGATCGGGCCCGCCGGCGAGCTGACGCTCTGGCGCTTCGGAGAGCGCGTCGAGCTCGACCTTCGCACCTGGATCGCGGCGACCGGAGGGGACTTCGAGCTTCGCGTCACGCGGCTGGACTACGACACGCCCGTCGACATCGTCCAGGTCGACTCCGCCACGGGGGCCGTTCTCCGCGACCTGCCCGAGGACGTTCTGCGGGGCTGGTCCGGACTCGCCGACTTCGTCGAGGTGAGCTTCACGGACTCCCTGGGGCAAGAGGTCGCAGCGAGGCCTTTCCGCTTCTGCCCGAACGGCTGGGAGCGCCAGCGGGTCGAAGACACGGGGCCGGTGCTGCCGCGCTACCCGCCGTTCTGCGGCTCCTTCTCCCCGTTCACGAAGGGCATGGTCTGGGGCATCGACGCCGGATGGGCCGGGAGGGCGCTGGGCAGCGGGGACTTCGGCACGCCGCGCATCCGACTTCCGCGCGCGGGTGAGTTCACCGTCACCGTCCGCATCGCGGAGCGTTATCGCGATCTCTTCGAGATCTCCGACGCGGACGGGATCGTGACCTTCGAGGTGACCGTCAGGAACGCACGCGGGTCGGGAGGGGGCATCGTCGTGCCGGCGCCCCCCAGCGGGCGGAGAAGCGCCGTGAGCGCCGCGGTCCCGGACGTCACCGACCCGGATCCGGCGACGCTCCCCGACCTCGTCGCCCTTCCGCTCTGGAACATGACGACCTTCAGATCGGGGTCCCGCGACTTCCTCGGGTTTGCCGCCACTCCGTGGAACGCCGGCCCGGCGCCGCTCGTCGTCGAGGGCTTCCGCCGGTCCGGCGAGGAGCTCATGGACGCCTATCAGTACTTCCGCGACGAGGACGGCAACGTCGTCGGCAGGGCGCCGGTGGGCGAGATGCGCTACCACCCGCATCCCGCGCACGACCACTGGCACTTCCTCCAGTTCGCACGCTTCACGCTCCACGACGTGGCGGACATGGAGGTCGTGCGCAGCCGGAAGCAGGCGTACTGCCTGGCCCCGACCGACCCGATCGACCTCACGGTCGAGCGGGCGAGCTGGGGGCCCGGCGAGGACCTCTTCACCGCCTGCGGCGACCGCGGGGCGCTCTGGGTGCGGGAGGTGCTGCAGACCGGCTGGGGAGACACGTACTTCCAGTTCATGCCGGGCCAGTCGTTCAACATCACCAACCTCCCCAACGGCTGGTACTACGCCCGGATCCACGTCAACCCGCTCGGGGCGCTGTTCGAGACGGACCTGACGAACAACGTCGAGACACGCCTGCTCCACCTCGGCGGCCGTCCCGGCGCCCGGCAGGTCCTCGTCACGCCCTGGCACGGGATCGACGCGTGACGGCGGGCTGAACCGGGCCTCAGTGGGCGTGGTGCTGGTGGACGACGGCGTGACCGCGGCCGCGTGAGATCAGCCAGCGGTTCACCGGGAACGTCACCACCCAGGCGACGGCGAGCGCGAAGGCGAGGCTCCACCAGAAGAGGAAGTCGGCCAACCCTGCCTCCATCGCCCCGGGGTACACGAGGAGGACCGCGTTGTCGACGGTCTCCATGATCGCGATCGAGATCGTGTCGGCCGTCAGCGCGATCGGCACGACCTCGCGCAGGGAGAGCCCCGAGCGTACGAGCGGGATACTGGTGAGCAGGTAGCCGAAGAAGAAGGCGAGCACGACTGCGAGGGCGATCGTCGCCAGGTCGCCCCAGCCGAGCGCCGTCCCGATGACGAAGCCGAGGACCTCGCCGATCGCGCAGCCGGTCAAGCAGTGGGTCGTCGCGCTTGCCGCGAGACGGTTGAGGGACTTCCCCCCGTGCGCCATCGCCTCGCTCAACGCACCGAGAACTCCACCCAGAGGGGATAGTGGTCGGACAGCTTCCACGAGAGCGCCAGCTTCGTCAGGTCGCCCTGGAGGCGCGGCACAAAGTCGAAGTAGTCCGCAGAGGAGGCCTGGAGCGTGAGCATCGGGCCCCGCCCCGGGTCCGTGAACCAGGCGATCTGGTCGTAGAACTTCTCGTCCCCTGGGTCGCCGAAGATCGTCCGCGGCGCATCGTTCAGCTCCGCCGCCGGCTCGATCCCCGACGACGTGAAGGCTTCGTACAGCGGGTCGCCGCGGCGGTCGATGTTGAAGTCGCCGAGCGCGATGAGGTTCTGGTTCCAGTGCCGCTCCTCCCGCGCCCACCGCGCGAGCCAGGCGGCGATCTCGCGGAGCTCCGCCGCTCGCGCGCTCTCCTCGCCGTAGAGGACGTGCAGCGTCACGAGGGTGAGCTGGGTCCGGTCGGCCGCGAAGCTGACCGCGTAGGGCGTGCGGGCGAACTGCCGGTCCAGTCCGCCCGCGGATACGCTCGTCGCCGTCTCGATCGCGACGACGAGCTCCCCGGCGAGCCCCGAGGGCCGCGCGCGACGGAGGTCGAAGAGGAAGGCCATGCGCTCGTTGTTGCCCGCCTTGCCCCGGGTGACGTCGGTCATGATCGTGGCCCAGTTGGGGCCGAGCGCCGAGAGCACCGTCTGCAGCGCGGTCAGGTTGCCGCGGATCTCCTGGACGGCGACGACGTCGAAGCGGGAGACGATCTCGGCGATGCAGCGGATGTCGAAGACGTCGCGCAGGGGCTCGTCCCCCTTCTCCGACCGCCACTTGTCGGTGACGTCACTCAGCGCCCTGACGTTCCACGTGCCGACGAGCAGGTTCCGGTCGAGCTGCTTTGTCGGGATGGCAGCGTCGAGGGCCGCTCGGAGCGCGAGGAACCGCTCGGCGAGGGGCGCGGGGAGTGGATCGCTGACGCTAGGCGTGGCCCGACAGTCTTACCACGGCGCCGCCCAATCGGATTGCGGACGAAACTGAACTCTCACCCAAGGTAAAGCGACTCCTTACCGTCGCTTCGCCCGCGCTCAACAGTCCTGGGCCTACGGTCGGCTCAAAGACCGAAGGAGGCCTCCGATGGCCCGGAAGCACATATTCTTCATCGTCGTCCTGCTCGCCGCGGCGGCGCTTGCGGGCGTCACGGCGTTCGCCCGCACGGTCGACTTGAGCCAGCCGGCGGCGGCGACGGCGACTTCCGCCCTCCCCGCCTCGGCGCTGGAGACGAGACTCCGTGACCTCGACCGCTTCGAGGCGAAGCTCCGCAAGCAGCTCGCCGCGGAGCCGGCCACCCGCAAGGCGGCTCCGGCCGCTGTCGTCACGCGCGTCGCCGCGGCTCCGGCTCCTGCGCCGGCCTACGACGACGAGGACGACGACGAGCGCGAAGACGACGAGCACGAGGAAGACGATGACTAGCCACGTCGCGCGCCTGTACGCTCTCGCGCTCTCGATCCTCGGGCTCTTCGTGGCCTGGGCGGGCATCGCGGCGCAGCCCTGGGGAGCCGCCGAGCCGCCTGCCGTGTCGGCGGCGCATGATCAGACCGCCGCAGCCCTCGCCGAGTATGGCAAGCGTCTGAGGCGCGACGCGAGGCTCGTCCACCGAATCCTCGCCCGCCGGGCGGAGCAGCCGCCCCCGGCCGCTCCTGCTGTGCGAATCGTGACCGCCGCGCCGGTCGCGACGACGCGGACCTCGTGATGCGGCACGCGTTTCGCGCGATGGGTACCGAGATTCAGCTGCACCTGCGCTCGAAGCCTGCCGCCGGGAAGCTCCTCGCTGCCGCCGCGAACGAGTTCCACCGCCTCGAGGCGTTGCTTTCCCGCTTCCTGCCCAGCTCCGAGCTTGCTCGCCTCAACCGGGACGGCGAGCTCGTGGCCGGCCCGGACCTGCTCGCGGTCGTCGACGCGGCCCTCGCGGCGCGCGAACTGACCGCGGGCAGGTTCGACCCGACCGTTCACGACGCGCTCGTCGCGGCCGGGTACGACCGCAGCTTCGAGCTCGTCCCCGCAGGCGGCGGTGTCCCGGTCCTCGTCGGGAGTGCGTGCGGCGGCGGCGTGGAGCTCGATCGCGCCGCGGCGCGGATTCGCCTCGACCCCGGGGTCAGGCTCGACCTCGGAGGCATCGCCAAGGGCTACGCCGTCGACCGGGCCCTCGGAATCCTCGGCAGCGCCGGCCCGGCCCTCGTCGACGCCGGCGGAGACATCGCGGTGACCGGCATGCCGTGGCACGTCGGGGTGGACACTTCCGACGGGACGTTCACGCTCGAGTTAAGCGACGGAGCGGTCGCTACCTCCGGACGCGACCGGCGCCGGTGGGCCGGGGACGACGGTGAGCGCCACCACCTGATCGATCCCTCCACCGGGCGGCCTGCCGAGGGAGAGCTTCTTCGGGTCACAGCCGTCGCGGCAACGGCGCTCGACGCGGAGGTGCTCGCCAAGGCGCTCTTCCTGGCCGGAGACCTGGAGGCCGCCGCCGCCGAGGCCGACGCGCTCGGAATCCCGGTAGTCCTCGTTTCGCTGGACGGTCGGACGGTGCTCGCGGGAGGCATGTCGTGAAGAGCGACCCCACCTTCTGGCTGCTGGCACGCTCGAGCGGGCTCGTCGCCTACGCGCTGCTGGCCGCGTCGGTCGTCCTCGGCCTCGTGGTCAAGTCTCGTCCGCTCGGTAGCTCGGTCAGCCCGGCAGCGGTCGTGGACGTGCACCGCTTCCTCGCGCTGCTCGGCCTCGGTGCGCTCGCGCTCCACGGCGCGGCGCTCGTGGCTGACGACGCGGTCGACATAGGCCTGGGCGCGCTCCTCGTTCCCGGCGTTTCCCCCTACCGGCCCGTCGCGACCACTCTCGGAGTCCTCGCAGCAGAGCTCATGGTCGTGATCTACCTCTCCTTCTCGGTGCGCAGGCGGATCGGCGCGAAGGCATGGCGCGCGCTGCATTGGCTCACCTACCTCGTCTTCGCGCTCGCCACGCTGCACGGCCTCGCGGCCGGAACCGACAGCGGGCGCACCTGGGCGCTGGCGTTCTACGGCGCCGCCGTCGGCGCCGTGCTCGGAGCGCTCGCCTGGCGCCTCGTCGTCCCACCAACCCAAGGAGGTCCCCGACATGTTCCGAATCGCGATCGACAGGTCGCTCTGTAGCGGCTTCGGCTCCTGCGTCGACGCAGCACCACAGCTCTTCCGGATCGGCGACGACGGCATCGCCGTCGCGCTCTTCGAGAAGTCCGACGTGCCAGCCGTGCTCGAAGCCGCCCGCTCGTGCCCGATGGGGGCGATCGCCCTCCTCGACGAGCAGGGACAGGAGGCCGCGTGACGCCGGATCGGGTTCTGATCGTCGGCGCCGGCCTCGCGGGGAGCCGTTGTGCGGAGGTGCTCCGGGCGGAGGGCTTCGAGGGCGAGGTCGTCCTGGCCGGCGAGGAGGAACACCCGCCGTACGAGCGCCCAGCCCTCTCCAAGGAGCTCCTGGCCGGCCGGCGCGAAGACATCGACCTGCGACCCGCCGGATTCTGGAGCAAGCGGGAGATCGAGCTCCGCCTCGGAACCCGCGTCCAGCGGATCGACGTCAGGCGCCGGCTGGCTTTCACGTCGGCCGGCCAAATCCGCTGGGACGCTCTCGTCCTCGCGACGGGAGCTCGTCCCCGCCGCTTGCCCACACTCGAGGGACGACCTAGCGTGCATGCTCTGCGGAGTCGCACCGACGCCGAGATTCTCCGTGAGATCCTTCGGCCGGGTCGACGCCTGGCGATCGTCGGCGCGGGCTTCGTCGGAGCCGAGGTCGCCTCGACAGCGAGGCAGCTCGGTGTGGAGGTCTCCCTGTTCGAAGCCGGCGAGACGCCGTTCTCTGCGGTGCTCGGGCCGGAGGTCGGAGGCCTCCTTGCCGACCGCTACCGCTCCGCAGGGGTCGACCTGCATGTCCATGCCCGGGTCGATGGGCTGAGGACCGGCCCGCAACAACGTCCTCGAGCGGTCGCGCTCGCCTGCGGGAACGAGGTCCCCTGCGACGCGGCGCTCGTCGCCGTGGGCGCCGAGCCGGCGGCCGAGCTCCTCGGCGGAGCGACGGTCGAGACCAACGTCTGTGGCCTGACTGCCTGGCCGAAGGTCTACGCGTGCGGCGACGTCGCCGCCGTCTGGCGGCCGTCCGTGGCTCGGCACGTTCGCACCGAGCACTGGACGAGCGCGGCGGTTCAGGGCGCTGCCGTCGCACGGGCGATTCTCGGCCACAGCGCGACGGCCGAGGCGATGCCGTATTTCTGGTCCGACCAGTTCGGCCTGCGCCTGCAGCACGTTGGCTACGGCTCCGGATGGGCCCGCGTCGCCCTCGAAGGCACTCCCGAGTCGTTCTCCGCCCGCTACTACGCGCGTGACGGCCGCCTCGTCGCCGTTCTGCTCGCCAACCGCCAGCACGAGGCCGCGGCTGTCCGGCGGGAGCTGACCGAGTGCCGGCGCGCGGCCTAGGCCAGGCCCTGCCTCAGGCGGGCTCGACCTCGACGGACGCCGCAGAGCGCTTGCTCGGCCCGTGGTAGACGGCCTCGACGTTGTTGCCGTCGGGGTCGAGCGCGTACGCGGAGTAGTAGCCCGGGTGGTAGCTCCGCTCCCCGGGCGCGCCGTTGTCCCGGCCGCCTGCGGCGAGCACGGCTTCGTGGAAGCGGTGCACTGTCTCGCGGTCGGCCGCCTGCAAGGCGAGATGGAGGCCGCTCGTCGGGTCGCCGTCAGAGCTCACGAAGAGCTCGTCGGCGGCGAAGAAACCGGGGCCCTCCATCACGATGGGAAGGCCCACGGCCTCGAGAGCGGCGGTGTAGAAGGCCTTGCTCGCCTCGAGGTCCCGCACCCGCAGGTGGACGTGGTCGAGCAACCGGCCCTGGTGAAAGAGCATCGAAACCCTCCTTCTCGGAGGGCTCGGCCAGACTACGTCTCGCCAAGCCCTCCTCAATCTTTGACACGAGGAGAAACCCTGCCTTAATCGAAGAGAGAGACGCAGTTCTGCGGCGCCACCTGTCCGACTCGGGCCCGGAGTCGGCGAGAGAAGGGGCGCTATGGCCGGCACGCAGACGATCGCCCAGACCCGCGCGGAGGACGCGCGGCAGATCCGGGTGTCCAGGGAGACCGCCCGGCTCCTCCCGATCGTCGCGCCGGTCGTCTTCGGAGGCACCTTCGTCACCGTCCTCGCGCTCTTCGCGCTGGCCGCCGTCGAGCCCGCGCCGACGACGCTCGCGGGCATGACGGCCCTGCTCGTCGCCGCCACCTTCGTGGAGGCGTTCCCCGTCCCGATCGAGAACGTGCCCGTCGGCGGCACGTCCCTCGCCACCGTCTTCATCGTCGGGACCGCGGTCGTCTACGGCTGGGCCCCCGCGATCGTCGTCGGCGTCGTCACGCAGCTGCTCGTGGAGGTGATCCGCCGCCAGCCTCCCGTCCGTGTCCTCTACAACACGTCGGTCTATGCGCTCGGCGCCGCCGCGGCGGGTGCGGTCTGCGCGACCGTGCCGGACGAGGGCTTCGGCTGGCTCGCGCTCGAGGTCGGCCTGGCGGCAACCGCCTTCTACGCGGTCAACATCCCGCTCGTCGTCGCGGTCGTCAGCCGCTGGGCGCGCGAGGGGTTCCTCCGGCTCCTTCGGCGCGCTGTCGCCTCGACGTTCATCGCCTTCGCGATCATGGCCTCCCTCACGCTGATGCTCGCCGTGCTCTGGGAGCGCTCGCCCTTCCTCTCGGCGGCGCTCGTCGGCCCACTCGCCGCCATCGCCCTCTACCAGCGCTCCGTCTTCCGCGAGCTCGCCGCCATGCGCCTCGCGCTCACCGACCCGCTCACCGGGCTCGGCAACCACCGCCACTTCCACGAGCGGCTCGACCATGACCTCACGGAGGCCGAGGACAAGGGCGTCCCGCTCAGCGTCTGCGTCCTCGACATCGACAACTTCAAGGAGGTGAACGACTCGCTGGGGCACCCGAAGGGCGACCTCGTGCTCGCCCAGGTCGCCGGGAGGCTGCGCCAGGACGGCGAGGCGTTTCGGATCGGTGGCGACGAGTTTGCCCTCCTCCTCCCCGGCCGCGACGAGCGCGAGGCGCTCTCGGTCGCGGACGGGATCGTCCGCCGCGTCGGCCTGCTGCAAGCGGCGCCGGGGCTGGCCGTCCGGCTGTCCGCGGGCGTCGTCACGTACCCCCAGCTCGGGCTCGACAGGTCCGAGATCGTCACGGTCGCCGACCAGGCGCTCTACCTCGCCAAGGAGCACGGAAAAGGGCGCGTGCGCGCGTACCACCCCGACCTCGGAGACCTCCCCGAGTTCGCCGGGCTCGGCGACGCGCCCGACCGAGAGGCGCGGCTCAGGGCCGCCGCCAGCCTCGCGCACGCCGTCGACGCCCGCGACGCCTACACCGGCCGCCATTCCTATGTCGTCGCGCAGCTCTCCGCGCGGGTGGCGGACCTCCTCGGGCTCGACGCGGAAGAGGTCGAGCTCGTGCGCCTCGCCGGGAGCCTCCACGACCTCGGGAAGCTGGCGATCCCCGAGGAGATCCTGCGCAAGCCGGGGGCGCTGAGCGACGCCGAGCTCCTCGTCCTCCGCCGACATCCCCAGATCGGGTTTCGCATGCTGCGCTCCCTCGGCGTCGAGCCGGTCTCGACGTGGGTGCTCCACCACCACGAGCGCTGGGACGGCCGCGGCTACCCGCACGGGCTCGGCGGGGAGGACATCCCGCTCGGCTCGCGCATCCTGTTCGTCGCGGACGCTTACGACGCGATGACGAGCGACCGCATCTACCAGGAGCACGTCGCGCACGAGGACGCGGTCGCCGAGCTCGAGCGCTGCGCCGGCACGCAGTTCGACCCGCAGGTCGTCGCGGTGTTCGTGAACAGCGTGAAGCGCGCGGAGGTTCTCGCCCTCAAGAGCGACTAGCGCCGTCCCGAGACGGCGCCAGTCGGTGGGGAGCTCGTGTGGAGCGCGGCTGCTAGCCGCCCCACTTCCAGCCGGCGGCCGGAAGCGCGGCGAGCACGAGGGCGGCGGTGACGCCGATACGCAGGGAGAGAACGCGAAGGTGCTGCATGCTCGGGTCCTTTCGGATCGGGAGAGAGCACTGTTCGCATCGGTCGCCTCCCCGTAGCGCAGGATCCCGCCGCAGGGCTAGGACCATCCCGCGTTCGGGGTAGGACTAGTCGCCTCGTCCGTGGACGACCCTGAACGCCGCGAACGCCGCGATTCCGGCCAGGAGCGCGCCGCCGATGATCATCGGGATGCGGCGCGCGCTCTGGACGTCCGCCCGCAGGTCGGCGAGCGCGTCCGTCAGCTGCTTCCGCTCGCTCGAGAGCTCGGTGCGAATCACCTCGGCGTTCCGTCCGTTCTCAGCCATGTCCGCTCCTCAGCGCTTGCTTCGTCAGCCGGGCCTCCTCGATCGCCTGCTCGGGCGCGAGCGGTGTCCCCTTCTGCACCATCGTCTTGGCGACCAGCCCGAGGATCACGGTGAGCAGGACGAGCGCGGCGAAGACGATCAGGAGCGCCAGCCAGAGGTCAAGCACGATGGCGAGTGCGACGGCGGCGGTGGCGAGCCCGAAGCCGACGGCGTAGAGCGCCATGATCCCCGCTGCGACGCCGAGCGCCGCGCCCGCCCCAAGCGAGGAGGCCTTCTGCTTGAGCTCGAGGGCCGCGAGCTCCTTCTGGAGCTCCGAGACCGACCGCGCGTGCGCGACGACCCGCCGGATGGAGGCCCGGATCCCGCGCGGCTGGGTCGCGTTCGCGCTCACGGCGGGCAGCTTATCGCGGGTCGGAGGAGAGGCCGCTACGATGGGCCGGAGCGCCCTCTTAGCTCAGTCGGTAGAGCACCTCCATGGTAAGGAGGGGGTCGTCGGTTCGAGTCCGACAGAGGGCTTCGGGTTTCTCCCTACTCAGCCGCCCTTTTCGTTGTCAACGTTGACGTCGTGGGCTATGTTCGGTGTCCACCGAGCGTCCACCGCGTGGACGTCGGGTGCTTCGGCAGTCCGGTAGGCATCGAGAAGGCTGATCGCTCGCCGGCGAAAGCGCGAGCCTGCTGTGGAGGCACGGGCTGTGGCGGGTCTGCGTCGAGGACCTTCGCCAGCTCGGTCAGCCAGACGGCAGTAGTTGCGGGCTCGTCGTCGACGATGTTGTAGATGGCCGGGCCGTCGTGCTCGAGCGCAAGGACGGTCGCGGCGGCGGCGTCTTCCAGGTGGATGAACGACCAGACACCGCCTCCGCCGCCCGCGATCGGCCACTGGCGGGCGGGGACGGCGGTGCCAACCGGGTCGACGGGGTTACCGTAGAAGACGCCGTAGCGCAAACGCGATTCCGCCGGCGCCCGTGCCGCTTACGCGACGAGCGTCCCGCACAGGTAGAACCGGCCGTCACGGATCTCCGCATCGGCGAATGGTCGGTGCTCGACGCACGAGCCCGGTGCAAGCAGGTGGACGACGTCGACCTTGCGAGCCGTGA
>DATIBF010000090.1:0-14787 GCA_035457655.1 Gaiellaceae bacterium
GGCCGCGGGCGAAGCGCCGGAGGATCCAGCCCAGGGGGTCCTCGCCGCCGTCGAGGTAGGCGCCCGGAAGGCCAGACGGCGGCATGGCGCCGAGCGCATCGCGATACCGGCCCGCGTCCTCGACGGCGATCAGGCGCTCACCGCCGGCGAGACGGATGCGCACGGCTCGGCGCTCGGCCTCGAGCGGTCCCGCGAGCGCCTCGTCGAACTCGCCGGGGGCGAGGTCGCCGCGCCGAAGGAGGAGGTCGTGCAGGCCGTCGGCGCTCCGGGGCGACCCACGCAGCTCGTCTTCCACCTGTTCGAGGGCAGCGGAGTCGATGAGATCGCGAAGCTCCTCTTGCCCGAGCAGCTCCTTCAGCAGGTCGCGGTCGAGCGCAAGCGCCTGCGCACGCCGCTCGGCGAGCGGCGTGTCGTCCTCGTACATGTACGTGGCGACGTAGTCGAAGAGGAGCGAGGAGGCGAAGGGCGACGCGCTCGGCGTCTCCACCTCGACGAGGTCGATGCGGCGCTGCCGGAGCGCGGCGAGGAGCCCGCGCAGAGCCGGCAGGTCGAACACGTCCTGCAGAACCTCGCGGTACGTCTCCAGCACGACCGGGAAGTCGGGATAGCGGCGGGCAACCTGCAGGAGGCCCTGGGCCTTGAGCCGCTGCTGCCAGAGCGGGGTGCGCTGGCCGGGACGGCGGCGCGGGATGAGGAGCGCGCGGGCCGCGTTCTCGCGGAAGCGGGCCCCAAAGAGCGCGGTGCCGCCGAGCTCGTCGACCACCAGATCCTCGAGCTCGTCGGGCCCGACAAGGAGCTCGTCGAACCGGGGCAGGGACTCCGAGTCGGGGAAGTGGAGAGCGACGCCGTCGTCCGACCAGATGAAGTTGACCTCGAGCCCGAGCGACTCGCGGATGCGGGAGGCGAGCGCCAGCGCCCACGGGGCGTGCACGCGCCCGCCGAACGGCGTGAGGATGCAGAGGCGCCAGTCGCCGATCTCGTCGCGGAAGCGCTCGACGACGACAGCGCGATCGGACGGAAGCACGCCGGTCGCCTGCTCCTGCTCCCGCAGGAACGTGAGCAGGTTCTCCGCGGCCCTCTCGTCGAGCTCGTGCTCGGACACGAGCCGCTGACGGGCATGCTCGTCGACGAGTCCGACCAGTTCCCTCCCCGTGCGGCCGATCGCCTCGCCGAGCTCGTACGGACGCCCCACGCCCTCGCCCTTCCAGAACGGCACGAGCCCGGGCACTCCCGGCGCAGGCGAGACCAGCACGCGGTCGCGCGTGATCTCCTCGATCCGCCAGGTCGAAGCGCCGAGGAGGAACGTCTGGCCGGCTCGGGCCTCGTACACCATCTCCTCGTCGAGCTCGCCGACACGACCGCCACCGTCGACGAGGTGGACGCCGAACAGGCCGCGGTCCGGGATCGTCCCCGCGTTCGTGACAGCGAGCCGCAGCGCTCCCTCGCGGCCGCGGAGAAGCCCCGCGACCCGATCCCACGTGATTCGCGGGCGCAGCTCCGCGAACTCCTCCGACGGGTAGCGACCGGCGAGCATGTCGAGGACGTTCTCGAGCTGCTGGCGCGAGAGGTCCCGGAACGGCCACGCACCTCGGACGAGATCGTGGAGCTCGTCGACCGCGATCTCCTCCTGCGCGCACACGGCGACGATCTGCTGGGCGAGAACGTCGAGCGGGTTCCGGGGCACGCGCGTCTCTTCGATCAGCCCTTCCTTCATCCGCCGGACGACCACGGCCGACTCGAGCAGGTCGGCCCGGAACTTGGGGAAGATGCGGCCCTTCGAGGCCTCGTCGAGCCGGTGCCCGGCGCGGCCGACCCGCTGAAGCCCGCGAGCGACGGACTTCGGCGACTCGACCTGGACGACGAGATCGACGGCGCCCATGTCGATGCCGAGCTCGAGCGACGATGTCGCCACGAGGCACGGGATCTCGCCCTTCTTCAGCAGCTCCTCGACCTCGATCCGCTGCTCCCGGGCAAGAGAGCCATGGTGTGCGCGCGCGATCTCTGCTTCGGCCAGCTCGTTCAGACGGAGGGCGAGCCGCTCGGCGAGACGGCGGTTGTTGACGAAGACGATCGTGGAGCGGTGCTCCCGCACGAGCTCGAGGAGCGCCGGGTAAATCGAGGGCCAGATCGAGTTGCCCTCGCCCGGCTCGCGCATGTCCTCCAGCGGGACGACGACGCGAAGGTCGAGCTCCTTGCGACTGCCCGCGTCGACGAGCTCGATCGGCCGACCGCCGGAGACGAAGCGCCCGATCTCTTCGAGCGGCCGCTGTGTGGCCGAGAGCCCGATGCGCTGGACGGGCTCGCCGACGAGGCGCCCGAGGCGCTCGAGGCTCAGCGCCAGGTGCGCGCCGCGCTTGGAGCCGGCGACCGCGTGCACCTCGTCGACGATCGCCACCCTGACGCTGCGGAGCGTCTCGCGGGCGCGTGAGGTGAGCATGAGGAAGAGCGACTCCGGCGTGGTGATGAGGATGTCGGGCGGGGTCTTGAGCATCGCCGCGCGCTCCTTGGGCGGCGTGTCACCCGTGCGGACGGCTACGGAGAGCTCGGAGCCGATCCCGGCGAGCGGGCCGCCCAAGTTGCGCTCGACGTCGTAGTTCAGAGCCTTCAGCGGGCTGACGTACAGGACCTGGGTGCCTTGGCCGGGACGCGCGCGGTCGAGCGCCCAGAGAAAGGCGGCGAGCGTCTTTCCCGAGCCGGTCGGGGCCTGGATGAGCACGTGCCTGCCCGAGGCGATCGCCGGCCAGCCCTGCGCCTGAGCCGGGGTCGGCCCCTCGAACGTCCGCTCGAACCAGCCGCGGACGGCCGGGCTGAAGGGCGCGAGCGCGCTCACGGCTCCAGCGTACCCCTGGGCGGCAGGGCGACGGAGCGGTTTCCCTCGTCTTTAACTCGTGAGGGGCACCCCTCTCCCACCACCCGCCTTCGAGGCTAGCGAGGAAAGGCGCGCACGTGGCGCGCACGCTGCGCCACGAGCGCGACGAGGTGAAACGGATGCGTGACTAGAATCGTCGGCATGGCGACGACCCGCCCGACGCACCTCTACTTCACGGGCGACGACGAGGCCGACCGTTTCCTCGCCGAAGAGCCGCTTGCGCTACTGGTCGGGTTCGTACTCGACCAGCAGGTCACCGTGCAAAAGGCGTTCTCCGGCCCGCTCGAGATCCGGCGCCGGCTCGGCAGCTTCGACGCGGCCACGATCGCCGGGGCCGACCTCGGCGAGCTCGAGGGGATCTTCCGCGAAAGGCCGGCGATTCACCGCTTCCCGGCCAACATGGCGCGGCGAGTGCAGGAGCTCTGTGCGGCGGTCGAGGAGGACTACGACGGCCGCGCCGAGCGCGTCTGGCTCGAGGCGGAGACCGGGGAGGACCTCGAGCGCCGCCTGCTCGACCTCCCGGGAATCGGGCCGATGAAGGCGCGCTCGCTGCTCGCCATCCTCGGCAAGCGCTTCGGCGTGCGTCCGCCGGGCTGGGAGGAGGTCGCGCCGACCTTCCCGACCCTCGGCGACGTCGACTCCTACGAGGCGCTGGCGGACTACCAGGCGAAGAAGCGCGCGCACAAGGCGTCGCTTCGCGCGGCGAAGGCCGCGGGCTAACCGACGCCGGCGAGCAGCGAGGTGCGCGCCTCGCGCACCATCTCGCGGGCGATCACGATCCGCTGGATCTCCTGGGTCCCCTCGTAGATCTGCGTGATCTTCGCGTCGCGCATCATGCGCTCGACGGGGTACTCCTTCATGTAGCCGTAGCCGCCTAGGATCTGGACCGCCTCGGTGGTGACCTCCATCGCGATGTCGCCGCAGAAGAGCTTCGTCATCGCCGAGAGCTTCGTCAGCGGCTCGACCCCCTCGTCGATCGCCATGCCGACCCTGTACAAGAGGCCTCGCGCGGCCTCGCACTTCGTCTCCATCTCGGCGAGCTTCGCGGCGATCAGCTGGTGCTCCGCGATCGGCTTGCCCATCGTCTCGCGCGTCTTCGCGTACTCGAGCGCGTAGTCGGTTGCGCCCTGGGCGATGCCGAGCGCCTGGGCGGCGATTCCGGGGCGCGAGCGGTCGAGAACGCGCATGGCGACCCTGAAGCCGTCGCCTTCCTCGCCGATCCGGTTCGCGGCCTGGACGCGACACTCGTTGAGGAAGACCTCGCCGGTGGTCGAGCCCTTGATGCCCATCTTCGGCTCGATCCGCCCGACCTCGAAGCCCGGGGCGTCCGCCTCGACGACGAACGCCGAGATTCCCGAGTGGCCGGCCTCCGGGTCGGTCTTGGCGAAGACGACGTAGAGGCCCGCGACGCCCGCGTTGGTGATGAACCGCTTCGAGCCGTTGAGGACGTACTCGTCGCCGTCGCGCCTCGCCTCGGAGCGCATGGCCGCCGCGTCGGAGCCGGAGCCCGGCTCGGTGAGCGCGTAGGCCGGCAGCCACTCGCCGCTCGCGAGGCGCGGGAGGTAGCGCTCCTTCTGCTCCTCGGTGCCGTCGTTCTTGAGCGCGAGCGCGCCCAGCTCCTGGAGCGCGAGGATGAGGCCGGTCGTGGCGCAGGCCTTCGAGATCTCCTCGATGGCGACGAGAACCATGAGCGTTCCCGTTCCGGTGCCGCCGAAGCGCTCCTCGAAGGGGAGCCCGAGGATCTCGTGCTCGCGGAGGAGCTCGACCATGTCCCACGGGAACTCTTCCGAGGCGTCGATCTCGGCCGCCCGGGGCGCGATGCGCTCGCGCGCGAGCGTCCGGACGAGGTCGCGGATCTCGCGCTGATCGCCGGAGAGCGGCTCGTACCCCATCGACCGCGATTCTATTCGGGCACGCCCCAGTCCAGATCCCGCACCGCGAGCGGGACGCCGATGAGCGGCCCTCCCGTGCGTGCGGTCGGGAAGACGAACAGCTTCGACTCGGTCGCGAGCGCCGTCCACCGGTCGTCCGGCGACCACGCGATCGCATGCGGCTCAGCAACGTCCGGGAGCGAGATGCCTCGCCCGTCCAGGTCGGCAACCTGAACGCCGCGGTCCGAGCTCAGGATCGCAAGGTACCGTCCCCGCGGGCTCGGGCGGATCACTCCAGCGTCGAGATCGAGCGCTGCGAGACGGTGCAGGCGCTTTCCCTCGAAGATCGCGACGACCCGTCCCGACCCACCTTCCGCGAGAACCGCGTAGCGCCCTTTCGCGAGCGCTGCCGCCTGACGAGCTCGATACGGCCCGTTCCCGAGCTCCCGTCCGAGCTCTCGTGAGAGCTCGTCCCGCGAGAGCACCACCTGGGCGAAGCCGTAGCCGAGCCCGGCCCAGACGAGCTCCCCGTTCATCGCCCCGAGGCCTCCGGTCCCTGTGGCAGGCCGGCACATCCGGTAGGACGGCGCCCGGACCGGCTCGAGCTCGGGAAGCGAGACGGCGCTCAGCCGGCACTCGTCGTCCGAGTAGGTCAACACGCCGCTTATGCCCGCCTCGCGCAGCTGTCCGATCGCGAGCCGCCGGGCCGCCGACTCGAGCGGCGTGATCGTCGGCTCCGACGATCCGCGGATCCGCTCCGGCCCGGAGCGCAGCGAGTCGACGGCAGCGGCGAGGCCGAGCGCCACGAGGCCGGCGAGGACGATCCAGGTCACCGTGCGGCGCATCGTCAGCGCCAGACGAGGTCGGACGCCGCGATCGGCAGGTTGACGAAGATCGGGCTCTGATCCGCCGTGCGGAAGATGTAGACGCCCGCCTCCGTCGCCTCGGCGATCCACTCCTCGTCAGGCGACCACGTGATGGCTCGCCCGTGCATCATCGCGAGCCGGACGGGGCGCCCCGCGTGGTCGACGACGGCGAGGCCTCCGGTCGCGACCCTCGCAGTGACGTGCGTGGCGAGGGGGCTCGGGCGCAGCGCCGTGAGGTTCTCGTAGCCGAAGCCGGTCGGAGTCACGAGCCGCCGGCCCTCGAAGACAACGAGGATGTCGTCGCCACCGGCGTCGCTGGAGGCTCGCACGATCGCAGCGACCCTGCTGTCCGTAAGCCATTGCACCTCCTCGAGCACGAACCGAGACCGCCTCCACCCCGCCCGCCGAAGCTCCCGCTCCAGGTCACCGCGAGAAAGCAGCGTCCGGGAGCAGCGCGTGGGGAACACCCGCAGATCGGCACGGGAGCACGGGACGAAGCGCCTGAGCTCTCCGCGGTGGAGGAAGGTGGGCGTCCCGTCGGGCTTCCAGGCGAGGCCGCACCTCCCCGGAGCAATGGCATAGAGGCCGCCGTTCCAGCGCGCCAGCCCCACGGTTCCACGGCGGCAGCGAAGCCGCAGATCGCCGATCGGGGAGGGAGGCGCCTCGCCGAACGAGAGCTGGTTCCCGGACACCCAGGTGAAGGTGCAGGCCCGGCCCTCCGGGCCCGGGTGCGGCCCGAGGTCGGGGAGCGTCACGCTGTGCAGCCGGCAGTCCTCGTCTGCGTATGTCAGGACGCCGAGGGGAACGCCGGCTCGGTCGAGATCCTTCCGGACGTCCACGAGCGTCGGCTCGGCCGGCTCGGCGGTCGTCGTCTCGGCGCCCGGCTCGGGCTCCGTCGCCAGCCGCTCCGGTCCCTCATCGCCGCCCCGTAGCGCGTCCACGCCCGCGGCGAGCCCCAGGACGGCGACAGCCCCGACCAGGAGCCACGTGGCGACGGTACGGACCGCGATCAGCCAGTGGTAGCACGGATCCTCACGTGCAGGTGGTTGTCGTGGTTCCAGAGCGCCTGGACGACGCCGTGCGGGCCCCTGAAGCCGGTGTTGGGGCCGACGTAGACGAGGTCGACACCGGCGGCCACGAAGCGGTCGACGAGATCCTGTGCGAGCCCGCGGTCGATCTGGGAGACGCGGAGCGGGGGACGCTCGGCACCGTCGCGGCGGGGATAGTAGACGTCCGCGTCGAGCCCGTTCTGGTGCGTGGCGTGGACGGGCCCGAAGGGGCCGCCCCGGCGCCTGCTGAGGTCGCCGATCCCGACCCGGGGGGCCTCGGGGTGCGCCGCGGCGTACTCGGCGACGATGCGCAGCAACAGGCGGACGAGCCGGTCGCTGCTCCAGCGCCGCCCGGCGCGGTTGGGCACCCGGTGCAGGAGCGGGTCCCAGCTGAAGAAGTGCTCCCCCTCGGCCGGGAGCTTGACCCCGCGCACGAGGCGACCGCCCGCGGGCTCACCCAGGGAGACGGATCGCCGCCACTGGACCGCGGGCTCGGGCTTCCGCGGCTCCCAGGCGACTGCCGCGCCTCCGCCCGCGTCGACGAGCGCCGCCGCGGGCGCGGCACCGACGAGCGCCAGCAGGACGACGAGTATCGCTCTTCGCACGAGAAGCTCTACGAGCGGGCGCCCGAGTCGAGTCCCGGACCTCCAGGCGAGGCCGTACCGTACCGACTCAGGTGCTCGCTGCGTACGCAACGGCCGCCCTCCTCGCCGCGCTGCCGCAGGCAGAGCCCGCGCAGGAATGGCACGCCCTGCTCGGGAGGTCGCAGCAGGGTCGGCCGATCCGCGTTCACCGCTACGGAGACTTCTCGAGCGCCCGGAGGCTCCTCGTCGTCGGCTGCATCCACGGCGACGAGTGCGAGGGCATCGACGTCACGAGGCGGCTCGCCCGCACCCCGGTTCCGCGCGGGCTCGACCTCTGGATCGTGCACAACCTGAACCCCGACGGACGGCGGCTCGACCTCCGCCTGAACGGGCGCGGCGTCGACCTCAACCGCAACTTCGGCTCGCACTGGGCTCCGATCGGGCGCCGCTGGGATCCCGAGTATTCGGGCCCGCGCCCGTGGTCGGAGCGCGAGACCCGGCTGGCCCGGCGGCTGGTGCTCCGCATCCGGCCAGACGTGACGATCTGGTACCACCAGCCGCAGGGCCTCGTCCGTGCCTGGGGCGGAAGCAGGTCGGCGGCCCGGCGCTATGCGCGTCTCGCGGGCGAGCCGTACCGCTCCATCCCCTGGCTCAACGGGACGGCCCCGAACTGGCAGAACCACCGCCTCCGAGGCGCGGCGTCCTTCGTCGTCGAGCTACCGGCCGGCCGGCTCGCGCCGGCCGCGGCGGCGCGCCACGCCCAGGCGGTGCGCCGCCTGCTCGCTGAGCAGCTCAGTAGGGTCCGCTGAGCCCGCGGCGGTGGGCAGCCGCGACGGCCTGAGCCCGGCTGTGGACGCCGAGCTTCTCCAGGACATGCTGGATGTGCGTGGCCACCGTCTTTGGGCTGATGACGAGGCGCTCCGCGATCTCGGTTTGATTGAGCCCCTCCGCCAGGAGACGAAGCACCTCGTGCTCACGGGCCGTCAATCCGTTCGCCGTCGGCTGCGCCTCCGACCGGCGGGCCTTCGGCGCAAGGTGCCTCCGTACGCGCGCCAGGAACTCGTCGGGGTCGAAGGGCTTGACGATGTAGTCGTCCGCTCCCACGAGAAGGCCCGCGGCCCGGTCGAAAGGTTCGACCCTGATACCGGACAGGAAGAACACCGGAAGGCTCTTGCCGAACAACTCCTGCTGAAGAGCCGGTCGTCCGACAGCTTCACGTCGCAGCTGAAGGACTTCATCCGGCCTGTCCCGTGAACATCACGAACTGCGGGACGGTAATCATCAGAAAGCAGACCATCCCCGACGAGGATCCGAACACAACGGATTTCGGCTACACGAAGTCGTTCAACACCGATCCCGCGACGGCGAATACGTTCACCCTCAAGGACGACGGGGTGCAGACGTTCAACAACGTGCTCTTCGGCTCGGGCTACTCCGTCGTCGAGGATGTCATCCCGACCGGATGGGAGTTTGTCAGCCTCGACTGCAGCGCCAGTACCGGAGTGACACCCAGCATCAACGGCGCGACGGTGACGTTCGCGATCGACAACACAGCCGACATCCTCGACTGCACGTACAGGAATCAGGCCAAGGGCACCATCATCGTGGAGAAGATCACGGACGATGGGCAGGGCGGGTTCAGCTTCACCTCGAGCACGCTCACGCCGTCGCCGTTCACCCTCACGACGACCGGTGCCGGCGCAGCCGGCAAGGACTCGCGAACGTTCGGCGACCTGGCTCCGGGCACCTACGACGTGGCCGAGACCGTCCCGGCGAGCTGGAACCTCGTCTCCGCTGCCTGCGACGACGGCAGCGATCCCGCTTCGATCGGTCTCTCCGCCGGTGAGACCGTTACGTGCACCTTCCACGACACACGTGAGAAGGGCGCCATCATCATCACGAAGACGCGGAAGCACGCGGCAGACGGGCCGGGCGACCATCCGCATCCGGGCGTTACGTTCACCGTCACCGGTGGCGAGCTTCCGGCAGGCGGCGTCACCGCTGTGACGAACTCGAGCGGCGTGGCCTGCGTCGACGGGCTCGTACTGAGCAGCTTCGTCGGCGACTACACGGTCACGGAGACCGTTCCGGCCGGATACCACGCGGACGGAGCGACTGCGAAGACCGTCACGGTGACCACCGAGGCAACCTGCGCGGGCGGTGGCGGTAACACGGTCAGCTTCAGCAACACTCCGCTGACCGACATCGACGTATCCGTCGACTCGTAGGTCCCGGGCGGCACTTCGTCCACGATCAACTGCGTTCCCAGCGGCTCGGCCGGACCAGGTGACGACATCTCACTGTCGCTCGACAACCTCGCGCCGGGCACGTACACCTGCACGATCGTCATCGATCCGTAACCCGAGAGAGGAATCACTTGGAGAGGGTGGGCCCCCGGCCCACCCTCTCTCTGTTGCGCTTCCTAACCCGTGGTCGGCTGCCCGCGCACACGCGCGGTGTCCTCGAGGAAGCGCGCCAGGCGTTCGGCCTCCTCGTCGGCGAGCGAGACGGCCGCCTCGGCCCGCGGCGCTTCTCCGCCGCCCCAGACGCTGAAGCGGACGTGACGGCTCTCGTCCCGGTCGCCCAGGTAGCGGGAGACGCGCAGGGCCTTGGCAGGATCGTCCTCGACGCCGGGGTGCCCGGCAAAGAACTCGACGACCTTCGCCCGCTGCGCGGCGCCGCACCAAGGACAGAAGCGGAAGCGCACCTCGATCTCGCCGCGACAGCTCGCGCACGCAGGCATCGCCCTCCAAGCGTACGACGACGCGGGGACCTGGGCAAGGCTCGCGGCCGTATCCCGCAGCGATGGACCGTACCGTGGCGCCCGCTCGTATAGTCGGCACGCGATGGCGGGCGCGGGCCGCGACGAGCGCGCCTGGGTGCGCGGCGCCCAGGCCGGGTCGGCCTCCGATTTCGAGGCCCTCTTTCGCGCTCACTGGCCCCGCGCCTACCGCGCGGCCTTCCTCGTGGTACACGACGCGGCCGGGGCCGAGGACGTCGCGCAGGAGGCTTTCCTGGCGGCGGTGCGCGCCCTCGACCGTTTCGACAGCCGGCGGCCGTTCGGGCCCTGGCTGCACCGGATCGTGGTCAACCGGGCGATCGACTGGGCGCGGTCGCGCGCCCTGCGGCGCGAGGTCGGCGCGGGCCAGGCGATCGAAGGGGTCGCGGCCGAGGAGCGAGGAGATCCCGCCGCCCCGCTCCCCGAGGACGTGGTCGCCGCCCTCGCCTCTCTCTCGCCCGACCACCGCGCCGTCGTCGTCCTCCGCTACGTCCTCGAGTACACGCCCGGGGAGATCGCGCGGATGCTCGAGCTTCCCAGAGGCACCGTGAACTCGCGCCTGCGCCGAGGGCTCGACGCTCTCCAGGGCGCAGTCGGACCGCCGGAGGAGCGATGACCGAGGCGAAAGTTCGGGACGCCCTGCTCGCAGCGCGCGTCCCCGACGAGCTCGAGGCCCAGCGGCGGTCGTGGGCCGCCGTGCGAGGAGCCTACGCGGAGCGGGAGCCGGAGCCGCCCCCGCGCCAGCTCCGCCTCCTGGTCGCGGTCGCCGTCGTCGCCGCGCTCGTGGCCGCGGCGCTCTCGCCGCCCGGTCGCTCGGTCGGCGGGTGGATCCGAGACCGGGTCGCCGGCGAGGAGGGCGCGGCGCCGGCTCTCGTTCGCCTGCCCAGCGCCGGGCGCCTCCTCGTCGTCTCCGAGCAGGGGCCGTGGATCGTCAGGCCGGACGGCTCGAAGCGCCTCCTCGGGAACTACGACGACGCGTCGTTCTCCCCGAACGCGCTCTTCGTGGTCGCGACCGAGGAGCGCCGCGTCGTCGCGCTCGACCTCGGCGGGAAGGTGCGCTGGACGGTGACGAGGCCGACGCCCGTCGCGGATGCGCGCTGGGCCCCGAGCCCGGGCTTCCACGTCGCCTACCGGGAAGGCGAGACCCTGCGGGTCGTCGGCGGCGACGGCGAGGGAGACGCGCTCCTCGCGGAGGGCGTCGCCGCCGTGGCGCCCGCCTGGCGACCCGGCGAGGGCCGGACGGTGCTCGCCTACGCCGCCACGGACGGCCGCGTCCACGTCGTCGAGGCGGACGGGGAGGAGCTCTGGACGGCCGACCCCGGAGCGGCGCCCGAGCAGCTCCTCTGGTCGGACGACGCCGGCGTGCTGCTCGTCCGCACCGCCGGCCGCCGGCATCCGCTCTACGGCGCTGCTGGGAGGCCGGCCGGCGCGCTCGAGACGGCCGGGGGCCGCGACGTCCTCGACGCAGCCTTCGCTCCCGGGACGCGGGACCTCGCCTTCACGGCCTACGACCCGGAGAGCGGCCAGAGCACGATCGTCGTCGCCGGGCAGCAGCTCCAGCGGGGCGACGGCAGGCTCGAGGACGTCGTCTTCTCCCCGAACGGGCGCTGGCTCCTGAGCGGCTGGCCCGAAGCCGACCAGTTCCTCTTCCTCCGCCTTCCCGGCGTGAGCGCCATCGAGGCGACGTCCGACATGAGACGCGAGTTCGACCCGGGCGGCATCGGCGCGACCACATTCCCCCGCGTCGCCGAGTGGTGCTGCCGCTAGGCGTCAGTAGCGGTAGTCTGACTCCTCGTCCTCGGTCGTCGTCTCGTCGGTCGTCGTGCCGCCGCCGCCGCCGACCGCGATCGTCCCCTCCATCCCGCGGTCGCGGTGGTCGCCGACCGGGCAGTAGACCTCGTACTCCCCGTCCTCGAGATCCACCGTCAGGTCGGCCGACTCGCCGGGCCCGAGCTCTTCGGTCTCCTCTCCCGTCGGCCCTTCGACCTCGAGTGCGTGTTCGGTCGCGCCCTCGTTGACGACGTGGAACGTGTACGTACCTGGGTCCAGGGCGAGCGAGGAGGGCTCGATGGCGAAATCGCTCAGGGCAACGTCCACGACCGCTCCACCGACGGAAGGCTCCGCTCCCTCCTCGTCGGCCGCCTCGTCCCCGCCGCAGGCCGGCGTGAGCGCAAGAGCGAGCGCGACGAGGAAGAGACGACGCATCGGAGATCCATACGCGGCGCGGCTCCGCCCGGTTTGGCGCCGGTGGCCGTGAACCGCTCGAGGAGGCCGGGCGAACAAGCCGTGCCAGACCACACCGACCAGGAGAGACGATGAGACTCAGAACGCTCCTCGCGCTCCTCGCCGTCGGCGCGTGCGCGGCCCTCGGGCTCGCCGCGTGCGGCGGGGACGACGACGACAACGCGTCCGTCCGACCGGCGGCCGCGCAGACGACGACCGACCACGCGGCCGTGGCCGACGCGGACGCCACGAGCGCAGCGGCGGACCTGCGCGTCACGCTCACCTCGCTCCTCGGCGAGCACGCGCTCCTCGCCGTGGCCGCGACCCAGAAAGGCCTCGACGGCGCCGAGGACTTCGAGGCGGCCGCTGCCGCCCTCGACGCGAACTCCGTCGAGCTTGCCGACACGATCGGATCCGTCTACGGCGACGAGGCCGCGGAGCAGTTCCTCGACGGCCCGAGCCTCTGGCGCGACCACATCCGCTTCTTCGTCGACTACACGGTCGCCCTGGCCGGGAAGGACAAGGCCGGCCAGCAGGAGGCGGTCGACAACCTCACGGGGTACACCGGTGCGTTCTCCGGGTTCCTCGCGGAGGCCACCGGCCTGCCGCAGGAGGCGCTCCAGGCGGGCCTGGCGACCCACGTCATGCAGTTGAAGGGGGCGCTGGACGCCTACGCGGCCGGGGAATACGAGGAGTCGTACTCGCTCGTCCGCGAGGCGTACGCGCACATGCTCGCGACGGGCGACACCCTCGCCGACGCGATCGTCGCGCAGAACCCCGACATGTTCGCCCGCTAGGCCGAACCGACCTCCGCCGGGTCGCGAATCACCGCAGCCCGGCTCCGACCTGACGCCCCCGCCGGCTCCCTGCCGCCGCCGGGGGCGTCGGGCTATCCTCGCGACGTGATCCTCGAGAACGGCGTCGTCCGGACGCTCGACCCGTCCCTTCCGAAGGCCGCCGCGCTCGCGGTCGCGGGGGAGCGGATCGCAGGCGGCGTCGGCACGCACGAGACGGCGCTCGCGAGCCCGGAGCGCGTCGACCTGGGCGGGAGATGCGTCCTTCCCGGCTTCACCGACTCGCACGTCCACTTCCCGACCTGGTCGCTGGCGCAGCGCCAGGTCCGGCTCGAGGGGTCCGGCTCGCTCGACGAGGCGCTCGCGCGCGTCGCGTCGGCCGTCGCCGACGTGCCCAGCGGGCGCTGGCTGCGCGGCCTCGGCTGGAGGAGCGGCGAGTGGTCGCCCGCGACGGAGCCGACGAAGGACGCGCTCGATCCGGTCACGGGCGACGTCCCCGTCGCGCTCATGTCGAAGGACTACCACTCCCTTTGGCTCAACTCGGCGGCGCTCGCGCTCGCGGACGGCGAGCTGCAGGTGCCCGGAGGCGTGGTCGAGCGCGACGAGCGCGGCGAGCCCACGGGCATCCTCCGGGAGGAGTGCGCCTGGCAGTTCCGCGACACCTACGTCCGGCCCACGGACGACGAGATGGTGGAGGCCTGCCGCGAAGGGATCCCGCTGGCGCTTTCACGCGGCGTCGTCTCCGTCCACGACAAGGACGGCTGGCTGGGGGCCCTGCGGGTCTTCCAGCGCCTTCGCGCGGAAGGCGCGCTGAAGCTGCGGGTGTGGCAGTCGCTCCCGTGGGACCAGCTCGAGAGCCTGGAAAGCATCGGCCTCGCCTCCGGCCTCGGCGACGACCTGCTCAGGATCGGGTACGTGAAAGCATTCCTCGACGGGACGCTGGGCTCGCGCACGGCGCTCATGCTCGACGGATCCGGCGTCGAGATCGTCGGCTACGAGGAGTTCGTCGAGATCGTCCGCCGCAGTGCCCGCGCGGGCTTCCCCGTGGCGGTGCACGCGATCGGCGACCTCGCCAACCGGCGGGCGCTCGATGCCTACGCGGAGACGCAGGAGGAGTGGCGCCCGCGCCGCCTCCGCCAGCGGATCGAGCATGCCCAGCTTCTGGCCCCGGAGGACGTCGGCCGCTTCGCCGAGCTCGGCGTCGCCGCCTCCGTCCAGTTCAGCCATGCTCCGTCGGACCGCGACCTCGCCGACCAGTTCTGGGCAGGAAAGACCGACGGCGCGTACGCCTTCCGCTCGCTGATCGACTCCGGCGCGCTCGTGGCGAACGGCTCCGACGCCCCGGTGGAGGAGCTCGACCCACTCCTCGGGATCAGGGCCGGCGTCATGCGCTCGCTCGACGAGCGCGAGGCCTGGCAGCCGGAGCAGGCGGTCACCGTCAAGCAGGCGCTGCACGCCACCTGCGTGGCGCCCGCCTGGCTCACGGGGGACGAGCGTCGCCGCGGGAAGCTCCTCCCCGGCTACCTCGCCGATCTCGTCGTGCTCGACCGCGACCCGATCGACTCCCCCGTCGATGAGCTCGGCGAAATCGAGGTGGTCGCGACAATGCTCGGCGGCCGCTGGGTGCACAGCCCCCCGCCCTGGGACTGACCCGCCGCAGGGCTACAATGCGCATATGCGCACGATGCGACCCGTCCACGACGAGGAGTGCGCGGTCGCCTGCACGGCCGACATCATCGGCTCCAAGTGGAC
>DATIBF010000091.1:0-8422 GCA_035457655.1 Gaiellaceae bacterium
AAAGCTCCTCGCCGTCCCGCTTGCGGCGGATCAGCTCGGCGGGATGGATCACGGCTGCACGACGGGGGCGCCCGGGATTCCTCGACTCGGCGCCTTCCCGCCGAGCCAGGCGTTCACGGTCGCGCCCACGTCTGCGAACTCGCCCTCGTGACGCTCGCCGCCCGCGTTCCGCCCCTCGACGTACGCGAGGAAGAGGGCGTGCTCGCGGGAGTGGTCCGTCGAGGGCGTCGTCGGATCGCAGCCGTGGTCGGACGTGAGAATGAACAGATCGCCGGGCCTCAAGGCGTCAAGCAGGTCTGGCAACCGGCGGTCGAAGTCCTGGAGGCAGCGATGGAAGTTGACCGGATCGTTGCGGTGCCCCCAGAGCATGTCCGTCTCGACGAGGTTGACGAAGACGAACCCCGACTCGAGCTCACGGAGCAGCGTCTCGGTCCGGCGGATGCCGTCGGCGTTCGACTTCGTCGGCTGCGAGTGGTCGATGTCGACGCCGGCGAAGATGTCCCCGATCTTGCCCACGCCGTGAACCTCGTTGCCGGCCTCGCGGACGAGCGTCAGATAGTTGGGTTGCCGGGGTCGCAACGACCAGTCGTGCCGGTTCGGCGTGCGCGTGTAGCTCCCCGGTTCGCCGACGAACGGCCGGGCGATGACCCTGCCCACCCCGTGCTTCCCGGTGAGGATCTCCCGGGCGATCCCGCTCGCCTCGTAGAGCTCCTCCAGCGGGATCGTCTCCTCGTGCGCGGCGATCTGGAAGACGGAGTCGGCGGACGTGTACACGATCCACTTTCCGGTCCGCTGATGCTCTTCGCCGAGCTCCTCGATGATTTCCGTCCCGGAAGCCGCCTTGTTCCCGATGACGCCGCGGCCGGTCCGGTGGGCGAACTCCTCGATCACCTCGAACGGAAACCCGTGCGGGTAGGTCGGCATGGCCACCGGCGTAACGATGCCCATCAGCTCCCAGTGCCCCGTCGTCGTGTCCTTCCCCTTCGACCGTTCGAACAGGCGACCGGCGATGGCGGGCGCGCCCTCCATCGGCGGGCAGCCGAGGAGATCCTCGATGTTCCCGAAGCCGAGGTGCTCGAGGTTGGGAAGGTCGAGGCCGCCGACGGCCTCGGCGACGTTGGCAAGGGTGTTCGACCCTTCGTCTCCGTACTCGGCCGCGTCCGGCAACTCGCCCGCACCAACCGCGTCCAGCACGATCACGCAGGCGCGTGGCATGAGGCTATTCTACGGCTGTCATGGACACGATCTTCGGTTTCGTCGGGCTGGCACTCTGGATTGCGGGCACCATCGGCATCGCGGCCGGCATCACCTGGGTGGTCGTCAAGATCTCCCCGGGGAACGACGATCTCAAGCCGAAGTCGCAGCCCGAAGCCCGTTAGTGCCCTTCGGGCAATGGTGCCCGGCTTTTACGTCGCGAGCACCAAGCATGAGTCCGCACTCGGCCGCAGGCAAGGCTGGATGCCTTGACCAGGGCGAGGGTGGTCTCAGGCGCCGCGTGATCGCGGGGCAGAAGCGGGCGTGCAGTGCCCGACGGGGCACTAGACGACCGGCTCGAGCGGAAGGACCTGCTCGAGCGGCGTGAAGTCGAGGCCGCAGGCGTCCGCAACGGCCTCGTACGTCAGCTTCCCCTCGACGACGTTGACGCCGCGCGCGAGCGCACGATCCCGGGCGACCGCCTCCCGGAAGCCGTGGTCGGCGATCGCCTCGACGTAGGGCAAGGTCACGTTCGTGAGCGCGAAGGTGGACGTGACGGGAACCGCACCCGGCATGTTCGCCACGCAGTAGTGGACGATGCCGTCGACCTCGTAGATCGGATCCGAGTGCGTCGTCGGCCGCGACGTCTCGAAGCAGCCGCCCTGGTCGATCGCCACGTCCACGAGCACGGCGCCGGGCTTCAGCCCGCCGAGCATCTCCCTGGTGATCAGCTTCGGGGCCCGCGCTCCTGGGATGAGGACGGCGCCGATGATGAGGTCGGCGTCGGCGCTGGCGAGCTCGATCTCGAGCCGGTTCGACATCGCGAGCGTGATCCGCCCGTCGAGCATCATCTCCAGGTCGCGCATGCGCTCGACCGACTTGTCGAGCACCCATACGTCGGCCTGCATGCCCACCGCGATCAGCGCGGCGTTGTAGCCTACGATGCCGCCGCCGAGGACGACGACCTTCGCGGGCGGCACTCCCGGGACGCCGCCGAGCAGCAGGCCGCGACCTCCCTGGGCCTTCTCCAGCGCCCAGGCGCCCATCTGCGTCGCCAGGCGCCCCGCGACCTCGCTCATCGGCGCGAGCAGCGGTAGCTTGCCGTCGTCGGTCTCGACGGTCTCGTACGCGATGCAGGTCGCGCCGCTCGCGAGGAGTGCTCGGGTGAGCTCCTCGTCGGCGGCCAGGTGCAGGTACGTGAAGAGGATCTGGCCGTCCCGCAGCCGCCCGTACTCCTCGGGCAGCGGCTCCTTGACTTTCAGCACCATCTCGGAGGTCTCCCAGACCTCGTCGACCGTCGTCACCCCGGCGCCGACCGCCTCGTAGTCACCGTCCGGGAACGCGCTCCCTGCGCCTGCGCCGGCCTCCACGAGAACCTCGTGCCCACGCTGCCGGAGCTCGCCGGCTCCCGCCGGCGTGAGCGCGACCCGGTACTCGTCCTGCTTGATCTCGTTGGCGACGCCGATCCGCATGACGCGGGCCAACGATATCCGAACCGGAGTGCACGGACAGCGCGATTTGCACGGGTTCTTCGCCGTAGAGGCAGAGGTCAGCGGATCAGCGACCGCGCGAGTCGCCCGGCTCCGAAGGCTGCCGCGAAGAACCACGGCTCCTCGTCGGGGTTCCTTCCCATGTGCGAAAGAGGCAGGCCGTCGCACTCGGCGCGCCACGAGGACGCGTCGACGATCTCGACTGGGCCGAGCTCGGGCGGCACGTCGAGCCCGGCCGGCCAGGCAACTCTCACCGGCCCGCGAACGAGCTCCAGCACGGCGAGTGTGTGGTGGGAGAGCCCGCGGTGCCGTCCCCGCTCGTCGGCGGCCGAGACGCGCGGGGCGAGCACGGGAGCTCCGCCGAGAGAGCCGGTGGCATTCACAGCCTGAGCCGCGGAGACCGCACCGTGCCCGAACCGGGAGCCCGTGCCGACCACGCCCGGGCCGATCGCGGACACCACAACGTCCATGTCCAGGGCGGCACACGCGATGAGGGCGGACGGCACGGACACGCAAGCGAGCTCCCCGCCGACACAGGGCCCCACGGCCACGGTCGTCCGGAGGTATCCCTCGCCCCGCAACGCCCGCACGGCGTCGGACAGAGGAACCGGCAGCGCTCCCCCGCCGAGCTGCACGTAGGCGACGCGGAGGTCCCGCCCGAGCCCCGCGCAGGCGGGGGCGACCTGGCTGTGCAGCGAGCAGCAGACGACGGGAAGCCCGCCGAGATCCGCCTCCGGCTCCTCCACCCACGACTCCTCCGCGTGCCCGACCGCGTGCTGGAGCGACGTGTACGGGAGCTTCATGACATGGGCCCCTTCCTCGCCCGGGAGGCCGAGGCCCCTCGTGAGGTTCGCGTGCAACACGTCGTAGCCCCCCGTTCCGAGCCCGAGCTCGACCGCTTGGACGTTGACGAGGACGTCATCGCCGAGAGCCACCGGCCCGGTCATGGCCGGATATGCGACGCACGGGCGCCCGTCCACCTCGAGCCGCACCAGGCCCTCGTGTCGCTCCGAGACGGCGGTCACCGTTCCGCGCCGCAACGTGACGGGCACGACGAGCCTCTACGCCTCGCGCGCGGCGGCGACGAGCTCGAGCGTGACGCGGACCATCGCCTCCAGGTCAGCCACCGCGATCTGCTCGTCGGCCGTGTGGACGTTCGCCATCCCGTTGGCCACGTTCACACAGTTGAGGCCGCGCTCGTTGAAGACGTTGGCGTCGGCTCCTCCACCGACCTCCACCTCGGTGGGCGCGAAACCGGCGCGCTCGAGGGCCCTCCGCGCGAGAGCGAGCGCCGGGTCGTCGGGCGCGAGGCGATAGCCGCGGTACTTCTCCTCGACCGTCGTCTCGACCTCGCACTCCGAGACTGCCGCCGCGAAGGCGAACGAGTCCAGCATCTCCTGCACGACGTCGGCGAGCTTCCGCTCGCTGCGCGACCGGGCCTCCACGGCGAGACGGCAGCGCGCCGGCACGACGTTGAGCGCGCTCCCTCCCTCGATGAGCCCGGCGTTGGCGGTCGTCTCGTCGTCGATCCGTCCGAGGCGGAGGTCCGAGAGCGCGCGTGCCGCCGCAACGATCGCAGAGCGTCCGTCCTCGGGGTCGATCCCGGCGTGCGCCGGCCGTCCTGTGAAGACGACCTGGAGAGCACGGCCGGTCGGTGCCGCGACGACCACCTCGCCGACCGCTCCTGAGTAGTCGTAGACGAAGCCGAGCCGAGCCTGCAGCCGCGTCACGTCGAACGCGAACGCGCCCTCGAGCCCCGTCTCCTCTCTCGTCGTGAAGAGCAGCTCGATGCCGGCGTGCGGGCGTCCCTCGGCCAGGACGAGCCGCGCCGCTTCGAGCAGAACGGCCACCGCCGCCTTGTCGTCGGCCCCCAGGATGGTGTCTGCGCCGTTCGTGACGATCCCGTCCGCGACGACGGGCTCGATCGGTCCCGCAACGGGCACGGTGTCGAGGTGGGCGCAGAGAAAGATCGCCGGCCCGGGCTCGCCCGCGGTCGCTGGCAGGCGGGCGAGGAGGTTCCCGGCCTCGTCCTCCTCCGCCTCGACGCCCAGGTCACGGAGGTAGGCGCGCACCCGGGCGGCGACCTCCGCCTCCTCCCCGGATGGGCTCGGAATGGCCGCTAGCTCGAGGAAGAGCGGAAGGACGTCGGAGGCCCAGGTGGTCGTCACCTGCGCGATTGTAGGCGGCGCAGCTGGGGACGAGACGGCCCACATTCGACACGTCTCCGTGCGCCACTCGTGCGTGCTTCCGAACTAGACTCGAAAGTGGGTGGTGGGACGGGGTGCCCCAGGGGGCGCTAGCGATTCGCAGTCTCCGCGACACGCCCCCGGGAGCGGGCGCGCGCCAGGGCCGCACCCACGAAGTCCCGGAAGAGCGGCGCCGGACGCGTGGGGCGCGACTTGAACTCCGGGTGGAACTGGCTCGCGACGAACCACGGGTGGTCGGCGAGCTCGATCACCTCCACCAGCCGGCCGGCCTGGAACGTGCCCGACACGATCAGGCCGCGCTCGACGAGCGCAGGGCGGAAGTGGTTGTTCACCTCGTAGCGGTGGCGATGCCGCTCGTGGATCACGAGGTCGCCGTAGGCCGCGTGGGCCTTCGTGCCCTCGACGAGGTCGACGGCGTCGGCGCCGAGGCGCATGGTGCCGCCGAGGTCCTCGATCTCCTTCTGCTCCGGCAGGAGGTCGATGACCGGGTACGGCGTCTCCGGGTCCATCTCCGTCGAGTTGGCGCCGTCGAGGCCGCAGACGTGGCGCGCGAACTCCGAGACGGCCACCTGCATCCCGAGGCAGATGCCGAGGTACGGGATCTCCTGCTCTCGCGCGACCCGGCAGGCGGTGATCTTCCCTTCCCAGCCGCGCGACCCGAAGCCGCCCGGGACGAGCACGCCGTCCACCGCCTCGAGCTCGGCGGCAGCCTCCTCGACGCTCATGCCCTCGGCGTCGAACCAGCGCACGTTCACCCCGACGCCCTGGTGGATGCCGGCGTGCTTGAGCGCCTCGTGGACGGAGAGGTAGGCGTCGTGGAGCTTCACGTACTTGCCGACGAGAGCGATCTCGATCTCGCCGCTGCGTCTCCCGATCTGCGCGGCCAGCTCATCCCACTCGCCCAGCTCCGGCTCCACATCCGGCAGCCCGAGCTTGCCGACGACGAGCGAGTCGAGCCCCTCGGCCTGCAGCGCCTGCGGGACGAGGTAGACGTCGCTCACGTCCTCGTTGGCGACCACGGCCTCGGGGTCGACGTCGGCGAAGAGCGCGATCTTCTCGCGGATGTCGCGCGAGAGCCGATCCTTCGAACGGCAGATGACCACGTCCGGATGGATACCGATGCGCCGCAGCTCGTTGACCGAGTGCTGCGTCGGCTTCGTCTTCAGCTCGCCCGCGGTCTCGATGAAGGGCACGAAGGTGACGTGGAGGTAGACGACGTTCTCGGGGCCCACCTCGCGGCGGAACTGGCGGATCGCCTCGAGGAACGGCAGCGATTCGATGTCGCCCACGGTCCCGCCGATCTCGGAGATAACGACGTCGGTGTCGCTCACCTCCGCCACGCGCCGGATCCGCGCCTTGATCTCGTTCGTGATGTGCGGGATCACCTGAACGGTCGAGCCCAGGTACTCGCCCTTCCGCTCCTTGCGGATGACGGCGTACCAGATGGAGCCCGAGGTGTGGTTCGCGTTCCGTGAGAGGTTCTCGTCGACGAAGCGCTCGTAGTGTCCGATGTCGAGATCGGTCTCGGCGCCGTCCTCCGTGACGAAGACCTCGCCGTGCTGGAAGGGGCTCATCGTCCCCGGGTCGACGTTGATGTACGGGTCGAACTTCTGCACCTGCACGCGGAGGCCGCGCGCCTTCAGGAGGCGACCGAGCGACGCGGCGCTGATGCCCTTGCCGAGCGAGGAGACGACGCCGCCCGTCACGAAGACGTACTTCGTCGGGCGCTCTCTCACGGAAGCCGCCCCAGCCGGTCGAGCTCGCGCAGCCCGGGCGTCCGCTCGATCAGGCGTCCGAGCGACGTGCGCTCTCCGAGGAGGTTGAGGCCCGCGAGCACCCCGATCGCGGCTAACCGTGTCCGTCCGTGGAAGCGGTCCACGGACTTCAAGCCTAGCACGGCCCCGAACGCATTCGATCCCGCATCCCCGAGCATCGCCCTCTCCCTGAGATCGTACGGAAGGAGGAGGACGGCCCTGCCGAGCGGGGCGCCGAGCGCCGCGCCGGCCAGGAGGTACGCCTTCAGGCAGCGCCCCGGCCGCGTGTCGAGCTGGTTGAGGAGGTTCGCCGAGAGGGCGAAGAGCAGCGCGCCGCTGAGGCTGCGGGTCCGCCAAAGCCCTACCAGCGGGATGCCGACCGCCTTGAGGATCCCCGTCGTGCGGACGGCGCGCAGGTGCTCGCGGAAGCCGCGGTGGTGTCCGCCGTAGGCGTCGTCGATGAAGCCGAACAGGGTGACCACCGTGATCCCGGGATCGCTCTCGCTGAGGGTGGTCCAGCCGAGCAGCGGCAGACGCAGCCCGCGGTGGTTAATCCCGAGCGGGCCAGCGGCGACGACCGCGTCGAGCAGCTGGCGCCCGCGGTGCATGAAGCCGGCCGCGTCGCGGCCTGTGGCGCGGTGCTCGAGGTCGAGCTCGACCTCATCGAGCGTGAGGCCGGCACGCAGCGTGTCGATCGTCATGCGGACCTCGCAGCCGAAGCCCGGGGCAAGGGGGAAACAGGCCGCTCGGGCGCGGGCGCTCACGAGTCGCTGCCCCGAGAGCGGCTCGCGCGTCGAGACGCCGGTGCGGAGCCGCACGAGCCCCCGGGCCACCCGCTTCGCGATCCCGAAGCCGCCTCCCACGCGCGTTCTGAAGGCCGCGACCGCGAGGTCGGATGTGCTCTCCGCGAGCGGGAGAAGCGACCCCCGCAGGTCGGCGTCGGCGAGGAGGAGGGGCCCGGCCGGAGCTGCTCGTTCGCCGGCCGAGAGCGCTTCGCCCTTCCCGAGCCGCTCGAGCCGGAGCACCAGGGCGCCGGCGGCCTCGGCGATCTCTGCGGTCCGATCCTGTGAGCGTCCGTCGAGGACGAGCACGCCTGCGTCCGGGAAGTCGTGCCTGAGAGCGGCGACCGTGTCGGCGATCCGCTCCTCCTCGTCCCTGGCCGGGACGAGGATGGTGAGGCCCTCGGGCCGCGGGGAGCTACTCACTCTCGGTGGTGACCGGCTCGACCGGTGGGACGGACCCGTCGGTCGCGCTCTCACGGATTCCGTAGTGCCCGGGCTCGGCGCCGGCGAGCAGGAGCGCGAGCGCGAGGCGGCCCTCGAGGCTGTCGATGTTGTCGACGCTGGAGAGTCCCCGATCGCGATAGAAGTCGATCACGTCCTCGGGGTCGTCGGCGGTCGCGACGCCCACGACTGGCACGGCACTCGCGTCCAGGCCGCTCACGAGGCCGTCCGTGAAAGAGACGGTCGCCTCCGTGTCCGCGCCGGCCTCGTCGTCGGCGACCTCCTCGGGTGGCGTCCAGTTGAGGACCACGACGACCGAGTCGATCGGGTTCGAGATCGTCCCCGAGCGCTCCTCCACGAGCGTGGTCGCGAGGGCGTCCCACAGCGGGGTCTCCTCGGCCTCGACGAGCTCCCGCCCCAGCTCGCGCCCGAGATCCGAGAAGTTGTTCTCGTCCGCGACGTAGCCGGCGAGAAGCTCGTCCTCCTCCAGCACCGTCCGAAGATCGGCGCCGTCCACGGGGAGCTCGAGCGCCACGACGCCGGTGGGGGCACCT
>DATIBF010000092.1:0-31864 GCA_035457655.1 Gaiellaceae bacterium
CCGCCGGACACGTGGTGCACGCCCCTGATCTCTACGAGGGCGAGACCTTCGCGGACCTCGACCGGGGTGTCGCCCACGCGGCGGAGATCGGATTCGAGACAATCGTCGAGCGCGGTCGGCGCGCCGCGGAGGGTTTGCCGAGCGGGATCGTCTACGCCGGGCTCTCGCTCGGGGTGCTGCCGGCGCAGATGCTGACCCAGACGCGTCCCGGTGCCAAGGGAGCCGTGCTGCTTCACGCAACCGTCCCGACCTCCGAGTTCGACCGCCCCTGGCCGCAGGGCGTCCCGCTCCAGATCCACATGATGGAGGCCGACCCCTGGGCCGTGGAGGGGGGCGACCTCGACGTCGCCCGCCGACTCGCCGAGACGATCGGGACGGCGGAGCTGTTCCTGTACCCCGGCGATCGGCACCTGTTCGCCGACGACAGCCTGCCCGACTACGACCCGAGCGCAGCGACGCTCCTCGAACGGCGTCTGCTCGGCTTCCTCGCAGGCATCGAGTAGCTCTTTGCTACTTGTAAATACCTAAGACCTGATTTTCAAAGATGGGCCGATCGGCCTATTGGAACTCGCAACGCCCGACGTTAGCGTGCGCTCCACTGGGCGATGCGAACCGCGGTGTGTGTCCCTGGCCATGTGATCCGCGGTGAGCAATCTGGGAAGGCCCGTCGCGCTTACCCCCCGAGCGGCGGGCCTTTCCCTTTCTCGGATTCTCTGTTCGCGTAGGCGCAAACGGCGCCCGCACGACGGCCCGTCCCCGGCCTGCCTATCATCACCGCAGGACGCCCGGTCGATGACGCTCGTCAGCTGATGCTCCTGCACGCCGTCCCGCTCCTGATCCTGGCCGGGCTGTACGGCTTCGTCTCCATCCTCCTCGGCCTCTCGCTTCTCAGGGAGCGCCGGGCGTCGGGGCTCGGGCTCGGGATCTGGCTCCTCTTCACCGTCGTCGCCGCGATCTCGGCGCTGCTCGCGGGGCTCGCGCTGGCAGGACGTGACACGCTTGCCGACGAGCCGTCGTGGCTCGTCCTCATCGGCGCCGTTGCGGTGGCCGTCCCCGGGGTGATCGTGTTGGTGCGAGGCCACGATCGCACGCTGCTCGTGACGGCGCGGCGACGTGTTCGCGAGGCGGAGGAGATCGCCACCGAGCGCGGCCGCGAGGCCGAAGCGATCTCTCGGCTCTCGACCGCTCTCGCGCGCGCCCAGACGGGCGAGGAGGCTGCGGTCTCGCTCTTCGACGAGGTCGGGGCCTTGCTCGGGCCGGACGCGCTTCTCCTGGCACGGGTCGACGAGGAGCTGGGGACTGCGACCGGCTTTGCCGCGCGAGGCGTCGACGAGGCCTGGTGGCGAGACGTCGCGCTCGACCTCGACGAGGACACCGGGGCGATCGTCTCCGTCGTGCGCGAGCGTGCGCCGCTCGCGATCTACGACGTCATCACGGCCACCAACGTCAACCGCGCGCTCGCCGACGGGGTCGGTGCAAGAAGCGCGGCGTTCGTTCCGCTGGTCTCGGAGGGCGACGTCGTCGGCGTCCTCGTCGCCGCCACCCAGGCGAGCCACCGCAGCTTCACATCCGCCGAGCTGGAGCTCGTCCAGGGCCTGGCCAGCGAGGCTGCACTCGCGCTCGGCCGGACGCGCTCGAACGAGGCCCTTCGCGCCGCGCTCGAGCGCGAGCGCCTGATCGCCGAGATCGGCAGGCGGGTCCGCTCCGAGCTCGACCTCGACACCGTTCTCCGCGTCGCCGTCGAAGAGACCGCCAAGGCCGTCGGCGTCACCCGCTCCTTCATCCGGCTCGGCGAGCTCGGGGAGCCGATGCCCGTCCTCGCCGAGTGGAAGGCTCCGGGCCTCGACTCCGTCGCCGACGTTGCCCCGCGCCTACCGGCGCTCAACCTCGCAGCCAGGGAGCGCCGCACGGTGGCGGTCGACGACGTCGAGACGTCCGACGAGATCGCAGATCCGGGTCTCGGCGACCGCGAGATACTGTTCGACCTCGGCACGCGGGCCACACTGGCGACGCCCATCGTCGTATTCGACCGCATGATCGGCGTGTTCGGCATGCACCGCGCGGAGGCGTCGCGCTGGCTGCCCGGCGAAATCGCGTTCGCAGAGGCGGTCGCGAGGGAGCTCGGCCTCGCCATTCACACGGCGCGGCTTCTCGACGAGAACCGGCAGCGTCTGCGCCGTCAGGAGACGCTGATCCAGGCGGCGCAGGTCCTCACCAGCGACCTCCGCTTTGAGTCCGTCATCCACACGCTGGTCGAGGAGGTGGTCGCGCTCACCGGCGCCGAGGCGGCGGATTGCTGGATCCTCGAGCCCGACCGCACGCTCCTGCGCTGCCGTGCCGTCGTCGGCGTGCCCGAGTGGAACGTCGGCCGCCAGATTCCTCCCGAGGGGACGATCGGCCGCGCGCTCCAGGCCGGGAAGAGCATCCTCTCGCACGACTTCGCGAGTACCGAGCAGCCGCCGCCGAGCCCGCCCTACGCGATCTTCAACGACGTCATGTGCACGCCGATCACCTGGCTCGGCGAGGCGCGCGGCGTTCTCGGTGTCTGCGCGAGCGAGCCGGGACGATTCGACGAAGGCGACCTCGAGGTCGTGGAGGCCTTCGCGCGCTTCGCATCGCTCGCGCTCCACAACGCCGAGAGCTTCGAGGAGCGCGAGCGCCAGACGCAGGTTCAGCGCGGCTTCTACCGCATCGCGCAGGTCCTCGGCTCGACGCTCTCGCGCGCGGAGACCCTTAACGCGCTCGCGCAAGCCGCGTGCGAGGCGCTCGGCGGGGACGCCTCGCTGGTGCTGGAGCTCCGTGACGGCGCCGCGGTGCTCGCGGGCACGCACGAGCTGCCCGCGCGCCTGCAGGCGGCGCTCGCCGCGGGCGACCCCGTGGCGTCCTGGCCGTTCCTTCCAGGCACGGGAGACGAGCAAATTCTCGCCTCTCCCGAGCTCGCCGGCGACGAGCGCTTCGACGCCTCCCTTCGCGAGCCCCTCGTCGCCGAGGGCTACGGCGCGCTCCTCTGCGCTCCGGTCACCGGGGTGCGGGACCAGTCCTTTGCGGTCGTCGTCCTCTTCCGCGGCAGCAGGGCGTTCGCCGACGAGGACGTCCTCCTCACTCAGCACGTGAGCGGAGCCGCACGCGGGGCGCTCGAGCGCAGCGAGCTCTTCGAGGGCGAGCGGCGGGCGCGGACGGTCTCCCAGGAGCTCGCGCGGATCGGCCGACTCTTGGCCATGAGCCTCGATCCCATGGTCGTCCTGGAGGAGGCGGCGCGCCAGGCACCCGGGCTCCTCGACGCCGACGCCGCCGTCATCCGGCTCCGCGACCGCGACGAGCTGGTCGTGCGGGCGGCCAGCGGGCACGGGACGGAGCGCCTCGTCGGGACGCGCGCGAGCTCGTCGACGGCAATCTCGGGCGCCGTCGCCCAGTCGCGTGCGCCCGTCGTCGTCCCCGACGCAGAGGAGCAGCCGAGGCTGGCGCGGGGCGACCTCCTGCTGGAGCGCCGATCAGTCGCGTGTGTAGCGGTGCCGCTCGTTGGGCACGGTGGCGGCCTGTACGGCGTGCTCGCCGTGTACTCGGACTCGAGGCGGGCATGGCGCGACGACGAGGTGTCGACTCTCTCGGCGCTGGCCGCGACCTCCTCGGCCTCCGCCGCCAACGCGGAGCTCTACCAGCGCGTCGCCGAGGAGAAGGAGCGGAGCGGCGCGATCCTCGCCAACATCGCGGACGGCATCGTCTCCGTCGACCGGGACGGCCGGATCGTCCTCTGGAACGCGATGGCGGAGCACATCACCGGCGTCCCGGCCTCGGAGGCGCTCGGACGGAGCGTTCCCGACGTGTTACAACGGGAGCTCTCGACCAACGGGACCGAAGGGGTGGTGGAGCGCCACGTGGCGATCCGGCGGGGCGGCGACGAGGTCTGGCTCGCCCTCAGCGAGGCGGTCATGCTCGACTCGGCCGGCTCGGTCGCGGGCAGGATCTTCGCGTTCCGCGACGTCTCGAGCGAGCGCGTCGTCGAGCAGATGAAGTCGGACTTCGTGTCTGCGGTCTCGCACGAACTGCGAACGCCGCTGACGTCGATCTACGGCTTCGCCGAGACCCTCCAGCGAAGCGACGTCGACTTCACCGACGTCGAGCGCGAGACCTTCCTGCGCCACATCGCCGCCGAGTCCGAGCGCCTCATCCGGATCGTCGACGACCTCTTGAGCGTCGCCCGGCTCGAGGCCGGGACGCTCGACGTCGCCCTCGAGCCGACCGATCTCGGCGACGCCCTCCGCGAAGCCGTCGCCGCTGCGCAGGGGCGCGAGGAGGGACGCCATCGATTCTCCGTCCGGATCGAGCCGGCGGAGCTCGCCGTCCGGGCCGACCGGGAGAAATTGGGACAGGTGCTGGCCAACCTCCTCGACAACGCGGTCAGGTACTCGCCCGCAGGCGGGACGATCATCGTGAGCGCTCGAGGGCGCTCTCAGTCGGCCGAGGTCACCGTGGCGGACGAGGGCATCGGGATCTCCGAGCCGGACCAGCAGCGGGTCTTCGCCAAGTTCTTCCGCTCGGAGCGAGCTCCCGCCGGGCAGGGCACCGGGCTCGGGCTCTTCCTCGTCCGCGGCCTCGTCACGGCCATGGGCGGCCGAATCTGGCTCGAGTCCGAGGAGGGCCGAGGCTCGCGCTTCACCTTCGAGCTCCCCCTAGACGGCGAGGAGCCGGTCGAGACCGCTCCGGTCGAGGCGGCCGCGAGGTGACGCGCGTGCTCGTCATCGACGACGAGGCGCCGATCCGGCTTCTCTGCCGGGTCAACCTCGAGGCGGAGGGGATGGGCGTCAGCGAGGCCGGCGACGGGCCGGGCGGGCTGCGCCTCGCTCGGGCCCAGCGCCCTGACGTCATCCTCCTGGACGTGATGATGCCGGGCCTCGACGGCTGGCGGGTCGCGGAGATGCTCCTCGACGATCCCGTCACCCGGGACATCCCGATCGTCTTTCTCACGGCTCGAGCGGATGTGCGTGACCGCGCCCGCGGGATCGACCTGGGCGGCCTCGAGTACATCACCAAGCCGTTCAACCCGGTCGAGCTCGCCTCGCTCGTGCGACGCGTGCTCGTCGCCGTCGAGCGCGGGGAGCGCGAGCGCCTGCGCAGCGACAAGGTCGCCCAGCTCCGCGAGCTCTTCGAGGGCGTCTGAGTCGCCGACTAGCGGAAGCGCGCGACGGCCATCTCGACGCAGCCGTAGCTCCGCCACGGTCCCCGCGTCCAGCCGGTGCCGACGGCGCGGAAGCCCCGGCGCAGGAGCAGCGCCCGATGCCCCGGGCTGCGAAGCCACATCCGCACGGCCCGCCACGGACCGAAATCGTCGCAGGTGCCCCAGGCGAGAACCTCGCCCGTGCCGGTTCGCAGACTTCCGTGGTAGAACGAGTCCCGGCGCATCAGGTAGCGCGACCACTCGCTGGCGCCTTCTCCGAGCCTGGAGGAGTAGCGGAGCTGGCGCAGCCCGTGCGCTGCGCGAGCCTCGTTGATTCGCTTGACCAACCGCTCCTCCATCTCGGTCGGCGCGGCCTGGGCCGGCGCGGCGACCACGAAGGCGACGACGCACGAAAGCAGCGCAAGTATTCTCAGGTGTCCCGGCATGCGGCGCAGACTGCCGGACCCTTGTCGGCATCCCGTTCGCAAAGCGTTAGGGTTGTCTGAAGACGGCAAACCCAGGGGCCCTCACGCGCGAGGCCGGGAGATTGCCACATCTTTCTGCATTTTGCGAGGATCCTCGTGCTCGACGGCACGATCGTCGGAGCGCGACGTCTGGGCGAGAATCACTCCAATGAGGACGATCAGCCCGCCGGCGATCTGCACCGCGGCAAGCTCCTCCCCGAGCCAGACCCAGGCGACGATGGCCGCAAGGACGGGTTCGAGCATGGCGACGATGGTCACGCGGGTGGCGGGAACGTGGTGGAGCGCGCTCACGAGGAGGATGAAGGGCACGACCGTCCCCAGCACGACGATGTAGGCGAGCAGGAGCCAGACCGGCGCGGTAGCGTCCTCGAAGCGGCCGAGCAGCGAGACGCTCTCGGACGCGATCTCGGTGGGGAAGCTCCACCAGGGCTGGACGATGGCCCAGAAGAGCGCGGCGAACGTGAAACCCCACGCGAGCAACGAGAAGACGTCGCGTCCGCGCTCGAGCGAGCTCTCGGCCATGAGCACGTACGCCGCGTACGCAAGCGCGGTGACGAGGCACGCGAGGACGCCGAGCCCGTCCAGCGAGGATCCGCCTCCCCACAGCTCGACGACGAGCGACAGCCCGAGAAGGCTGAGCGCGATGGCGAGCCAGAGCCGTCGACGCACCGGCTCGTGGACGTAGAAGCGGGCCCAGAGCGCGACGAACACCGGCGCGAGGTACTGGATGACCAGCGCGATCCCGATGTCGAGCCGCCGGATGCCGACGAAGTAGAAGAGCTGGACGAAGGCGAGGCCCAGGATCCCGAACACGGCCAGGAAGGCCAGCTCGCGCCTCGTGGTGCGAAGGGAAGCCGGCCGCAGGATTGCCACCACGACCACGAGGATCAGTGCGGAGCCCGTCGCCCGGACCTCGGCCAGCCGGAGCGAGGAGAGGCCCGCCGAGTCGAGTACGACTTTCGCGATGACGGCGTTGAGCGACCAGAGCACGACCGCGGACCAGACGAGCGCGTAGCCGAGGCTCGGACGCGGAACCGGACGCTTCGACTCGAGAGCGGGCGGCGCGAACGGTGCGTCGGCCACGCGCGCGGACAATAGCGACAGCCCGCGGGCAGCCGCCCGGCATACCTTTCGCGGCGATGGGCTCACGGCCGGTCCTGATGGCGATGGCGGGCGCGACCTGCATCGCCTTCTCGGCGATCCTCGTGCGGCTCGCCGACGTGCCGCCTTCGACCGCCGCGTTCTACCGCTGCGCGTACGCGCTGCCGCCGCTCGCCCTGCTCGCCTGGTGGGAGCGCCGCCGCTTCGGTCCGCTCGCCCGGCGAGCGCTCTGGCTCTCGCTCGTCGCGGGCATCTTCTTCATGGCAGACCTCATCTTCTGGCACCACGCGATCGCCGCGGTCGGGGCCGGCCTCGCCACCGTGCTCGGCAACGTGCAGGTCGTGATCGTCCCGCTGGCCGCCTGGGCGCTCCTCGGCGAGAAGCCCGCCGGCCGGACGCTCGGCGCCGTCCCGATCGTCCTCGTCGGCGTCGTCCTGATCTCCGGAGTGATCGGCGCCGGCGCGTACGGCGCGAACCCGGCCCTCGGCGTCCTCTTCGGCGTGCTGACCGCGATCACGTACGCGGGCTTCCTGCTCGTCCTCAGGGCGGGAAGCACCGATCTCCGCCGGCCCGCCGGCCCGCTATTCTACGCGACGCTCTCGGCCGCGCTCGTGACGCTTCCGGTCGGAGCGGGCCTCGGCGAGCTCGAGCTCCGGCCGACGTGGCCGGAGCACGGCTGGCTCGCCCTGCTCGCCCTCACGTCCCAGGTGGTGGGCTGGCTCCTGATCGCGGCCGCGCTCCCTCGCCTCCCGGCCGCGCTCACCTCGGTGACGCTCACGCTCCAGCCGGCGCTCTCGGTCGTCTTCGCCGTGATCCTCCTGGACGAGGCGCCGTCGGCCGTCCAGCTTGCCGGCGTCGCCGTGATCATCGCTGGCGTTGTCCTGGCGACGGCGGGTCGCCGCAGGGAGCCGTACACTGAGGCAGAGCTGCGGGACGTGGCGCAGCCTGGTAGCGCGCCTGCTTTGGGAGCAGGAGGCCGCCGGTTCGAATCCGGCCGTCCCGATTGAACCGCTGGAACTTCCGCAGCGTGCAGTTGTCTAAGGGATGTGCACCGCCGCGTTCTCGGCATCGGTATTGGCCTGATCGCGCTCGTCCTCCCGGCGTGCTCGTACACGCCGTCCGCGCTCGAAGCCTGGCCCGAGAAGTCCTCGTGCGGCCGTTACGAGAACCTGAACGAGCCCGTCTCGGCCGACCAGACCCGGATGGACCGCTGCCTGCTCGACGCCGTCGCTGCCGGTCGGCCTGCCCAGCTCACTCGCACGTCCGCGACGATCGAGGGCGACCCGATTACGGAGTACTACAGGGTGCTCGGGCCAGGCAGGGTCGAGGTCTTCATCGACTCGACCCGGGACTCCTTCGGATCGCGGGAGTGGACCCACATGCTCTGCGAGGAGGTCGCGGACGACGGAGGCTCCCTCTATGCAGTCTTCGAGACCTGCCGCGAGATCCCGGTCGACGAGATCGTCGAGTAGACGACGGGCCGCGCGTCGATGGTGCGGTTAACCGCACCACGCTCGGGGGCTGGCCTCCTGGTTGGCGCCAGGGCGATCCTCGAAGCTTTGCGGCATGTCCGAGCAGGAGCTCACCTTTCTCTTCACCGACATCGAGCGGTCTACCGCGCTCGTCCGCGGCCTGGGCCCCGACTATCGCGAGGTGCTGGAGGAGACCCGGTCCCTTCTCCGCCGCGCCCTGGGCTCGCACCGCGGGCGCGAGGTCGAGTGCCGCGCCGACGAGTCGTTCTCCATCTTCGACTCGGCGCACGACGCTGTCGAGGCGGCCGCCGACGCGCAGCGCGCTCTGCTCGCGACCACCTGGCCGGGCGGGGCGGCCGTCCGCATCCGCATGGGCGTGCTCACGGGCACCGCGGTGGATTCCGGGCACGGCTATGTCGGCCTCGACATCCATCGCGCCGCGCGCCTGAGCGCCGCCGGTCACGGCGGCCAGGTCATCCTCTCGCAGCGGACGGTCGAGCTGACCGGCGCCGAAGTGCGCGACCTGGGCCGCTACGAGCTGTCCGGCCTGCCTGAGCCCGAGCGCCTCTTCCAGCTCGTCGCCGATGGGCTTCCGGTCGACTTCCCGCCTCTGCGCTCGGCGCGCCGCGTCGACGACGACCGGCTGCGCGTCGTGCTCGCCGACGACTCGATGCTGATCCGCGACGGCATCGCGCGGCTGCTCGAGGAAGCCGGCATGCGCGTCGTCGCGCAGGCAGGCAGCGGGGAGGAGCTGCTCGAGCAGGTTGCGGCGACGTCGCCGGACGTGGCAGTGGTCGACATCCGCATGCCGCCCTCCGGCAGCGACGAAGGCGTGCGCGCGGCAAAGGCCATCCGGAGGCTGCATCCGGAGACCGGCGTGCTGCTCCTCTCGCAGGACCTCGTTCCCGCCTACGCCCGCGAGCTGCTGGAGACGAGCGACCGGAGCGTCGGCTACCTCCTCAAAGACCGCGTCGCCGACATGGTCGAGTTCGCCGACGCGCTGCGCCGCATCGCCGAGGGAGAGGTCGTTCTCGACGCCGAGATCGACGCGCTGGCCGCCGTTCGCTAGCCGGACGAGGCGGGCTTCAGGGCGCCGACAAGGCGCAGCAGCCGCTCCAGGGTCGCCGCGTCGAGCTCCCCGCGGTTCTTCGCCAGGGCGGCGACGAGCGCCAGTTGACTGCGCGTCTGCTCCTGCTCGCTTTTCATGGGACCGTCGCTCTTCGGGGCGGCGGTCAGAGATCCTTCCGAGCGAACGCCTGGAGGGCCGCGCTGCCGACGAGGACGACGTACGCGAGCGTCCACGGCCACAGGAAGGGCCCGGCCGCCTGCGCTCCTCCGAAGGGGCCGAGCGAAAGCGCGAGTCCGGTGAGGCCGCGCGAGTCGGCCGTGATCGCGGCCAGGCCGTCCTGGTAGAGCGCCTCGAACGGAAGCACCCACGACGCCGTCCGCGCGACGTTCGTGAGCGTCTCCGAGCCGAGCGCCTCGCCGATCTGGCCCAGGAGTCCGGCTACGAGGCCGGCGCCGAAGACCATGAAGACGGCGATGCCGTTGGCAGTGGACGTGAGGAAGACCGAGCCGAGAAGGGAGAGCGCCGCGATCACCGCCGTCGCGCCCGCGAGCTGGAGGGCGGGGCCGACGATCCGGTCCGGCGTCCAGTCGCCGATCTGCCACGTGAGGACGAGCGCGCCCGCGTACACGAGGACGACGTAGGCCCCGCACACCGCGGCCGCAGCGACGAAGCGGCCGGCGAGCAGCGTCGAGCGCCCGATCGGCCGCACAACGAGCGGTTGGAGAAGTCCGCGCTCGGCGTCTCCGCGGACCGTGCTCAGGGTCAGGAACGCGGCGAGCACGGCGCCGAGGAAGAGGGTGCCGAACATGGAGAGGCCGAACATCGTCGCGCCGATGAGCTCGTGCTCGTCGACCGGGACGAACCCCTGGTCGCGGTACTGGCGCTCGGCGACGTCGAACGCCTCGTTCGTGCCGAGCGCGTAGAGACCGAGGAAGACGACCGTCAGGACGAGTACGACGAGGAAGACGCGCCGCCGCAGGCTCTCCCGCAGCGAGTAGCCGACGACAATCAGGATCCCTCTCACTCGGGAACCTCCCCGACAGCCTCGAGGTAGATCTCCTCCAGGCTCGTCTCGAGGACGCGCACACCGTAGACCTGCGCGCCGTCGGCGACGAGCCCGGCAACGAGCTCCGGCACGCCCTCGCGGGAGACGTCCTCGAAGAGCCGCGTCGTGCCGTCGACGTCCACCTCGACCCCGCGCGGGCGCGCCAGGTCGGACGGCCGCCCTTCGGCGACGATCCTCCCGCGCGAGAGGATGGCGACCCGGTCGCAGACGAGCTCGATCTCGCTCAGGAGGTGCGAGTTGAGGAGAACAGCCACGCCGCGGCGCCGCAGCTCTTCGAGGAGGCCGCGCACCGTGCGGCGACCGCCCGGGTCGAGCGCGCTCGTCGGCTCGTCGAGGAAGAGGAAGCGGGGCGTGCCGACCAGCGCCTGCGCGATCCCCAGCCGCTGCTGCATGCCTTTCGACATGGTCTCGATCCGCCGCGTGCGGGCCTCCGTCAGGCCGACAAGCTCGAGCAGCTCCGCCCGCTCCGCCTCGCCGCCGCTGGAGCCCGCGAGCCGCTGGTGGAGGACAAGGAGCTCGTCCGCGCTCGCCCAGCCCGGGAAGCGGAAGAGCTCCGCGAGGTAGCCCATGACGGCCCGCGCGTCGCGCGAGCCGGCGCGGGCGCCGCACACCTGTGCCTCGCCCGCGCTCGCGCGGACGAGCCCGCAGCCGATCTTCACGAGCGTCGACTTTCCTGCCCCGTTCGGCCCAAGCAGGCCGACGAGCTCACCCTCCTCGACGTCGAGGTCGACCCCGTCCAGGGCCGTTACCGCCCCGTAGCGCTTCGCGAGCCCCCGGGCTGAGAACGCCGCACTCATCGCGCGCGAGTCTACGGCGCACGGCACCTCGCGTTCGGAGGTTCACCGGCGATGAGTTGCACATAGAGGAAAGACGTTGCAAAATACGCAACGGTGCAATCGGCCGACCGAGCGCTCGCCATCCTCTCCGCCTTCGACGAGGGGCGACCGGACCTCGGCGTCTCCGAGCTCGCCGCCGAGCTCGGCATGCACAAGAGCACGGTATCCCGCCTTCTCGCCGTGCTCGAGCGCCGCGGGCTCGTGCGCCGCGAGGGAGAGCGCTTCGCCCCGGGCGCGGAGCTCGCGCGCCTCGGCACGCTGGCGATCCGGGGCTTCACGCTTGCGGGAGTCGCCCGAGGCCCGCTCGAGCGGCTGGCCGAGCGGACCGGCGAGACGGTCAACCTCGCCGTCCGAGACGGCGGCCGGGCGCTGAACGTCCTGCAGGTCGACGCGACGCACTTCGTCGGCGTGACCGACTGGACCGGCCGGGCGGCACCCCTCCACGCGACGGCGAACGGCAAGGCGCTGCTCGCCTTCGGCGACGCCCCGAGCCCGGGAAGGCTTGCACGGCTGACGCCGCGGACGATCGTCGACCGCCGGGAGCTGCGGGCGGAGCTCGCGCGGACGCGCAAGGCGGGGTTCGCAGTCGCCGTCGAGGAGCTCGAGCTCGGACTGCACGCGGTCGCCGCCCCCGTCCTCGATGCGGGCGGTGCCTGCGTCGCCGCCGTATCCGTGTCCGGCCCCGCCTACCGGCTGCCCGAGCCGCGGCTACCGGAGGTCGGAGCGCTCTGCGCCGAGACGGCCGCCGAGGTGTCGGCCCGGCTGGGCTTCCGGAGGGCAGCCTGATGGGCTGGGAGCTGGCGTCGTTTGCTGTCGAGCACATGGGGCCGGTGCCGGAGCTCGAGGGCGTCGACGTCGCCGTCGTGCAAGGCGGCGACCCCGTCCGGATCACCCACGTGCTCGACGTGGTCGAGCCGCGCATTCGGCCGGACGGGCGCCCGGCGTTTCCGGTCGCCGGCCGCGCCGGGAAGGGGCGGACGAACCGGCTCGAAGGCGTCGCCGTCGTCTCGTGTCTCGACTTCCCCGCCGAGGAGCGCACGCTGCATGAACAGGAGTCGGTCGTCGACCTTGCGGGCCCCGGCGCGCAGCTGACGCCGTTCGCGGAGGGGACCAACGTCGTCCTGACCTTTAGGCGCGAAGACCTCGCGAACGAGGAGCTCGAAGCCTGGGCGCGCAGAACGACGCTCACCGTCGCCGAGGAGCTCGCGCGCCCGACCCTCGAGGCCGAGCCGGCGGCGGTCGAGCGCTTCGAGCCCGGCCCGGCCGACGCGAGCCTGCCCGCGGTGGCTGCGCTCGTCCAGCTCTCCGACCTTGGGCCGCTCTACTACCAGTTCGTCTACGGCGTGCCGGCCGGCGAGGCGGGCCTGCCGCGCGCGGTCGACCCCGCCGAGATCCTCGACGGCGCGGTGACTTCCGGTGAGTACCACTGGGCCGCCCTCAGGAACCCGACGATCGTCTACCAGCGGAGCGCGCTCGTGCGCGCGCTCTACCGGGAGCACGGGAAGCGCCTCCGGTTCGCCGGCGTGGTGCTGATGCGCGGCTACGAGCAGACGGCGGACGACAAGCAGCGGGCGGCGACCGCGGCCGCCGACGAGGCGGTTGAGCTCGGCGCCGACGGGGCGATTGTGACGACCGACGCGGGCGGCAACTCCCACACCGACGTGATGCTCACGGTGCGGGCGTGCGAGGCAGCCGGCGTGCGGACGACCGCGATCGTCGCGGAAATGGCGGACCCAGACTCGACGAGCTCCGGCCTTACCGACTGGGTTCCGGAGGCCGACTCGATCGTCTCGGCGGGGAACGCCGAGGAGCTCGTCCCCGCCTGGGAGCCGGAGCGCGTGCTCGGCGGCGACACGCTCCTCGACGGTACGCCGGCCGCGGCCGCCGGGCCGATCCCGGTGCGGAACTACCTCGGCGCCACCAACCAGACAGGTCAGCACGCGCTCACGGCAACGACATGGTGAGAGCCGTCCACTACCTGAACCAGTTCTTCGCGGGCCTCGGTGGCGAGGAGGCCGCCGAGACGCCTCCCACCCGGCTCGAGGGGACGGTGGGGCCGGGTCGCGGCCTGGCGGCCGAGCTCCGAGGGATCGAGATCGTGGCGACGCTCGCCTGCGGGGACGACTACTTCGGCGAGCACGAGGAGGACGCGCTCGCCCGCCTACTCGAGCTTCTCGAGGCCGAGCGACCCGACGTGCTCGTTGCCGGTCCGGCCTTCGGCTCCGGTCGCTACGGCTTCGCGTGTGCGCGCCTTTCGCGCGCTGCGGCGGAGCGGCTGGGCATTCCCGCGCTCGCCGCGATGCACGAGGAGAATCCAGGGGTCTCCGTGGTCGAAGGTGCGGTGCCGATCGCTGCGACCGCCGTCAACGTCGCCGGCATGCGCGAGGCGCTGCCGCGCATGGCCCGGCTGGCCGAGGCTCTGGTCTCCGGGAGGGAGCTCGGCCCGCCCGACGAGGAGGGCTACGTGGCGCGCGGGTTTCGCCGGAATCGGATCGCGGAGAAGCCGGGCGCCGAGCGCGCGATCGACCTGCTCCTCGCCAAGCTCGCCGGCGAGACGAGGAGCGAGGTGGCCGGCGGGTTCGACCGTGTTCCGCCGCCGGCCGCGGTGCGCGATCTCTCGCACGCGCTCGTGGCGCTCGTGACCGAGGCCGGGTGCGTCCCGCAGGGCAATCCCGACCGGCTGCCGACGATCCGCGCCCAGGGCTGGCTCCGCTACGAGCTCGGCGACGCGCGGACGCTCGCCGCCGGCCGGTACGAGTCCGTGCACGGGGGCTTCGACGTCACGCTCGCGAACGAAGACCCGAACCGCATTGTCCCGCTCGACACGGTGAGCGCGCTCGCCGCCGAGGGTCGCCTCGGCCGAGTGCACGACGTCTTCTACACGACGACCGGCAACGGCACCCCGGTCGCGGCCTCCATGCGCTTCGGCCGCGAGATCGCCGCCGAGCTCAGGGACGCCGGCGTCGAGGCCGTGCTCCTCTCGGGCACTTGAGGAACCGGGACGCGCTGCGGGTCAGTGCTGGCGAAGGAGATCGAGCGGGCGGGCGTGCCGACGGTGTTCGTCACCTCGCTTCCGACCATCGCGACGATGGTCGGCGTCAACCGCATCGTGCGTGGTCCGGCCATCACGCACCCGTTCGGCCTCGACGAGGCGGAGCGGCGCCGCATCGTCGAGCGGGCGCTCGAGATGCTGGAGACGGAGGTCGAGCCGACGACGGTCTGGGAGGTCGACCCCGCATGAGCCCGCCTCCTGTCTGGGGCACCCCGGCCCACCACCCGCTGCGAGCGTATCGCCAAGAACCGCACCGGTGTGTGCTGCTTTGTACCGGAAGCGTCACGGCTCCGAATCGGAAGGAGCAGAGATGACCGGCCGTGCGGCGGTCCACGGGTGCTCGCTCGTCCTCGCGCACGCGCCCGACCTCGTCCGGCACGGCTCGAAGCCGACGCGCGAGCTCGCAGCCGACTCGGACGGGCTCCTCGCCTCCCTCACCGGGGCCCTCCGCTCCTACGACGACGTGATCGGATACCCGCCGCACCAAGTCCTGATCGGGGAGATCCGGCCGGAGGCGCTCTGGGAGGTCGACCGTCCGTGGTGGGAGCACGCGGTCGAGCCTCGCGCGGAGGGCCCTTACGGCGTAATCGTCGACCAGTCAGAGCTCTACCGACGCATGCAGGAGTCCGACGCGTTCGGGCTCCTCAAGCTCGACGGAGCCCCGCCGGCGAACGGCGGCCTCGCGATCCACGAGGCCGGAGAGGTCGTGGGCTCGATGGCCGGCGCCCACGACCGGGACGAGAGCCTCTCCGCCGCCGTCCTCCTCGAGAACCTCGCCTGCAAGGCGACAGGAGCGCTCGCGCTCGAGCACCTGCTCCGGAGCGCGAAGCTCGACCCGGCCGACGTGCCGTACGTGATCGGAAGCGGGGAGGAGGCGGTCGGCGACCGCTACCAGCGCGGTGGGGGGAACCTCGCCAAGGCGATCGCGGAGCAAGCCGGCTGCCGCGACGCCTCGGGGAGCGACGTGAAGGCGTTCTGCTGCGGGCCGGTGCACGCCCTCGTGGTCGCGGGCTCGCTCGTCGCCTCCGGCGTGTACCCGCGCGTCGTCGTGGTCGCCGGCGGCTCGCTGGCCAAGCTGGGGATGAAGTTCGCCGGCGCCTTGCGGCACCGAGTGCCGGTGCTGGAGGACGTGCTCGCAGGCTTCGCCGTGCTCGTCGCTTCGGCCGGCGGGGGTGCGCCGGAGCTGCGCCTCGACGCCGTGGGCCGCCACCGCGTGGGCTCCGGCTCGGCGCAACAGGCCGTGCTCGAGGATCTGGTCGTCGAGCCGCTGGAGCGCCTCGGGCGCGGCATCCTCGATGTCGACCGCTACGCGACCGAGCTGCACGACCCCGAGATCACGGAGCCGGCCGGTGCGGGCAACGTCCCCAGCCGCAACTACAGGCTGATCGGGGCGCTCGCCGTCCGCCGCGGCGAGCTCGCGCGCGAGGAGCTCGATGGCTTCGAGCGCGCGCACGGCCTTCCGGGCTTCTCGCCTACCCAGGGCCACGTCGCTTCCGCAGTACCGTGGCTCCCGCACGGGCTCGACGCCCTGCGGGCAGGCGAGATCGGCTCGACCATGCTCCTCGCGAAGGGCTCGCTCTTCCTCGGCCGCATGACCGAGCTCGCCGACGGAATGTCCATCCTCCTGGAACCGGGAAAGGAGTAGCCAATGCCGGTCGAAGCGACCCTCGACACCTACCATGGCCTCACGGCCGAGGGCAGTGTGCTCGTCGACTTCTGGGGCCCGCGCTGCCAGCCGTGCCTCGCCATGATGCCGACCATCGCCAAGCTCGAGGAGGAAGCCGGCGGCGCCGTCCGCGTCGTCAAGGTCAATTCCACGGAGAACCGTGACATCTGCAGGGAGCTGAAGGTCTTCGGCCTCCCGACCTACGTGCTCATGCGCGACGGCGAGGAGCTCGAGCGACTCTCGGGCGAGGTCTCGAAGGCGGACATCGAGCGGGCGTTCGCCACGCTCGGCGCGGAGGGAGGTGAGGCTGCATGAAGCTGGACGGGAAGAAGGTGATCGCGCTCGGCGAGCGGGACGGCGTACCCGGCCCTGCCATCGCCCAGTGCGTCGAATCGGCGGGAGCCGAGGTCGTCTTCGTCGAGACGGAGTGCTTCGTCTGAACGGCGGCAGGGGCCATGGACCCGGAGAACCAGGACCGCATCAAGGGCCTGGTCGACACGCACGGCGCGGACGACCTGGTGGTCGTGCTCGGCGCCGCCGACCTCGAGTCGCTCGAGGTCGCGGCCGAGACGGTCACACTGGGAGATCCGGCCTACGTGGGTCCGTTGGCAGGAGTCCAGTTGGGGCTCCCCGTCGTTCACATCCTCGAAGAGGACGTCAAGGAGCAGGTCGACGCCGGCGTGTACGACGAGCAGGTCGGGCTGCTCGAGATGACCCTCGACGTCGAGCAGGTACGGGAGGCCGCGCGGAAGTTCCCGGGACGCTGACGCCGGCCGTCAGCTTCCGGGCTGTTCCGCCTCGCCGGCCTCCTCGGCCATGAAGCGGACGAAGTAGACAGTGAACATCGCGAAGAAGACGACCGACTCGCTGACGGCCATGGCGATGCCGGCGAGCTGCTGGTCCGCGAGGGGCGTCAGCCCCCAGAGCCGCGGCGCCTCCGCGTAGAAGTCGTAGAGCGGGCTGGGAAGGAGCGCGAGCAGCAGGCCGAGCGGGCTGGCGAAGACGAACGCGGCGAAGAGGTAGGCCGACTTCGCTCCCGCCGAGAGTCTCCACGGATCCGACTGCAACACCGGCCACCAGAGCAGGAGGCCCGTGAGGAGGTAGGTGAGGTGCTCGAGGTGGAGCAGCGCGTGGTGCTCGAGCGCCGCCTCGTAGGCCGCGGGGACGTGCCAGGCCATGTAGCCCGCGAGCCAGAGCGGCAGGGCGACGAGCGGACGCGTGAGGAACCTAAGCGGCCGGAAGCCGGCGGCCCGGTCGGCCAGCCCGGTCGGCACGGAGGCGACGAGCAGGAGCGGGATCCACTCGGCAAGCGCGACGTTCTGAACGAGGTGCGCCCAGAGCACGTAGTGGAGGGCGAGCGTCCCGAGCGGCGTGAGCGAGAGCGCGAGCAGGATCGCAATCGCGGCGGAAAAGCAGAGGACGCGTCTGCGGCCGGGCCGGTAGCGGCGAGCCGCCGCGACGTAGGCGGCGCTCAGGGCGACGGCGGCCGCGAGCTCGACCCAGGCTGCCGGCCAGGTCCACGGCGACGGCGCCACGACGTCCCGAAGGATACGGCCGCCCAGCGCGGCCCGACGGCACCAGGCTTCGTTTCGAAACGGGTTCTTAGATCATCCAGGGATCGACGTAGGCCGGATCCTTGCGCTCTTGCCGCTCCCGGAGGTAGACGCCGGCTGCGACCAGCGGTGCGCCCGGAAACGCCGTCAGGAGAACGATCGTCGCCCAGAGAGCCGAGGGCAGCCCGCCGGCGATCGCGCTGACGACGACCGGAAGGGCGAGGAAGTAGAGGGCCTTCCAGTCCGCGATGACGTAACCGAGGCCGAAGTACACGACCGGCGGCACGAGTAGGAGCACGAGCACGAGCGGCGCCGGCAGCGCCGTCTCCGTGCGCGCGAAGAGCACGATCCAGAGCGTCATGACCGCGCTGTAGCCGATCATCGCGGTGCGGGGGCTGAGCTCGTTGATGCGTTCGAGGGTCACGCGAATCCCCTGTGTCCCGTTAGGCGCGACCGCAACCGCCTGTTGACGTCCGACGAGTCGGATGATCACCGCTCGGGCGCGCCGCGGGTATCCCCCCTTCGGGGAAGCGGCTACCCTTCACCCGAGCGCGGGCGTAGCTCAATGGTAGAGCTCCAGCCTTCCAAGCTGGTGGTGAGGGTTCGATTCCCTTCGCCCGCTCCATGAGAAAGGCCCCGCTAGTAGGGGCCTTTCGTCTAGCAGGGCTTCGGGCCGCTCCCGGCCCTGGGGCCGGAATGGCAGCGCGGTGGCAGGCGCGGGCGGTCAGGTCGGGACCTTCGAGCGAGGACTGCTCGGCAGGTCTCGCAGCGACGCTTGGTGTCCAACGCGGCAACAGGCTGCTCCTTGACCACCCTCGGACTGCCCCGCCCTGCTAGGCGGAGCGTTGCGCCTCAAACACGATCACCTTGCTGAAGGTGTCCCCGTCAACTTGGAACGCGTAGCAACCGGGGCCGGGGACGATCGTGAAGGACGGGCCGTAGCGCCAGGAGTCCGACTGCTCCTTCGGGAACTCAAGTTCAGGAAGCTGGCGCTTGTCGTACCCAAACAGCATCGTCTGTGCCGGGGCAATCCCGGCTCCTCGAATTAGGACGGCCCCGTCGTATCTTGGATCGATCGCCCACAGAGTCTTGTGCCAGTAGGCACCGCCCGTTCGCTCGTCGGAGTAGAGAGGGACGATCGCCTTCGGAGCGGGCGGGGCCTGATTGCCTTCGAAGCCCAGGACGGGGTAGGCAGGTCCCGACCCGAGCGCTATCGCAACGTCAGGGGAGGGATGCCCGCCGGCCGTAACGGGGCAAGCTGCTCCGGGAGCGACGGTGGGGAGACTGAGCGGGCGATGGAGTCCGGTTGAACCGTCGGACCGCGGCTCACTCGCCGTTTGACCGTCCGGCGCTGCCTCGTTCCCGTTGCACGCAAACGCGAGAGCGACTAGCGCGAGCCAACCGACCATCAGACGTTGCATCCAGCAGACATACGATGAAGGAACTCGGGAAAGTCCTCCATTAAGCGCCACACCCGCCCGTCCGGGGGCCTTCCCGTACGCGCCGGACCGCTGGAACACTGGGAGAAGCCGTCAGCGTCGAAACGAGGGTGACTTCTTCTCCCCGCGTTAGGGTCGCACGGGGTCCAGGCCAGGAGGACGATTTGGCCTAGATAGGGGCTTCCGTCCCGCTTCGTCCCGCCCGGTCCCGCCTCGGAGCCATCTTCCAAGCTGGTGGTGAGGGTTCGATGCCCTTCGCCCGCTCCATGAGAAAGGCCCCGCAAATCGGGGCCTTTCGCCTACCGGGGCCTGGGGCGCGGCCGTCTCGGACCGGCCACGCGCGCAGGCCGCGAAGGAGACCCGCGACATCGGCGGGCGTGAGCCGTCAGCTCCCCTCCGCCATTAGGATTGTGGTCGCATGACGCAAGACTCGGCCGCCGCGTGGGCGGCGGCGCAGGTTGAGCGCGTGCGCGACGATCCGCTGGCGCGCATGGCGCTTCTGTCGCGGACGTACGATCGGCTGTGCTCCCCGGCGCCACGCTTCAGGCGCGCGGCGTTGTCGTTCATGCGTTGGCAGGCGGTGCGCGGCGTTCTGCGTCCTCCTGCTGCAGACCCTCCGGGAAGTCAATGGTGGCGAGCCGTCAATGATCGGCTGCTCCGAGATGGGTGTGAGGCGGTCGCACATTCGGCCGGTCTCGGGGGCGAGCCTTCTTCGCCGGCGGTCGAGCTCTGGCTGTCGTTCATCGGTGCGCCGACGGCACGCACCTGGTACCGCGCGCACAACGCCACCATCGTTTCCGGTTACCTCGAGAACCGCGACATCGCCGAGGCGGAATCGAAGCCGGAGCGGTTCTTTCTCAACGTCGCTCTGCTGCGCGTTCTCTATGTACACGCGCTCGTCGCGGCCCCCCGTCTCGCCCTCGGTCTCTTCGCCGTCGTCGCCCCGATCTTGGGCGATCCGCGCCTCGGGGTGGTCGGCGCGTATCTCTCTCTCGGCCGTGTGCTTCCCAATCACTATCCGCTCCTCGACGAGCTGGAGACGTATCTCGTCGACGAGAACAGCCTGGGACGGATCGCGGACTACGGAGTGATCGGACCCCGGATTCAAGCTCTGTACGACTGGTCAGCGCGCGAGCTCGGCCACGCAGAGTTGCGTGAGCTTGCTCGCGACGGCAGCCCGATCTACGCGTGGTCCTACGCAGATCGCCGCTACTGGACGCTGGCGCGAGAACCGTTGCCGGTCCGCGCGCTCCGGCTTGCCACGTCGGCGCGATGAACGGGTGAACCTCCGGCGATTCCCTCCGCCCGCTTCTCCGTCGCGGCCACCGTCTCGCTGGGGGATCGCGCCGGGCTGCTAGTCGACGGCCCGGTCGATGGTCTCATCGGCCGGCTCGCCCGTGTTGCCGGCCGGATCCGTGGCGGTGAGGACGGCGAGATACCGCCGGTATTGCCGAGCCGCCAGGGCGACCGGGCTCGTGCATGCCTCGATGCGCTGAACCTCGACGGGCGCGTCGTCGGTCTCGTCGATGAGGACGCACTCCACCACGCTGTCGGGCTCGCTCACGGAGAACGAGAGCAGGACGCTGCTCTCGGACACTTCGTCGACATCGTCGTCGATCTCGACCGTCGGCGGGGTCGTGTCGACCGTCCATCGGTAGGTCGCCTCGGGGCCGGAGTTGTCGTTCGCGTCGAAGCCGCGGGCGACGAAGGTGTGGTCGCCTTCCCCGACCTCGTACGAAGGCGTGGTGTCGCAGCTCACGAAGCTCTCGTCGCCCACCTTGCACTCGAGCCTAGCCGCGCCCCCCGGGTCCAACGAGAAGCGAGCCGTCGTCTCGTTCGTGAGCTCCTCGGGTCCGGCCCGGATCGTTACGCTCGGCCCGATTCCGGGCTCGATCGTCCATTCGTACGAGACGGCGGCGCTCCGGTTCCCGGCGAGGTCGGTCGCCCTCACGGCGAAGACGTGTGGGCCGGGGGGCAACGGCCCGCGGAGATTCCTCGGGCTGACGCACTCCTCGAACGACCGGCTGTCCAACCGGCACTCGAACGAGCGCACGTCCTCGTTCGCCGTGAAGGCGAAGCTCGCGGTTCTCTCCTCGGTGGGATCCTGGGGAGACTCGGTGATCTCGACCTCGGGCGGTGTCGTGTCAGCCGCCGTCTCCGTCGTGACGTCGTCGTCCCAGACGTCCATCGCGACCGCGACGCCGACGCCGATCCCCGCGGCGAGCAGGAGGACACCCGCGACGATTGCGGTGACGAGCAGCGGGCTCGGCCCGCCGTCCGGCGCCGGCTCGAAGTCGGGAAAGGCCTGCTCGAGCGCGGCGAGGTTGTGGCGAGTGGTCTCCACCCCGGCCTCGTCGCCGAGGTCGCGCCGTAGCCTGAGGGCCTCGGTGAGCTGGCTGTTGGCGGCGGCGGCATCCTCGGCGCCCAGCGACAGGGTTCCCAGCTCGTGCCGCGCCAACGCGATGCCGGGTACGTCGCCGAGCGACTGGGCAGCCTTTAGCGCGAGACGGAGAGTCTCGATCAGCGCGTACCAGCGCGCGATGAGAGCGAGCAGCCCGGCGAGTACGCGGGCGAGGCGAAGCGCATCTTGATGTCGCCCCGCGCGGTCAAGGCGCTCGAGGGCGCCGATGAGGACGTCTACCTCCTTGAGGAGGACCTTCCTGTCGAGGGCCTTTCCCTGCGCGACCGCGGTGAAGAGCTCGAGCGCGCGCTCGATGTGCCCGGCGACGCTACCCAGGTCCTCGAGGGCTTCCTCGGCCGCGTCGAGCCGCTGCCCGGCGGGCGGATCAGGCTGACCGAGGGCGATGCGGAGCTCCGTCGAGTCGCTCGCCTCCCCCGGCGACAGGAAGGCGAGGGTCCCGGCCGGGGAACCGACCTCCAACACGAAGCGGCCGGCGCGGACGGTGCCCGTCACCTCGCCGCCGAGGCTCATGCCGCCAGTTGTGTCGCCGTCCCCGGATCCGGGCACGGGGATCCTTCCTTCGACGTCTCGATGGTTCCACCGGCTCTCCTGCGCGTCAAGCGGCGCGAGAGCAGGATCGTGCCGGCTCTAGGCCCGCTGTACGCCGAGCGTCACGGCACCGTTCGACGCGTCGCCGACCAGCGTGACCGCGACGACCGTCACGCCGCCGCTCCCGCTGTAGATCGAGTCGCTCTCGTTCGGCGTGTCCGGCTCGCCGCGCGTGTCATACGGCTCGGCCGCGTAGACCTCCGAGGTCACCTCGTGGTCGAAGAAGAGCTGGCCGGTGTGGGTCTGACCGCCGCGGCGCTTACCTTCACGTGGATGTGTACCGCGCGCCCCGTGTACCAGCCCGGGAAGACGGTACGGAACTCGGCCACGCCGGCGGCGTCCGTCAGCTGGACGCCGCGGCAGAACGTCTCGCCTTCCGCGCCCTGGCCGCCCGAGTACGCGCCCTCGGCGTCGCAGTGCCAGATGTCCACGGCGGCGCCCTCGAGGGGCTCGCAGGCGTCGGCGTCGACGACGTTCACGCGCAGGTCGAGCGGACGCCCCGGTCGGCCCTCGCTGATGTCGCTCCGCACGAGGTCGAGATCGAGGTAGTAGGGCCCTTCCGTCAGCTCGGGCATGAGGAGGCAGTCGGGCGCGGCCGGAGGGTCCGCGGCGACCGTCTCGGCGGCGGGCCCGTCGTCGCGCGTGCAGGCCGAGACGACGGCGGCAACCCCGAGACTGCCGGCCCACCGGAGGGCGCGCCGTCGCGTTATCGGGTTCTCGAGCTCGCGCACGAGCGGGAGTGTCGCAGCCGGCCCTGAGAACCGTCTGAGAACGTCCAGGCTCCGTCCGGCCAGGCGGGCAGGCTGCTGGGATGGAGGAGCGGCGGGTCGAGGAGCGCGTCGTCTACTTTCGCCCGCGGGCGATCCTCGTCGTCCTCGGCATCATCCTCGCCGCCACGGCGGTCATCGCGTTCCTCTTCCTCGCGTGGCACGTCATCACCTGGATCCTGATCGCCCTCTTCCTCTCGCTCGCCCTCAACCCGGCGGTCGAGTTCTTCGAACGGCGGGGGGTCGGGCGTACCGTCGCCTCGCTGATCGTCTTCCTCATCGCGCTCGTCGCCTTCGCCGGGCTGGGAGCGCTCCTCATCCCGCCGCTCGTCAACCAGGTCAATGACTTCGTCGCGGCCGTCCCCGGCTTCGTCGAGGACCTGACAGCCGGCCGGGGCCCGCTCGGCTTCCTCCAGGACGAGTACCAGATCGTCGACAAGGTCGAGGAGGCGATCGAGGACCAGGGCGCGGGCGGCGTTCTCGGCGTCACGAACGTCGGCCTGGCGATCGCGCGTGGGGTGGTGTCGTTCGTCGTCGGCGTCGTGACGATTGCATTCCTGACGATCTTCATGCTCATCGAGGGGCCGCGGCTCGTCGGCCGCTTCCGCGACTCGCTGCCGGAGTCGATGAAGCCGCGGTGGGAGCGCGTGTCGGGAGACGTCTACCGGACGGTCGGCGGCTACGTGGGCGGGAACCTCCTGATCAGCCTGATCGCGGGCATCGGCGCCGCGGTCATCCTCTTCGCGCTCGGAAGCGAATATGCCATCGCCCTCGCAGTCCTCGTCGCGGTCCTCGACCTGATCCCCCTCGCCGGGGCGACGCTCGCCGCGATCATCGTGGCCACCGTCTCGTTCATCGAGCTCGGCTGGGTCAGGGGCGTGATCGTGATCGCCTTCTTCATCGTGTACCAGCAGCTCGAGAACCACATCCTCCAGCCGCTGATCTACGGCCGCACGGTGCAGCTCTCGCCGCTGACCGTGCTGATCGCGATCCTCATCGGAGCGGAGCTCGTCGGCATCCTCGGCGCTCTGGCCGCCATACCGGTCGCGGGAATCGTCCAGGCGATCTTCAGGGAGATCGTCCGCTGGCGGCGCGAGTTGATCGTCGTCCCCGGCGCGGAGGTCGCCCTGCCGGAGGAGCCTGCCGGCGACTCCTCCTAGCGACGGCACTTGAAAACCGCGCCGGCTCGTTTAGGATGCTGCTCACGATGGTCGGGGGAGCATCGTCCAGACGCCGGGGCCTCGTGATCGCGATGGGAGCGGTCGCCCTCTTGCTCGGGACCGCCGGGACCGCGCACGCGCAGGCCGAGTGCCTCGGCGAGGTCGTGGACCTCCCCGGAGCCACGGCCGGGAACGACATGCTCGTCGGCACGGCGGGCGACGACGTCATCAACGGTCTCGCGGGCAACGACGTGATCCGGGGGAACGGCGGCAACGACATCATCTGCGGGGACCTGGGGAACGACCGCATCATCGGAGGCCTCGGAAACGATCAGATGTCGGGTGACGCCGGGACCGACCAGTTGACGGGCGCGGAAGGCAACGACCTCCTGATCGGCGATCTCGGCGACGATGAGCTCTTCGGCGGCGAGGGCATCGACGAGATCTCCGGCGGCCTCGGGGACGACGTCGTACAGGGGGGCGACGGGAACGACCTCCTCAGGGGCGGAAACGACGAAGACACGATGGCCGGAGGAGACGGCGCCGACGAGATGTTCGGCGACGAGGGAGTCGACCGGATCAACGGAGGTCAAAACAGCGACCGCGCGTTCGGAGGCGCGGACCACGACCGGATCGTCGGTGGGTCCGGCACCGACAGCCTCTTCGGAGGGGCTGACGAGGACACCGTCAAGGGCAACTCCGGCGACGACCTGCTGCACGGCGACGCGGCGAACGACAGGCTGTTCGGCGGGCGCGGCAGCGACAGCTTGCGCGGCGACAACGGCAGAGACCGCTGCGACGGCGGCTCGGGGAACAACGACTCGGGCCAGAGCTGCGAGGTGCGGATCCGGATCCCCTGACGGGCGGCTCAGCCCTGCCGTCGCGTCCCGAGAGGTGAGCGAAGACCGCCGAGTTCCGCAGCCTCGTCGAGGGGTAGCGGCTCCGGTGGATCTCCGTATTCTTCGGTTCAGGGTCAACCGTTCCGGGACATGTGCATCAACTGCCGGCTCACGACGCCAAACGGCTCGCACGACGTGTGCCACGCCTGTGCGGTGGCGCTGCGATCGGAGGCGCGGCGAGGGCTCGACGCGTTGGAGCAGTACCTACGCCGGTACGACCTGGAGCGGCTCGCCGACGAGGAGTGAGGACGGCCCCGGCAGAGCCGGAGCCGTCCCGTGCAGCGACGTTACGTCGCCGCCTATGCCTTTGACCGCGCCCTCGCTCTCGGCTTCGTCTTCTTGGCGGCCGGCAACGCCTTTCGGGCCTCCTTGAGCTCTCCCATCACCCGCGCCTTGATGGGTCGGTCGTCCGGGATCCGTTTCTCCAGCGTCTCGATCGCGGAGTCGATCGTCCTGGCCGCCTCGGCCTCCGCTCCGGCGTTGGCGAGCCGCCTCGCGATACGTTCCGAGAGCGTCCGGTAGCGGATGTGGCCGAACGTCTCGGCGGCCTCGTCCGCCCGTTCAACGAGCGCCGGCTCGATCAGCTTCGCCGCTTCCTCCGGCCGTGCCGGTGCGATCTCGAGCTCGAGCCCGTCATCGGTCGGGACGAGTTGCTTGTACTCGACCGTCAGCGGGTTTCCGAGCGCGACCTGAGCATGCTGAGCGATCCGCCGCTCGGGGAACCGCTCGACGATCTCCTGGAGGAGGTCGTTGCTCTTGGCGAGGAACCTGCTCCCGGCGAAGGTGAGCACCCGGGCGGCGTCCTGTGTGAACAGGTCGCCCGCGGAGTACTCTTCGCTCGGCGAGAGGGGCGGCGCGATCCGGAGCCCGAGCGGATCCGAGACCACGAACTCGTCCCCGATCCGAGCGGCCGCCTGAACCGTGTACGTGCCCGGCTCCGCGACGTCCCAGCCGTTGAGCCCCGCCGAGGCGAGCACCGTCCCGTACATCGACTCGCCCGGCAGCAGAGCCCGGCTCTCCGGAGCGACGCACTTCTGCCGGAAGGGCACGAGCTGCCGTGCCTCTCTGCCCTCCTTCTTCAGGATCACCGTCAACGAGGCCGCGTCGAGGATGTCCGCGTCGACGAGCTGAGGTTGGCTGCCCGTGTTGGTCAGCTTCAGCTCGAGCCAGACCGGCTCCATGAACTCGAAGCGGGCGTCCTCACGGTTGACCCGGAGCTCGAGCTTCAGCGTCTGCTCGCCGGGGCCCAGCGCCTCCTCGAACCCATGGTGGTCGAACCAGTCAGCGTTCCCCATCTGCACGAACCGCTCCGGTGCGTGCCGGATAAAGAGCAGCTCCGGGTCGCTGAAGCGGAACTCGAAGGTGGAGAAGAACGCCGTCTGGCCCCCGGCAACGCGGTAGGGGTAGTTCATGAAGCTACGCGCCTCCGGCTCGTCCGCGAGCGGGATCCACGGGGTGCCGAGCGACTTCTGCCACGAGTGGGCGAGGTTGAAGGCGTGCCCCATCTCGTGGACCGCGGTCCAGAACCGCATTCGGTCGATCCAGGCTGCCGGCGCGGGGTCGCCCGCGGGCGGCTGGGCGATGAACGAATCGACGAACAGCGCCGTCCCCTGTCGGTGATTGGCGCCGATGTCGTCGAACATGATTCCGCCGAGGCCTGTGCCGGCCTCGTGCAAGGAGGCGTAGAAGACCCACATGGCCCATTGCGCCGAGTTGGCAAAGCGCGACCAGTGGGTCTGCATCGCGTCGTGCATCTCCATGTCCGACCAGGTCGTGCCCGGCGGGATGGGAACGGGGTTGCCCGCATTCGCGGTCACCTGGCAGCCGGCCCGCCGATAGACCTGGGGGATGGTCAGGTTCTCGCACGGGAGCGACGCCGGCCGGATCGGGTGCGCGCACGTGTCGATCCCGGTGTCCGCGACCTCGCCCTGCTGAAAGTCGAACTCGAGGTTGACGGTGCGGAAGTACGCGGAAACGAAGCGATAGACGACGGTTCGCTTCGGCACGAGGGCGCCGCTGAAGACGATCTTCACCGAGCGCGTGCTCGGAAACGGACCGCCCAATGCGACGACGTCGACGGCGGTGTACGGGAACGACGCGGCCGCGCCGTCCTTGTACCAGATCGCTCCGCGCCACCGGCCTGGGTCGGTTCTGCGAAGCCGCGCGATCCAGTGGATCCTCGAAACCAGAAAGCCTCGAATCGTCCCGCTCACGGTCATCTGCGGGTAGCGACCGTCGACGTCCAGGCGAATCTCTTCCCGGCGGATCGGGAAGATGCCGTTCGGCGCCGGCTCGAGCGAGAACGGAAGCCCGATCGCCACGCGCGCGTACAGGCCGCTCACGCGCCCCACGGTAAAGCCGGCGGCGGCCTCGGCTGCTGGGGCCTCCGCCGCTTCCTCCTTCAGCTCGGCCTCGTCGGCGGTGAGGAGCGCCTCCTCGTCATAGGTTTGCATGTGTCCTCCCTGCTCCGAAGTGGTGCCGCAGAGGAACGTCGTCGGCTGTGACGCGCCCCCTTTCTAGGCGAATCCCAGCTGCTCGGGGTACTCCGCGACGAGGCGTCCCCCGAGCAGCGAGATCGCGACGTTCGGATTCGCTTGCGAGTCAAGGCGGAAGCTCTCGCGGACGGCGCGCGCGGGCACCTCGACCTCCAGCGTGAAAGGACCGTCGGGCACCTCGAGCCGCATGTCGGCCGCGTGGCTGATCTGCGTCCTCGTCGTCACCCGGTCGCGGTAGACCTCGTCCCCGTCGACGTAGATCGCAACGTCGTCGTGGTCGAAGCCGTCCTGGAGTGCGACGTTGAGCTGCATGGCGCTGGGCTCCCGCCAGCCCGCGCCCACACTACGCCGGACTGTAGGTCGTTTCAAGGGTTGCCGCTCGGGGTCGGCGCACGCCGCTAGGCTTTCGACCAGGACGCGGCGCCGTGTCACCCGCGAAGCCTTAGTCGACGATCGCGCCGCAGGTTAGGTTGCCGATCGTCGCGGTCATGGCGCCAGCCCGATCGGAGGCCATGAAGGCTGCGACGTTCGCCACTTCGGCCAGCGTCGGCAGCCGTTTCAGGAGGGTCGTGCTCGCGAGAGAGCTACCGAAGCTCTCACGCGTAGCGCCGCCGTAGCCCCAGTCGCCGGGTGAGTCCCGCTGCGCCCGGAACTCGTCCGGCCAGGTCTCTGGGATCCCTTCGGGTCTCAGGCAGACGACTCGGATGCCGTGCGGCCCGAGCTCCCCGGCGAGGCAGCGGGAGAGAGCCTCGATCGCTGCGCAGGCGACGCCGAAGCCACCGAGCCCGTGCCCCGGCTCGGGAGAGCTGGCCACCGGGGCAGCGGAGGCGGAGAGGGTGAGGATGACCCCTGAACGCCGCCTGAGCATGTGCCGTGCCGTCGCAGTCGCCGTCAGGAAGTGGGTGGTCGCGCCGGTGACGATGGGATTGGTGAAGTCCTCGAGCGGCATCTCGAGGAGCGGTGTGCCCTGGACGTCGCCGAGTGAGATGGCGTTGAAGGAGACGTCGATCCCCCCGGCCTTCTCGGCCACTTGCATGGCATGCGCTTCGATCATCTCCTCATCGAGGGCGTCAACCCGCGCCGTCTCGGCCGCTCCTCCCGCGCCGGAGATCTCCTCGGCCACCTCGTCGAGCGCTGCGAGGGTACGCCCGGCGAGGAAGACACGCGCTCCTTCGCGCGCGAACGCGCGGGCGACGGCGCCACCGATCGCCCCGCCCGCTCCGTAGATGACGGCGTTCTTGTGTTCGAGCAGCATCTCGGTTCCTCCGTTCAACTCCGTGGCTACCTAGGCGGCTTCCTCGCATGCGCCCGCCGCGTCCCCCTCCGACCCGGAGTCGGCTGACAGGGGTCGGAGGAGAAGTGCAACCAGTCCGGCGGTCGCCAGCGCGACGACGACTCCGGCCCCGGCGGCGACCTGCAGCCCCTGCGTGAAGGCTTCTTGGGCGGTCTCGAGCAGGGTCGCTCCAAGCGCTTCGGGGAGCCTCTCGACGGCCTCGCCGGCGGCACCAAGCGTGTTCCGCACAGCCTCGGACTCCTCGGTCAGGGCCCCGGCGGGGATCGCATCGTGGATCTGGCTTCGGTAAACCGCGACGCCGATGCTGCCGAGGACGGCAATGCCGAGCGCTCCGCCGAGCTCGGCGCCCGTCTCCGAGATGCCGGAGGCAGCTCCCGCCCGCTCGGGTGGCACGCAGCCGACTATCAGATCGGTGCCCAGGGTGACCGCGGGGGCGACCCCGAGAGCGACGACGACCGAGCCGGCTACAACGGCGGCAACGCCGGCCCCGTCCACCCGGGTGAGAAGCCCGAGGCCGACCGCCGTCAGCAGAAGGCCTCCGGCGATCACGTGAGCAGGGCGAAACCGGCGGACGAGGGCGGGCGCGAGCAGGGAGCCGGCGATGAAGCCGCCGGAGGAGGGCACGGTCCAGAGGCCGGCCTCTAGCGGGGAGAGACCGAGCACGAGCTGCAGGTACTGGGCGATGAACAGGAAGATCCCGAACGTGATCGCGAGGCTGAGCGTGTTCGCGGCCAGGGCCGCGCTGAAGGTGGGCGAGCGGAAGAGCTTGAGGTCGAGCATCGGCTCGGCCAGCGCTCGCTGCCGGCGGACGAAGGACAGACCGACTCCGAGACCGGCGAGAATCGAGATCGCCGCGGCCCATCCCAGGCCGCTTTCGGCGATCCTCTTCAACCCATAGACCACCGCGAGCACCGCGATCACCGACATCCCCGCGCTGACGACGTCGAGGCGGCCGGCGCTCGGGTCGCGGAACTCCGGGAGCAGCCGCGGTCCGAGTGCCAGCAGGAGTGCCATTACCGGCAAGGCGAGCAGGAAGACCGACCCCCACCAGAAGAACTCGAGCAAGAGGCCGCCGAGCAGCGGGCCGATCGCGGCTCCTACGGAGAAGCTCATCGCCCAGATCCCGATCGCCAGCGTGCGCTGCTTCGAGTCGAGGAACATGTTGCGAATCAGCGAGAGCGTGGACGGCGCCAGGGTTGCGGCGGCAACGCCGAGCAGCGCCCGCGAGACGATCAGCATCTCGACGCTTACCGAGAGAGCGGCGAGCACCGAGGCCCCTGCGAAGGCCGCGGCGCCGACGAGGAGCAGACGGCGGCGGCCGATGCGGTCGCCGAGCGTGCCCATCGTGATCAGGAACCCCGCCAGGAAGAAGCCGTAGATGTCCGTGATCCAGAGCAGCTCGGTGCTCGAGGGCTCGAGGTCTGCTGTGAGGGAGGGCACCGCGAGATAGAGCACGGTCAGGTCCATCGAGTAGAGGAGGCATGGGAGCGCGATCACGGCGAGCCCGACCCACTCGCGCCTTCCGGCCCTGGGCGAAGCGATTGTGGCCACTTCCGCCCTCATCGCTTCGGCTGCCAGAGGGCGATCTCGGCGCCGGCCGGCGTTTCGAGGATGCTGCGCCAGCCCGCGGGGCCCTCTCGCGGCGGCAGCGCGACGTGGGCGCCCAGCCCGTGGGCACGCTCGTTGGCCTCCATGATGTCGGCGACCTCGACATACGGAAGCCAAAGGGAGCCGTCCATCTCACGCTCGACGACTCCGCCCTCGATGCGGGCCCCCAGGTCGAGCGTCAGGTACGAGTTGCGGCCGATCCGGATCGTCTCCGCATGCCAGCCGAAGAGGCTCATATAGAAGGCGCAGGCACGCGGCAGATCGTTCGTCTGCAGCTCGAGATACGCGACAAGGTTGGCGGAGGGTTGCGTCATCGGGCCCTGTCCGTTAGACCGGACGGGGCGCCTCCCACTCATCGGCCGGGAGGAGCGATGAGTCCGGCTCACGACGCGAGTCGAAACTTAACGACGATGGCTTCGACGGGCGCGCAAACTCAGGAGTACGAGCTACTCGCCGCTGCTCGCGCCGGGGACGAGGATGCCTTTCGGCGCCTGGTCGACCCGCACCGCGCGCAGCTCCACGCCCACTGCTACCGGATGCTGGGCTCGCTCCACGATGCGGAAGACGTGCTCCAAGACGCCCTGCTCCGGGCCTGGCGCGGGCTGGCCCGCTTCGACGGTCGAAGCGCGGTTCGCACCTGGCTCTACCGCATCACGACGAACGTCTGCCTGGACGCGATCGCGCGACGGCCGAAGCGGATCCTCCCGATCGACTACGGATCACCGGCGGCCTCCGAAGGCGACGAGCCGGAGACTCGGCCGGTCGAGGGCGTCTGGGTCGAGCCATACCCGGACGAGCTGCTCGAGATCGAGGAGGGCTACGCGGCTCCGGAGGCGCGTTACGAGCAGCGCGAGGCCGTCGAGCTTGCGTTCGTCGCAGCACTCCAGCACCTCTCCTCGCGTCAGCGTGCGGTGCTTGTCCTCCGCGAAGTACTGGGCTTCACAGCCAGGGAGGTGGCAGACGCACTCGATTCGACGACAGCCTCGGTTAACAGCGCCCTCCAGCGCGCCCGCAAGACCGTCGAGGAGCGGATCCCGGAGCGGAGCCAGCAGGCGACTGTGCGTGCGCTCGGAGACGCGGAGGTGCGCAAGGTCGTGGGGCGCTTCGGCGACGCTCTGGAGCGAGGGGACACCGACGAGATCCTCGGAGTGCTCGCCGAGGACGCGAGCTTCTCAATGCCGCCGTATCCGAGCTTGTTCCGCGGGCGGGCGGCGATCGCCGACTCCTGGCTCATGCCCGGAGGTCCGCCTCCGCGGCTGCGCTGCCTGCCGACGCACGCGAACGGTCAGCCGGCAGTGGCTGCCTACAGGCTCAGCCCAGACGGCACCAGGTACCTGCCGCTGACTCTCGACGTCCTCACCCTGCGTGGGGCGTCGATCGTTCACGTCACGGCCTTCCGGACACCGGAGCTCTTCTCGCGCTTCGGCCTCCCGGACGAGCTCGCGGCGTAGGCCCAGCCACCCACCCAGAAGGACGGAATCGTGATCACCGGAGTCAGGAAGGTCCTCGTCCCCGTCGATGACCAGGAGCGGGCGAAGGAGTTCTGGGCGGAGGTGACCGGCTTCGAGCTCGTCCGCGACGAGACCATCGGCGAGGAGCGGTGGATCGAGGTCGAGCCACCCGATCGCTCGGTCGTCCTCGTCCTCAGCCGCCGCCCCGCTGACGAGCCGAGGCGCGAGGTGCCGGACGTACTCCCGCACTCGAACGTCTTCTTCGACTGCGAGGACATCGAGCAGA
>DATIBF010000093.1:0-30747 GCA_035457655.1 Gaiellaceae bacterium
ACCGCGAGCGCGGGATCGTGCGCACGCCCTCGGGGTCGGTCGAGGCGGGGGCGGTCGTGCTCGCCACGGGCGCCTGGCTGGCGGCCGTCCCGGAGCTCCGGCGCGCGGTCGTCGCCGTCTCCAGCGACATGGTCGCCACGGCCCCCATGCAGGATCGGCTCGAGGAGACCGGCTGGACCGCCGGCGAGTCGATCTCGAACTGCCGCCTGATGGTGCACTACTACCGGACGACGAAGGACGGCCGTATCGCCTTCGGCCAGGGCGGGCACCGGCATGCGTTCGGCGGCCGGGTCGACGACGGGTTCTTCGCCCACGGCGAGTCCGCGGAGCGGCAGGTGCGGCAGGACCTCGTCCGCCTCGTGCCGTACGCGAGGGGCGTCGAGATCACGCACGCGTGGGGCGGGCCCATCGACCGCACGGTCGACGGCGCTCCCATCTTCGGACGCCTTCCCGGCGCTGTTCCCGTCGTCTACGGGGTCGGCTACTCGGGGAACGGGGTCGCGCCCTGCCTGACGGCGGGCAAGATCCTGGCCTCGAGTGCGCTGGGCCGCGACGACGAGTGGTCGGGCTGCGGCCTCAACCGCGGCGTTGTCGGACGCTTCCCACCGGAGCCGATCCGGTACGGGGGCGGGTTCGTCGTGCGCGCGGCGGTCAAGCGGAAGGAGAAGCGCGAGGACGTCGGGCGGTCCGTCGACCCGCTCACGCGCAAAGTCGCCGGCCTCGCGCCCCAGGGTTTCTTCCGGGTGATGAGGTAGCGATGCCCGGGGCCCGCTGGACGGTCGCCCGACTCGCGGACGTTCCGGACGGGTGGCGGCTGCCGGACGGCACGCCGGTCGACGAGGACGAGGCGCTGACCGCGATCGGCGGCAGGGATCCCCGCGCGATCGCCCGCTGGGAGGCGTTCGAGGAGCGCTTTCCCGGAATCTGGGACCGGCTCCAGGTCCACGACGTCCGCGCGTTCCTGGGCATCCGCGCCTTCGGCGTCGCCGCGTTCACCGCCGCTGCGGGTGATCCGTTGATCGTCCCGCACAGCGAGACGGCGGAGGGGTACGACCAGGAAGAGCTCTATGCCGTCGTACAGGGCCGGGCCCGCTTCGTGTGCGACGGGGAGGCGGTCGAGCTCGACCCGGGCACCCTCCTCTACGTCTCGCCGGAGGTCCACCGAGAGGGCTACGCGCTCGCGTCGCCGACCACCGTGCTCGTGGTCGGCGGCATCCCGGGGCAGGCGTACGAGCCGCCCCCCCTTCCACTTGGACGCCACGACTTAGCTCAGCTCGAGGCCGAGGCCCGGCAGCCGCTTGCGGGCCACGCTGTTGAAGACCTCCTCGTACTCCGCGGCGGCCTCGTCGTCCAACGTGTACGCGTACGTGTAGCGGTACGCGAGCAGCGCGTCCCGCGCCGCGTCGACCTGGTCGACGTAGTCGCCGTAGAGCTCCTCGGCCTCGTCCCGCGAGGCGGCGTTGTAGGCGTCGAGCGCAGCCCGGCAATCCTCGAGCATATCCCCGTGCTCGGTCTCGAACAGCTCCAGCTGTCGCTCGACGAGGCCGACGAAGCGCCCTCGCACGCTCCTAGACTAGTGCGCCGTGCGGCTTCTCGTCCGGACCTGGAACCTCTACCACGGGAGGACGCACCCGCAGTCCTCCACGCTTCACCTCGAGGAGATGGTGCGGCTGGTGACCGCGGACGCCCCCGACGTCGTCGCCCTGCAGGAGGTTCCTCTCTGGGCGGTCAAGCGGCTGGACGACTGGAGCGGGATGAACACGTCGTGGGCGATGACCATGCCGGCCCTCCTCGGGCCGCTCGCGCGCCACGTGACCGCGGCGGATCCGGTGCGCTTCCGCTCCAGCCTCACCGGGCAGGCCAACGCGCTGCTCGTCAACCCGCATTTCGAGATCGGGCGCCACCGGCGCGTCGTCCTCAACCCCGGCCTCCCCCACAAGAACTGGCTCCTGCGCGGCGGCCAGCGCCGCGTGTGCCACTCGCTCGAGGTCGACGCCGGCGGGCAGACCGTCACGCTGGCGAACCTGCACGCATCGAACCATCCCGAACGGCAGCTCGTCGAGGCGGAGATCGAGCGGGCGGCGGCCTTCGTCGCCGCAGCCGAGCGCTCCATCCTCTGCGGGGACTTCAACGTGCCCCGCCATCCGGTGGAGGGGTACTCGGCGCCGATCGAGGGGATCGACCAGGTTCTCGTCCGCGGCCTCGACGTCGAGCGGGGCCCCGAGGCGTGGGCCGAGGGGCGACGCAGCATTCGCGGTGTCGTCCTCTCGGACCACGCTCCCGTCGAGGCGGTGGTCGCATCGACCTCCTAGCCGTCCGCCGCGGCCTCCCCGTGCTGGAGCGGTACGCGTACCTGAACACAGGCACTTTCGGTCCGCTCCCGCGGGTCACCGTCGAGGCCATGCAGGCGGTGGAGCGCCGGGAGCTGGAGGAGGGCCGGTCGAGCCGCGCCTATTTCCAGGTCGTGCTGGAGCAGCGTGAGCGGCTGCGCGCCGGGCTCGCGGAGCTCCTGGCGGCCGACCCGGAGCAGGTGGCGCTCACGAGCTCGACGACGGAGGGATGCAACATCGTCCTCCGCGGGCTCGGCATCGGGCCCGAGGACGAGGTCGTCACGACGGATTCGGAGCACCCGGGGCTCTTCGGCGGCCTCGTGGCCTCGGGGGCGACCTTGCGGATCGCGGCGATTCGCGGCCTCTCGGTCGCGGACATCCTCCCTGCGATTCAGGCGCAGATCACGCCGCGAACGCGCCTCATCGGCCTCTCCCACGTGTCCTGGATCGACGGCGCGGTGCTGCCGATCAGAAAGCTGGCGGGCCACGGGGTCCCGGTGCTCGTCGACGGGGCGCAGGGTGCCGGCGCGATCCCCGTCGCCGTCGAGGAGCTCGGCGCTGACTTCTACACGGTGTCCGCGCAGAAGTGGCTCCTCGGCCCGGCCTCGACGGGCGCGCTCTACGTCGCCCGTGAGCGACTCGAGGAATGCCGCGTCGCCTTCCCCTCGTACTTCTCCTGGAAGCTTCCCGACTACGAGCTCAAGGACGACGCGGTGCGCTTCGAGGGCTCGTGGATGCCGCCCGCGTCGGTCAACGGTCTGCTCGCGTCGTTCGCCTTCGCCGCCGAGGCGGGGGAAGAGCGCTTCGCACGCGCGCGTGAGGCGGCCGAGCGTTGCCGGATGCTGCTCGCGGAGCACGGCGTCCAGGTCGTCACGGAGCCCGGCCAGGCCACGCTCGTCTCGTGGCGCGCCGACGACCCCGCGGCGGTCGTCGACCGCCTGGCCGAGCAGGGAGTCGTCGTGCGCGACCTGCCCGGCACGGGCCTCGTGCGCGCCTCGTGCGGCTACTGGACGAGCGAGGACGATCTCGAACGCCTCGTTCGGGGGCTTTAGCTCCCCTCCGGGCAGGCCGAAGCGAACCCCATGCCGCGATCTCTGCGGGGACTTCTCCTCGCCGGCGCACTCGTGCTGCTGGCGGGGTGCGGCGTGGGCGGGCAGAAGGGGGACGACTCCGCCAAGCCGGAGCCGATCACCAAGGCGCAGCTCGCGGCGATGGTGCTGCCACGGAACGAGCTCGGGACGATCGCAGCGGGACTGTCCTTCGACGATCGATCGGGCCCGGTGGCCAACGCTGCGGCCTCCGAGGGAAGCGTGGACCCGAGCGACACCGCCACCTCGCTTCGCAGTGACGGCCGGCTCAACGGCCACAAGGCCTGGTACGGCGATGCCAGCCTCGCCAGCCTGAAGAAGGGAGGCGGCGTGTTCTTCGTTGGCACCGAGGTCGAGCTGATGGAGGACACGGTGTACGCGGCGCAGTACCTCCACAAGCAGCTCGGGGATTTCCAACGGTTCCAGGGCAAGCAGGAGGGCGGCACGACGCTCACCGGCGTCAGGCCCTTTCCGGTGAACGACGTCGGCGACGAGGCTGAAGGGTTCGTGGCCAACGCGAGCGCCGGGAGAGACACCACCTACATCACCGCCGTGGCCTTCCGCAGAGGCAGGGTAATCGGCGCTGCGGTCCTGATTCGGGGCGACAAGAAGGACGCCCAGGGCGAGGCGCGCGCCGTCGCCGTGAAGCTGGACGGCCGCATTCAGGCCGTGCTCGCGGGCGAGATCCCGGTCGGCCCGGCCCCCGTCGAGGAGCCCGCGCAGGAGACGGCATCAGCGGCGCGGCTGCCCGAGCTGACGCTCGCGGCGGAGGACGTAGGCGCTGGCGTGACTCCCGTGGACGAAGGCGAGCTCGCCGAAGCCGGCTACGTCGGCTACCAGCGCACGTTCGAGGACGTGGTGGTCGGGGGCTCGCACCTGATCCGGCTCCAGGCCCGGACGGCCGCTTACGCGAGGCCGGCTCAGGCGGCGGCCGCCCACAGGCTCGTGGCGCAGGCGGTCGGCCGCAAGGCGTTCGCCGACGGGATCGCCAGGGCTTTCGGGAAAGAGACGGCGGTGACCCCGACGGACATCAGGGTTCGCTCCTTCTCGACCGGAGTGCCCGGGATGACGGGGATCGCCGCGACCTTCGAGCTTGTCGGCGCGAAGTTCCGGACGGTCTCGATCTTCGTACGCTCGGGCCGGTTCGTGCAATCGGTCACCGGCATCTGCCGCCCCGACGACGTCCGGCCGGACGACCTGAAGACCCTCGCGCGCCGGGCCCAGGCCCGCCTGACCGCCTAGCTACGCCGTGCGGAGCCCCAGCTCGGGCGCGATCGGGCGCATCGCCGCCACGACGTTCCGGATGTGGTCGTCGAGCTCGAGGCCGAGGAGCTCGGCGCCCGCGTAGACCTCGTCGCGGTGCACGCCGGCGGCGAAAGACGGCTGCTTCAGCTTCTTCTTCACCGACTTGGGCTCGAGCGTCTCGATCCCGTCCGGCCGTACGAGGCCGCACGCGTGGACGAAACCGGCCAGCTCGTCGCAGGCGAAGAGCGTCCTCTTGAGCCGGGTGTCCCGCGGCATGCCGAGGTGCTCGGCGTGGGAGAGAACGGCCTCGACGACTTCCTCCGGCCAGCCCTCCTCGCGGAGGATCGGCGCGCCGTTCTGAGGGTGCTCGTCGAGAGTGGGGTGGATCTCGTAGTCGAAGTCGTGGAGGAGCGCGACGGCGCGCCAGAGCTCCTCGTCCTCGCCGTTCTCCCGCGCATAGAAGCCGACGCATGCCTCGACCGCGAGCGCGTGGCGACGGAGGGCCTCGCTCTTCGTGTAGCGGGTCAGCGTGTCCCAGGCTCGGTCGCGGGTCACGTCCATGGGGCCGTTTAGGATAGCCTCGTGGGTCGCTTCGGCCTGCAGCCGAGGAGACCTGTGCCCGACACTCTCGTCACCGACACTTTGATGGAGTCCTTCGTCATCGAAGGCGGCCGTCCGCTTCACGGCTCGATCCGCGCGACGGGCAACAAGAACGCCGCCCTGCCGATCATCGCCGCGTCGCTCCTCACGGACGAGCCCGTGACGCTGACCAACGTCCCCGCGATCCGGGACGTCGAGTCGATGCTCGAGCTCGTCGCCGACCTCGGGGTCGAGGTCGAGCACCCCGGCGACGGCGTCGTCAGGATCCTCGCGGAGGACGTCAGGAAGACCGAGCTCGACGCCGAGCTCTGCACCAGGATCCGAGCCTCGATCCTCCTGGCGGGGCCGCTCGTCGCCCGCTGGGGCGAGGCCCTGGTGCCCCCGCCCGGCGGTGACGTGATCGGCCGTCGGCGCCTCGACACGCACATCCAGGCGCTGGCGCGGCTGGGGGCGGAGATCACGGCCGATCGGCGGCTGCACATGAAGGCCGAGGGCCTCGTGGGGACGCAGGTCTTCCTCGACGAGGCATCGGTGACCGGGACGGAGAACGCCGTCATGGCGGCGTCCCTAGCCGCCGGCGAGACCACGATCGTCAACGCCGCCTGCGAGCCGCACGTCCAGGACCTGTGCCGCTTCCTCGTCTCCCTCGGCGCCCGTATCGGGGGCATCGGCTCCAACGTCCTCGTCGTGCAGGGCGTCGACCGGCTGAACGGCGGCGAATGGCGTATCTGCCCCGATCACATCGAGGTGGCCAGCTTCGTCGGCCTCGGCGCGGTGACGGAGGGGGAGATCGTGATCGAGGACGTCGTGCCCGAGCACATGGTCGGCGTGTGGCACGGGTTCGAGCGCCTCGGCGTCGAGTGGCACGCCGACGGGAGCTCGGTTCGCGTTCCCGGCGGGCAGGAGCTCGTCATCCAGGACGACCTCGGCGCCCAGATCCCGAAGATCGAGGACGGCCCGTGGCCGGCGTTTCCCGCCGACCTCACCTCGATCGCGCTCGCGGTGGCGACGCAGGCTCGGGGCACCGTGCTCGTCTTCGAGAAGATGTTCGAGAACCGGCTCTTCTTCGTGGACAAGCTCGTCACGATGGGCGCCCGGATCATTCTCTGCGACCCGCACCGGGCCGTCGTGAACGGGCCGACCAGGCTCTACGGCGAGCGCATGGAGAGCCCGGACATCCGGGCCGGGATGGCGATGCTGATCGCGAGCCTCTGCGCGGAGGGACGCTCGACGATCGGGAACATCGGACAGATCGACCGCGGCTACGAACGAATCGACGAGCGCCTCCGCGGGCTCGGCGCGAGTATCGAAAGGGTGGACGGATGACGCACCACAAGCATGCCGTGAGAACGGAGAACGCACCGGCGCCGTTCGAGGGAGCGCCCTACTCGCAGGGGATCGTCGCGGGAGAGATGGTGTACGTCTCGGGGCAGCTGGGGATCGACCCGGCGCAGGGGCGTGTGGTCGAGGGCGGGATCGTCGAGCAGACCGAGCAGGTGATGAAGAACCTTGCTGCGATCCTCGCGGCGGCCGGCTGCAGCCTCGACGACGTCGTCATGACCTCGATATTCCTCATCGACCTGCAGGACTTCCAGGCAATGAACGAGGTCTACGCGCGCCACCTCTCGGAGCCGTACCCCGCCCGGGCAACCGTGCAGATCGTGTCGCTCCCCTCGGGGGCGCGCATCGAGATCGCAGTCGTCGCCCGCAAGCCCGAGTAGCTCGCCTGGCGACAGGCCGTTCCTAGGCGGGACGGACCGTCTTCTTGTGGTACGCGGTCTCGAAGCCCGCCTTGGTGATCTTGAACGTCACCGTGCCGGGGTAGCGCTTCGCCCTGACCCTGAAGGTCACGCCGCCCGACGTGTTCGTCTGCTTCGTCACGGCCGTGACACCGGCCCCGGAGACGCGCACGTTCGCGGTCGCCACCGGCTGGAAGCTGGCGTTGCGGACGGTCAGGGTGATCGTCTTCCTCTTGCCCTTGACCGGGTAGCCCGTCGACAGCACCTTGAACTTCTGGAGCGTCGGCGTCCCGCCGCCGCCCGGGTCGGTGACCGGCGGAAGGTTGAACGAGCGCGCGCCTGTGAAATCGCCGGTGTTCGAGTCGGTGTCCACGACCGCGACGCGCCAGTAGAAGGTTCCCCCGGCGGTGTACGTGGCACTATTCAGAAGCGGCGCGTATGAAGTGGTCTGGGTGTTGAGGTTCTCGATCGTCGTCAGGAAGTCCGCCCGCGTGGAGACCTGGACACGGTAGTGGTCGGCGCGCGGGCGGGGGTCCCAGTTGAAGAGCAGCCTCCGGTCACCTGCTTCCTCGGCGGCGTTGGCGGGCTCGGGGATGGTGTGGGTGAAGGTTCCGGACAGCGAGTAGGGGCCGTGGACGACCGCGCTCGAGTCGGTCGGGAAGTTGGCACGCACCTGCCAGGTGGCGACGCCGACTCCGGTGAGCTTGGTGAAGGTCCCCGCGGGCGCCGGGATGTTCGTGAACGTGTTGGAGTCGCCGTCGGGCTCGACCAGGTGGACGTCGTAGGAGACGGCGCCCGGCACCGTGCTCCAGCGGATCGTCGGCAGGAGCGAGCCACCTGTCGGGTTATCAGGGTCGAGGACGGGCTTCGGCAGCTGCTTCGTGAACGTGCCGGTCTCCGACCAGGTGAGGCCGACCATGGTGGTCGTGCTGTTCTCGGCGTCCGCCCGCACGCGCCAGTACAACGTCGTGTCCGACGGGTACGTCGTGTTGCTGGTGTACGCCGTCGAGTCCGTGACGATGTCGTCGATCGGGCTCGAGAAGGTCGGGTTCTGGGCGACCTGGACGCGGTAGCGGCGCGCGCCGAAGACCGGCGACCACTGGAACTCCGTGGCCGGGGTGTTCACTGCCGCGTCGTCGATCGGGCTCTCGAGCGCCGGCGGCGTGGATTGCTTCGTGAAGCTCTGCGGATTGCTCGAGAGCGGGTCCGTGGCGACTCCGCTGCCGTCCGGGTTGTTGGCGGGGAGGACTGCCCAGTAGTAGAGGGTCGTCTCGTCCGCGTAGCCGACCGACTGCGTCGGGCCGCGGCGCGGCGCGTAGGCGGGGAGGCGGGTGTAGGCGTAGTCGACGATGGTCGTGAAATTCGCGTCCCGGGAGACGAGCACGTAGTAGCTGTCGGCGCCGGGCACCTCGTCCCAGGTGAAGAGGGGCATCTCCCCGACCGTGGTGCCGGTGAGCGGTGCGTTGTACGCGGAGCCCGGCATCTGGCACGGGCTGCAGGAGGAGGGGGCCGGCGGCCCGGTCCAGAGGAAGGCCGGCTCGTTGCTCCCGGGGAGGTAGCTCCAGTCGCCGAACACGATCGCCGCGCCTGACGACGGGGAGGAGCGGTCGATCGCCCGCACGCGCACGCAGTACGACGCGCCGGTCGTGAGCGCCTTGGTGAGGTCGTTCGCGATGGTGATGGACGGGTAGGGGTCGCCCGCCGGCCCGTTCCAGCCGAGAGGCGTCCAGGCGGTGAGGGTCGTCGGCGTGTTCTGCCAGATGGCCTGTGTCCAGTCGCAGGCGCCGTCTGCGTACGCCGTGACGTTGACCTGGTAGCTGGACGCTCCCGGAACGGGATCCCAGACGACGATGGGCACGCCCGTGTCGACGACGGCCGTGCCGGTGTCGGCGTCGGTCGCCGGGTCGACGAGGTTGTCACGCATCCGCAGGTTCTTGATGCTCGGCGCGGTGACGGGCGGGACGTTGTCGAAGGTCTTCGTGAAGGACGGGCCCTCGTTCCAAACGCCGGCGTTGTTGCTCGGGTCGATCGCCCGCACGCGCCAGTAGTACGTGTTGTTGGCGAGGATCTCCGCGGGTGTCAGTGAGGTGCCGAGCGTGGAGATCTGGCCCTTGATCGGATCGCAGCAGACCTTCGAGCTCTCAGCCCAGTCGGAGGAGAAGTTGACTTCGACCTCGTAGCCGGCGGCGCCCTCGACGAGGTCCCACGAGAACCGGGGATCGAAGAATTCAGGGGCGGCGACGAGGTCGGTCACCTGGGGCGTCGTCGTCGAAGGCCAGGACCAGGTGAAGGACGCCACGCTCGATGGGCCGCCGTGGTGGTCTTCGGCGTCCAGCGGCGTGACGTTCCAGTAGTACGTCCCGGGCGCGAGCGGGGTGTTCAGAGTGAACGAGGTCGCCGCCGTCTCGAAGGGCTCGTTCCAGACGAGCGAGCCGAGGCTTGGGTCGGTCGCCACCTTGACCAGGTACTTGGCGGCCCCCGGGACAACCGTCCAGTTCAACTCCAGCGCCTCGCTCGGGTAGGTGATCGTGGCGCCGTTCGTCGGCTTTAGGAGCGTCGGCTGAGCCGTCCACGCGAGCTCGAACGAGCGGACGTCCGACCAGGCGCCCAGCGCGCCGGCGCCGGTCACACCGCGCACGCGCCAGTAGTAGGTCCCGTTGGCGACGAGGTCCTTGGCGGTTGCGCGGGTGTTCTTCGTGGTCAGGTCGAGGATCGGCGAGTTGAAGGCCGGATCGGCTGCCAGCTCGAACTCGTACGTTGCCGCGTCGGCGACCGGGTCCCACTTGAACGACGGCAGCGCCGTCGTGGTCACGCCGTCATTCGGCGTGGTGAGCACCGGGGCCACCGGCGCAGTCGCAGCGGGCGCGACGAGCACGAGCCCGGCGACGAGCACGGCGAGGACGAGGCGCGATGTTCGAGACACTGTGGCGGCAGGACCCCCACCGCACCGTAGGCGGAGAGGTCGCGGATGCATCCCCTCAAGGGGGGATAACACCGCCCAGGTCTAACCTTCTCTCGGTGGACGTGATCGTCTCGCACACGAACACGGATTTCGACGCGCTCGGCGCCATGCTCGCCGCGCGGCGGCTGTACCCGGGCGCCGCGATCGCGCTCTCGGGCTCCCTGAACCGGAACGTCAGGGAGTTCTACCGCCTGCACGCCGACGAGCTGGAGATCCTCGACTCGGGGCGGGTGGAGCCGGAGGCGATCCGGAGGCTGATCGTCGTCGAGACCGTGCATCCTGAGCGCCTCGGGGAGTACGAGCAGGTCGCACGCGATTCGTCGGTCGAGGTCGTCGTGTTCGACCACCACGCCGGCGAGGCGCCGGACTGGGTGAAGCCCGAGAACCTCGTGCTCTCCGAAGACGGCGCCCTGACGACGACGATGGTGGGGATCCTCGCCGAGCGCGAGATCGCGGTCACGCCGCTCGAGGCGACGGTCTTTGCGCTCGGGATCCACGAGGACACCGGCTCGCTCGGCTATCCCGGCGTCGGCGTGCGGGACGCCGAGGCGCTCGCCTGGTGCCTGCGCCACGGCGCCCGGCAGGAGGTCGTCGCGCAGTATCTGCGCTCGCCGCTCTCCGAGGAGGAGCGCGCGCTGCTCGACGCGCTCGTCTCGTCGCTCGAGGCGCACTCGGTCGCAGGCCTCGAGGTGCTTCTCGCGTCCGTGTCCTGGCCGGTGTACGTCGACGGCGTCTCCAACCTCGCGCACAAGATCGTCGACCTGACCGACGCGCTGGCGCTGGTCTGCCTCGTCGAGATGGACGGCAGGGTCTTCTGCGTCGTGCGAACGCGCCTGCCCGAGCTCGACGCCGCGGCGATCGCTGCCGCGCTGGGCGGCGGCGGGCACCAGCAGGCGGCGTCGGCAGTCCACCGGGGGTCCCTCGCGGAGGCGCAGGAGCTCGTGCTCGCAGCCCTTCCGCGGGCGGCTCGTCCGCTCCCCACCGCGGCGGAGATCATGTCCCGCCCTGCCCGCTTCGTCGGGCCCGAGAGCTCCGTCTCCGAGGCCATGGTGATGTGCCAGCGCCACCGCCAGAGTGGAATCCTCGTCGGGAACGAGCGGCACCTCTCGGGCCATGTCACGCGCGAGCACCTCGACCAGGCGATCGCGCACGGCCTTGCGCACGCGCCCGTCAAGAGCGTGATGAGCAGCGAGGTCGTGACGTGCGGCGAGGAAACGCCGCTCCCCGAGCTCACCCGGCTGCTCCGGACCTCCGACGCGGGGCGGGTCGCCGTCCTCCGCGGTGACGAGGTCGTCGGCGTCGTCGCCCGGAGCGATCTTCTCCAGGCGCTGGGAGAGCCGCCCGCGACGGAGGAGCCGGCGCCCGGGCCGGACCTCCGCGAGCGGCTGCTCGCACTTCCCGGCCTCGAGCCCGTCTTCGAGGCGGTGCAGGCGGTGGGCGAGGGCTTCGAAGGGGTCTTCCTGGTCGGCGGTGCAGTCCGCGACCTGCTCATGGACGAGCCGAGCTTCGACGTGGACATCGCGGTCGAAGGCGACGGCATCTCGTTCGGTCGTGCTCTTGCGGCCGCGCTCGGAGGACGCATCGTCCCGCACGACAAGTTCGGCACGGCCGTCGTCCTCCATGACGCCGGTCGCGTCGACGTCGCCACGGCCCGCACCGAGTTCTACGACTACCCGGGGGCGCTGCCGGCGGTCGAGCAGGCGTCGATCCGCGAGGACCTCTACCGGCGCGACTTCACCATCAACGCGCTGGCGGTCTCGCTCAAGGGCGAGGACTTCGGGCGCCTCGTCGACTTCTTCGGCGGCCTGCGCGATCTCGAGGCGGGCGTCATCCGCGTGCTCCACAACCTCTCCTTCATCGACGACCCGACGCGGCTCTTCCGGGCGCTCCGCTACGAGAACCGGTACGGCTTCCGCATGGAGGCGCACACGCTGGGCCTGGCGCGGGCGTGCGTCGAGATGGAGCTCGTCGGCGAGCTCTCGTCCGCGCGACTCCGCGACGAGCTCGAGGCGCTGCTCTCGGAGGAGGAGGTCGCCGGGACGCTGCGCCGGCTCGGGGAGCTGCGTCTCGACCAGGCGATCCACCCGCATCTAGCGGCCGGCGAGGACGCGGTCGCCCTCGTCGCCGAGCTCGACGGGCTGCGCGAGCGCTTCGCCCCTGAGACGCCGCTCTGGCGGCCGCGGCTCGCGGCGCTCGCGCGCCGGCTGCCCCCGCACGAGCTCTACGGCTGGTTCGAGCGGCTGCGGCTGCGCCGTCGCGACGCGGACCGGATCGCCGATGCGGTCACGGTGGCGCAGCGGTTGCGCGAGGTCGTGGCCGCCACCGAGGAGCCGGCCGGGCTGCGAGCCGTCGCCGAGCCGCACGATCCCGACGGCCTCCTCCTGGCCATGGCGGGCGCGGACGACGACGTGCGGGCGCGCCTCGAGCGCTACTTCGAGGAGCTCCGAGACGTCCGGCTGGAGATCTCGGGCGCCGACCTCGCGGAGCTCGGCCTCGGCGAGTCTCCACAGGTGGGCGCAGTCCTCGAGGAGGTGCTGCGGCGCAAGCTGAACGGCGAGCTCGACGGCCGCGAGGCCGAGCTCGCCGCGGCGCGCGAGCTGATCGGCTCTCCGGCGTGACAGTCGAGATCTTCGTCTGGCTGATCCCCTTCCTGCTCGTGAGCCTCGTGCTCCACGAGCTCGCGCACGCCTACGTGGCGACCTGGCTCGGCGACCCGTCGCCGCGCTCGGACGGGAGGCTCAGCCTCAACCCGATCGTCCATCTCGACCGACTCGGAACGGCCATGTTCGTGATCACGGCGCTCGTCTCGGACTTCATCTTCGGCTGGGCCAAGCCGGTCATGGTGAGCCCGCGCTACTTTCGTAGGCCTCAGATCGATATGGCCCTGGTGGCGGCCGCCGGCCCGGCGACGAACCTGCTCCTCGCGCTCGGCTGCGTCGCCTGGCTGATCCACGGGAACCTCGAAGGCACGCTCGAGGACGTGGTGATCCGCGCGTTCGAGGTGAACGTCGTACTCGGGGTCTTCAACCTGATCCCGATTCCCCCGCTGGACGGCTCCCGGATCGTCGCCGCGGTGATGCCGCGCGTGCTTCACGCGCGCTGGGCCCAGCTCGACCAGGTGGGCATGATCGCCCTCTTCGCCGTGATCTTCGTCTTCAACGAGCAGTTCTGGGAGGTGTTCTCGGAGGTTCTCGACGAGACCACCCGGGTCATGGTCAATATCGTGACGGTATGACGCTGTTCGAGTGGGACGCCCCGGGCCCGTACCGCGTCGCGTTCTCGACGCGGCTCGGCGGGGTCAGCGAGGGCGCCTTCGAGTCGCTCAACCTCGGCGTCTACACGGACGACGAGCCCGGGAACGTCCACGAGAACCGCAGGCGCCTCTGCGCCCGAGTCGGCGTCGAGCCGGAGACGACGACGATGGCCTGGCAGTACCACAGCGCCGAGGTGGCGAAGGCCGACGGCCGCGGCGTCGTCACGCCGGGGCTCGAGTTCGAGCGCTGCGACGGCCTGTGGACCGACGAGCCCGGCCGTGCCGTCATGCTTCTCACGGCCGACTGCCTGCCCATCGCCATCGCGCGGACCAACGGGACGCCCGCGGTGACGGTGCTGCACGCCGGCTGGCGGGGCCTCCTCGGCGGGATCGCAGAAGCCGGCGCCAGAGCGCTCGGCGACGGGCGACTCGCTGCGGCGATCGGGCCGGGCATCGGGCCATGCTGCTACGAGGTCGGGGACGAAGTGGCGGCGCCGTTCCGCGAGCGCTTCGGGGACGACGTGCTCGTCGGGAGAAGCCTCGACCTGGCGGAGGCGGCCGAGCGCGCCCTCCGCGCCGCCGGTTGCGAGACCGTCGAGCGGGTCGGCCTCTGCTCGTCCTGCGAGGAGGAGCTCTTCTTCTCGCACCGCCGCGACCGAGGCCGTACCGGCCGGCAGGGGATCGTTGCCGCTCTCCGTTAGCGCGGTCCGGGCGAACTACGAGCGCATCCGCTCCGAGGTCGGTCCGGATGTCACGGTCGTCGCGGCCACGAAGTACGTGTCCGTCGACGACCTCGCGGTGCTGGCCGAGGCCGGGATCGAGGTGCTCGGCGAGAACCGCCTCCAGGACCTCGCCGCCAAACGCGCGCGCTACGGCACCACGTTTCGGTGGCACTTCATCGGCCACCTGCAGTCCCGCAAGGCGCGCGACGTGTCGGAGCTCTGCGAGCTCTGCCATTCGCTCTCGAGCCTCTCGTCGGCGAAGCGGCTCACCTGCCCGACGCTCGTCGAGGTGAACCTCTCGGGAGAGGAGTCGAAGTCGGGGGTCTCGCCGGAGGGGCTGGCCGGCTTCCTGGCCGAGGTACGCGAGCTGGGGGTCGACGTGCGCGGTCTGATGACCATGCCCCCGCTCGCCGGCGACCCGGAGTCATCGCGTCCCTACTTCCGCCGGCTACGGGAGCTCGCCGCCGAGCACGGACTCGAGCGGCTTTCAATGGGGACGTCGCAGGACTACCGCGTCGCGGTGGAGGAGGGGGCGACCCTCGTGCGGGTGGGTTCCGTTCTCTATGGCGGGTAGAATCGTCTCCCATCTATGGGACTCGGAGACGTGTGGAGCCGGGCGCTCGTCTACTTCGGCATCGTCGAGGAGGACGAGTACTGGGACGAGGAGGCATACGTGGCGGAGGAAGAGCTCGAGCGCACCTACGACCGCGACCGCCAGAACGTCCGCCGCCTGAACCCGCGCGCGGCGCGCCGGCGCGAGGAGTTCGACGACTGGTCGGAGCCCGAGTCGGGCGGCGCACAGACGGCGGTCGCGCAGGCCCCCGGCGGACGCCGGCTGGAGGCGGTCTCCGGCGCTGCCGTCAAGGTCCACCTCGTCGTCCCGCGGAGCTTCAACGACGCGCAGTCGATCGCCGACAAGTTCAAGGACTCGACTCCGGTGATCGTCAACCTGCAGAGCGCCGACCCCGAGCTTTCGAAGCGCCTGATCGACTTTTCGAGCGGCCTGACGTATGCGCTGAGCGGGAGCATGCAGCGCGTCGCCGACAGGGTCTTCCTGCTGACGCCGCGCAACGTCGAGGTCTCCGCCGAGGAACGGGCGCGCCTCATCGACCGCGGCTTTTTCAACCAGGCCTAGAAGCCGCCTTGGGCTCGATCCGCCTCGGGCGATAGGTTTCCCCCGCGATGGTTCTCGCGGATGCGATCTCGACGGCGAAGGACTTCGTCTACTACCTGTACCTCGTCTACTTGATCTGCATCCTCGCCTACATCATCACGTCCTGGATCCCGCTCCCGTACAACACGACGCTGAACCGGATCCAGCGGTTTCTCTACGACGTCGTCAACCCGTACCTTCGCCTCTTCCGCCGCTTCATCCCGCAGCTGAACCTCGGCGGCCTCGGCCTCGATCTCTCGCCGATCCTCGCGATCATCGTCCTGACGATCGTCCACTCGCTCGTCCAGCGGGGTCTCAGCGCCCTGTAGGAAACGGGCCTCCGGCGGCGAAAGACCCGCCGGGATGTCGCTCACTCCTGTCGAGATTCGCCACGTGAAGATCGGCCGGCGCCCACTCGGCTACGGGCGCCCTGGGGTGGACCGCCTCCTGGACGACATCGCCTCGAGCTACGAGGACGTGTGGCGCGACCGGGCCGACCTTCGCGACGAGCTCGAGCGGCTTGAGAGCGAGCTCCAGCGCCAGCGCGAGATCGAGGATGCGCTCCGGAACACGCTCCTCTCGGCCGAGCGTATGGCCGACGAGCTCCGGGCCCGGGCTCACCACGAGGCCGACCTGATCGTCGAGGAGGCACGGGCCAAGGCCCGCGAGATCGCCGCTTCGGCGGAGGCGGAGGAGCAGCGAGTCCGCGACGAGATCCGGCGCCTCCGCGCGCTCGAGGCCGACGTCCGGGCCGAGTTTCGGGCGTTCCTCACCTCCGCGCTCGAGCGCCTCGAAGGAGAGCTTGTCGGTCTTCCGGGCGGGGCCCCGCGGAGCCCCCGCGACCCCGACTGATCCCCGCGGGAGGCCGCCGGACCGGCGGATATACTCGGTGAGTGGATACCGAGCGCTTCCGAAAGATCCTCCTCGACGAGCGTAACCGGGTCTCGCTGACGGTCGAGAGCCTGCACGAGGCGAATTCCGGATCGCTCGAGGACGAGACCGAGGAGGAGACGTACGACAACCACCTCGCGGACTCCGCCACGGCGACGCTCAACCGCGAGATCGACTACACGCTCGAGGAGAACGCCGAGCACGTCTTGAGCGGGATCGACGAGGCGCTCGCCAGAATCGAGGGCGGGACGTTCGGGAGCTGTGCGCGCTGCGGAGAGAAGATCGGCGAGGAGCGGCTCGAGGCGCTCCCATACGCAACGAGGTGTATCGACTGCCAGCGTCTCGCCGAGAGGGCCTAGTCAACCCGTCGGCGAGGCTGATCGACGTTCGCGTCGGGTCGGCCACCGACGGCCGCGTGCCGATCTCCATGGTCGAGCGGTCGCTTTCGGCGACGCCGTTCCACTGGCTCGGCCTGCTGGCCGTGGCGTTCGCCGCGGTCGTCGCCGACCAGGTGACGAAGCAGATCGTGGTGAGCCAGCTCGCGCTCGGCGAATCCGTGCACGTCGTCGGGCCACTCGAGATCCGGCACGTCACGAACCCCGGTATTGCGTTCGGGCTCTTCTCGAGCTGGGCGACGGCGGTGACCATTCTCACCGCCGTCGCGGTGGGCTGGATGCTGTTCTACTTCGCCCGCGCCGGCGCGCGCCATCCGGTGCTCCCGGTCGCGCTGGGCCTGCTCGTCGGGGGCAGCCTCGCCAACCTGATCGATCGATTGCGCCTGGGGCACGTGACCGACTTCCTCGACCTGCGCTTCTGGCCTGCGTTCAACCTCGCCGACTCCTTCATCGTCGTCGGAGTGGCGATCCTCCTGGTAGCGCTCGTGTCCGCCGAGCGCCAGCCCCGCCTGCGCCGCACGGCTCCCAAGACGACGGGATGAAGCTCGTCGTGCCGCCGGAGGCGGCCGGCACGCGCCTCGACAGGTTTCTCGCGACGTGTGAGCCGGTCGGGTCGCGCGCGGACGCCGAGCGGCTCCTGGCGGACGGCGCCGTCCTCGTGGACGGCGCCCGGCGTGCCAAGAGCCACCCGCTGGCGGGTGGGGAGGAGGTGGACCTCGAGCTCCCGGAGCGCCGTGAGCCCACGCTCACGCCTGAGCCTGTCGCGGGCCTGCGGATCGCCTACGAGGACGAGCATCTGCTCGTCGTCGACAAGCCCGCGGGTGTCGTCGTCCATCCCTCCGCGGGCCACGCGCGCGGGACTCTCGTCCACGGCCTGCTGTCGGAGGCGATCGCCGGCGGCGGGGAGCCCGAGCGCCCGGGCATCGTCCACAGGCTCGACAGGGACACATCGGGCCTGCTCGTCGTTGCCCGCTCGGACGAGGCGCATCGGCGGCTCCAGCGGCTCCTGCGCAGACGCGCGCTGGTGCGCGAGTACCTCGTCCTCGTGCGCGGCCGTCCCCGCTCGCGCGCCGGGCGGATCGAGGCGGTGATCGGGCGTGACCGCCGTGACCCGACGCGCCACTCGCTGGACACCGCCAGTCCCCGTGAGGCGGCGACGGAGTTCGAACTGCTCGAGCTGCTCCCGCGGCACGCGCTCCTGCGGGTGCGGCTCGAGACCGGGAGGACGCACCAGATCCGCGTCCACCTGGAGGCGATCGACCTTCCCGTTGCCGGCGATCCGACGTACGGCGTGCCCGGCGACCTCGGCCTCGAGCGCCAGTTTCTGCATGCCGCCCGGCTCGCTTTCCCGCATCCGTTCACCGGCGAGGAGATCGAGGTTTCTTCGCCGCTTCCTCCGGACCTCGCGCGCGCGCTGGACATAGCTCGAACGGGGGAGGCCCGGGGAGTTGACCGTGGTTAGCGTCAGTCAGGGGCTTACATCCGTGACCTCCCGCCTGGCTCGTCGTCTTCGTGTGCCTGCAGCGGCCCTGGCGTCGCTGGCAGGCGCCTGTGTGCTCGCCGCGGGAGCCGCCGGGACACCCGCGTCTGAGCCCGCCGAGTCGCTGCGCTCCTCGCTCGGCCTCCAGGGGGTCGTCGAGCTCGACCCGCTGACCGGGACACCCCGCGTCGTCGCTCGGGTCGACGGCCTTCTCACCGGTCCGGCTAACGAGGACGCCGTCGGCATCGTCCTCGACTACGTCCGAGCCAGGTGAGCGGCGGCGAGGCCGTGGCCGCCGCTCACCTTGCGGCCGGCCACCCTCCGGCTCGGCAGTCTCGCCCGCTTGCCGTGCCGCGCGGAGCCGCGCGGGCGACGCGGTTCGCCGGCGGGCACTGCGCGAGCCTGGTCTTCGCCAACACGGGCAGAGGCGTTCGGCTCGCCTGGCGCGTGACCGCGGACGCCGACTCGGACGAGGTCTACACCTCTCTGGTCGACGCCGCGAGCGGCGACGTGTTCCGGAGCGACAACAAGGTCGACGACGTCACCGGTCTCGCTTGGGACTACTATCCGGGCGCGGCGTCGGGCGGGACGCAGGTCTCCCGTGACGTCACCGCGCTCGGCTGGCTCTCGGGGAGCGCGGAGACGCCGCGACGCCCGTGTGCGGGGCAAACGCGATCCGCTCCCCGGGCCTGCCCCCGAAAACGGCCCTGTCCGGGGTCAGACCTCGGTCGTGGCCGGCGGGACACACCCGTGCCGGACGAGGCTAGGCGGCCCTGGCTGCCTTGTCCGAGTAGAGGCGCCGATCGGCGGTCTCGAGGAGCTGCTCGGCGGCGGAGCACTCCACGGGGAGATGCGCGGCGCCCGCGCTCACCGACAGGCACTCGGGCAGCCGCTGCCGGAGCCGCGCGACGAACGCGTCCACGTCCGGAGGGCCGGCGGTGGGCAGGAGCGCCGCGAACTCGTCGCCGCCGATTCGCCCGGCCACGTCCGTCTCCCGGAGGGTGCCCGCCAGGGCGGAGGCGAACGCCCGCAGCAGCCGGTCGCCTTCCTGATGGCCCTCACGGTCGTTGGTCTGCTTGAAGCCGTCCAGGTCGAAGAGAACGAGGGCCAGGCTGCCGCGGTAGCGGCGCACGCGCGCGGCCTCGAGCGAGAGCTGCGCGTGGAACGCGCGATGGTTGAGGAGTCCGGTGAGCGGGTCGCGGCGGGCGCTGTCGGCGAGCTCCGCGGTCACGTGCTCGACGTACGCGACGAGACAGCGGTCGACGGCCGCATGTGCCTCGACCTCGCCGTGCCGTTCCAGCACCCGCCCGAGCACGAGAAGCTCCGCGGTGATCTCGGCGGGCGCGAGCCCGAGGCTCTCACGCTCGCGAGCGAGGTCGCCGGCCGGCCCGAGGGGGTCGTCGCGGTCCTCCTCGAGCGCGGCGATGAACGACGGGAGCGAACCTAGCTGACCCAAGCGCCCGAGGCGCGCGAGGGACGGCACGGCGCCGCTCGCCAGCGCCTCGTCGACGCACTCGACGGCGAGATCCCACGCGGGCAACCTCACGACCCCGTGCACGTAACCCAGAGTAGGGAAGGCGTCGGCTAGAATGCTGGGAGCTTCTGCACCCGACCCGGCGGAACAACGCGGGTGGCGGTGCCGGGTGTCGTGCCCGGTTCCATCCGTTCCCGTCGGTCCCAGACCAGAGAACCGAGGAGGAAGACCAGTGTCCGTCGTCTCCATGCGAGAGCTCCTGGAGGCCGGAGTCCACTTCGGCCACCAGACCCGCCGCTGGAACCCGAAGATGCGCCGCTTCATCTTCACGGAGCGGGGCGGCATCTACATCATCGACCTGCAGCAGACGCTCGACCTGACCGAGCAGGCCTATGCGTTCGCCCGCAACGTCTCGGAGCGTGGCGGCTCGATCCTGTTCGTCGGCACGAAGAAGCAGTGCCAGGACTCGATCGCCGAGCAGGCGGCGCGCGTCGGCATGCCCTACGTGAACCACCGCTGGCTCGGCGGCCTGCTGACGAACTGGCGCACGATCTCGGAGCGCATCGCGCGCCTCCACGAGCTGCGGCGCCTGCGCGAGGAGGGCCAGCTCGAGCTCCTGCCGTCGAAGGAGCGGATCTCGATGATGGCAGAGCTGGAGAAGCTCGAGACGAACCTTGGCGGCGTCGCCGACATGAAGTCCGTGCCCGACGCCGTCTTCGTCATCGACCTGCGCAAGGAGCAGCTTGCGGTGCGCGAGGCCCGGCGGCTCGGGCTGCCGGTGATCGCGCTCGTGGACACGAACTGCGATCCCGACGACGCCGACCACGTCATTCCGGGGAACGACGACGCCATCCGCTCGTGCAGCCTCATCGTGCGCGTGATCGCGGACGCCATCGAGGCCGGGAAGACGAGGGTCACGGTGGCGGAGATGGCCGCACCGGAGACTCCCGCCGAGGAAGCGCAGCCCGCCGAGCCGCCGTCCGAGGCCGAGCCCGAGCCGGCGGCCGTCGCCGTCGCGCAGGCTGCGGAGCCGGCGTCCGAGCCCGAGGCGCCGGCCGAGCGTGGGGAGGAGGCCCAGTGAGCATCACCGAGATCCCCGCCGCTCTCGTCAAGGAGCTCCGCGACCTGACCGGCGCGGGCATGATGGACTGTAAGCGCGCGCTCGTCGAGACCGGCGGCGACCTCGGGGCCGCGCAGAGGCTCCTGCGCGAGCAGGGGCTCGCGGAAGCCGGGAGGCGCGCCGGCCGGGAGACGTCCGAAGGAAGGGTCCTCTCGCACGTCGACGGCGCCTCGGGGGCCATCGTCGCGATCGGGTGCGAGACCGAGCCGGTCTCCGGCAACCGGGAGTTCCTCGCCTTCGCGCAGCACGTCCTCGACCTCGTGAGGCTGGAGGGCCCGGACGCGGCCGACGCGCTCGGGGACGAGCGCACGGAGCTCGTCGCCAAGCTGGGCGAGAACATCGTCGTCGTCGGCGCGGAGCGCTACGAGGGGCGCGACGGCGAGGTCGTCGCGGAGTACGTCCATCCGCCGGCGCAGAAGATCGGCGTTCTCGTCCACGCAAAATCCACACCGGAGCTCGCGCGCATGGTCGCCATGCACGTCGCAGCGGCCAGGCCGATCTATCTGAGCCGGGACGAGGTGTCCGACGTCGACATGGCCGCGGAGCGGAGCGTGTTCGAGAAGCTCCCCGACGTCGAGTCCAAGCCCGAAGAGATCAGGGAGAAGATCGTCGACGGCTTGCTCGCCAAGCGCTTCCTCGCGCAGAGCGTCCTGCTCGACCAGGCCTGGGTGCACGATCCGAGTCTCACGGTCGGCCAAGCGCTCGCCGAGCACGGCGCCGAGGTGAAGGCCTTCGTGCGCTACAACGTCGGTCGCGAGTGAGCACGCAGGCAGAGAGCGACGTCGCCGCAGCCGACGCGCCGGGCGGCTCCGCCTTCAGGCGCGTCCTCCTGAAGCTCTCCGGCGAGGCGCTCATGGGCGACCAGCCGTACGGCATGAGCCCGGAGAAAGTCGAGTCCCTGGCCGGCGAGATCAAGCGCGTCCACGACAGAGGCGTTGAGACGGCGGTCGTGATCGGGGCCGGGAACATCTACCGAGGCATGGCGGCGACGGCTGAGGGGATGGACCGCGCGACCGCCGACTACGCGGGCATGCTCGCCACCGTGCTCAACTGTCTGACGGTCCAGGACGCGCTCGAGCGCCTCGGCGCCCACACGCGCGTCATGTCGGCGATCACCGTCAGCGAAGTGGCCGAGCCGTATATCCGCCGGCGGGCGATCCGTCACCTGGAGAAGGGGCGGGTGGTCATCTTCGCGGCGGGGACGGGAAACCCGTTCTTCACGACAGACACGGCGGCGGCCCTCCGCGCCCTCGAGGTCGGCGCCGACGCGATCCTCATGGGCAAGAACGGCGTGGACGGCGTCTACGACGGCGACCCGGCCGTCGACCCCGACGCGAGCTTCCTCCCCGAGCTGACCCACCTCGAGGCGATCGAGCGCGGCCTCAAGGTGATGGACACGACGGCGCTCACGCTCTGCATGGACAACGAGCTGCCGATCTACGTCTTCGGCCTCGACGACCCAGGGACGATCGAGCGCGTGGTCGCGGGTGAGAGAATCGGCACCATCATCTCGACTCCCCGGAGGAAGGCATGATCGAAGACCTGCTGGAAGACGCGAAGCGCCGCATGGACAAGTCGGTCGAGGCGACCGCGCACGAGTTCAACGGCATCCGCACGGGACGTGCCTCGGCGGCGCTCCTCGACCGCATCCGGGTGGACTACTACGGGCAGGAGACGCCGCTGAACCAGCTCTCGACGATCAACGTGCCGGAGCCGCGGCTGCTGACGATCCAGCCGTACGACCCGAGCTCGATCAAGGCGATCGAGCGCGCGCTGCAGGAGTCCGACCTGGGGCTCACGCCCTCGAACGACGGCAAGGTCATCCGACTGCCGATCCCGCAGCTCACCGAGGAGCGGCGAGAGGAGCTCGTCAAGGTCGTCCGGCACCGCGCGGAAGAAGGGCGGATCGCGGTCCGGAACGTCAGACGCGACTGCATCCACCACCTGAAGGAGCTCGTCCGCGACGGCGACGTGGGCGACGACGAGGAGCGCCGGGCGGAGGAGCAGACGCAGAAGCTGACCGACGAGCACGTTGCGAAGATCGACGACATCCTCAAGCGCAAGGAAGCGGAGATCCTGGAGGTCTGAGGCCCGCCTCGGGCTCGCAACCGTGAACCTCCTGACGAGACTGCGGACGCTCAGGGGCCTGAAGGCTCCCGGCGAGCGCGAGCTTCCGGACGCCGCCCGTTTCGTGGCGATCATCATGGACGGCAACGGCCGCTGGGCCAGCCGTCGCGGTCTTCCCGTCGCCGCGGGCCACCGTGCGGGCACCCGCGCTCTCAGGCGCACGGTCGAGGCGGCAATCGATCTCGGTCTCGAGTCGCTCTGCGTCTACGCGTTCTCCACCGAGAACTGGTCGCGTCCGTCGGACGAGGTGGACGCGCTCATGGAGATCTTCGTGGAGACGATCGAGCGGGAGCTCCCCGATCTCGCGCGCGAGGGCGTGCGCACCCGCTTCATCGGGCGGCGGGACCGCGCGACCGAGAAGCTGCTCGCCAAGATCGAGCGGCTCGAGGAGACCACGGCCACCAACGAGCGCCTCCAGCTCTGGGTCGCGTTCGACTACGGCGGGCGCGCGGAGATCGTCGAGGCCGCCCGGCGCCTGGTGGAGGAGGGCATCGACCCCCGGGACATCGACGAGAACGCCATCGCGTCCCGCCTGTACGCGCCCGAGATGCCCGAGCCCGATCTCCTCATCCGAACGTCCGGGGAGCTCCGGATCTCCAACTTTCTCCTCTGGCAGCTCGCCTATACCGAGCTCGTCTTCGTCGACACCCTCTGGCCCGACTTCGGGGAGCGCCAGCTCCGAGAGGCGCTCGCCCAGTACGCGAACCGCCGCCGGCGCTTCGGCGGCCGATGAGCCCCCTCCTTACCCGCGTCGCCGTCATCGCGGCGGGTCTGCCGCTCGTGCTCTTCGCCGCCTACTACGGCGGCTGGGCGCTCCTGGCGCTGCTGGTGCCAGCGACCCTGTTCGCCCTGCACGAGCTCTACCGGATGGCCCGGTCGCTGCGCCCGCTCGTCCTCGCCGGGTACGGAGGAGCGCTCGCTGCAGTCCTTGGCGCCTCGTGGGGCGGCGCCGAATGGATGCTCGGCGGGTTCATGCTCACGGTGCTTCTGGCCTTCGTCTTCGCTGCGATCTCCGAGACGCGCCAGTCGACGACCGTCGCCGTGGCGATGACCGTGCTCGGGGCCGCGTGGATCGGCCTGGGCCTCGGCTCGCTGATCCTCGTGCGCGACCTCGAGCCCGACGGCAGGCTCGTTCTCATCACGGTGCTCCTGACCGTCTTCGTCGCCGACACGTTCGCGTACGTCGGCGGACGCCTCGCCGGGCGTCACCGGATGGCGCCGGGGATCTCGCCGGGAAAGACCTGGGAGGGGTTCGTGGCCGGCGCCGTCGGGGGCGTGCTCACGACCTGGCTGGCTCTGTACAGGGAGCCCATCGGCGTCGACGGCTGGCAGGCGTTCACCCTCGGGGCGGCGATCGTCTTGACGGCAGTCGCAGGCGACCTCTTCGAGTCGATGGTGAAGCGCGATCTCGGCGTCAAGGACTCGGGCCGCGTCCTCCTGGGCCACGGCGGAGTGCTCGACCGGGTGGACTCGATCGTCTTCGCCGGCCCGGCCGCGTACTTCACCGTGCTCGCCTTGACCCACTCCTAGACTAGGGTCGATGAAGCGCGTCGCACTCCTCGGCGCCACCGGCTCGATCGGGCGCCAGGCGCTCGAGATCGTCGCGGCCCATCCGGAGCTCGAGCTCGTGGCCGCCTCCTCCGGCTCGACGCCCATCGACGGCCTCGCGCCGCTTACCCAGGTGGGCGGCGACGCGACCGAGCTGCTGGAGCGGGCCGAGCCCGACGTCGTCCTCAACGCGGTCGTCGGCTTCGCCGGCGTGCCGGCCACGTTCTGGGCGCTGGAGCAGGGCGTCGACCTCGCGCTCGCCAACAAGGAGAGCCTCGTGGCGGGGGGAGACCTGGCGGTTTCCGCCTGGAGGAGGGGAGGAGGGCAACTCCTTCCCGTGGACTCGGAGCACTCGGCCGCCTTCCAGCTCATCGACGGGCAGCCCGCGGAGGCGGTCGACTCCCTCGTCCTCACCGCGTCCGGCGGGCCGTTCCGCGGCCGGGGCCGTGCCGAGCTGGCCGGCGTCACCCCGGCCGAGGCGCTCGCCCATCCGACGTGGAGCATGGGACCGAAGATCACCGTCGACTCGGCGACGCTCATGAACAAGGGGCTGGAGCTGATCGAGGCGCACTTTCTCTTCGGTCTGCCCTACGCGCGCATCGAGGTGGTCGTGCACCCGACCTCCGTGGTCCATGCGCTGGTCCGCCTCCGCGACGGGGCAGCGCTCGCGCACCTCGGCTACCCGGACATGCGGGTGCCCATCTCCTACGCGCTGACCTACCCGGAGCGTGCCGCGACGCCCATCGAGCGGCTCGACCTCGCAGGCGGGCTGACCCTGGAGTTCCGGGCGCCCGATCTGGAGGCGTTTCCCTGTCTCGCCCTCGCACGAGCCGCCGGCGAGGCAGGCGGAACCGCTCCGTGCGTCCTCAACGCCGCAAACGAGCTGGCCGTCGCAGCGTTCCTCGCGGGCGATCTCCCCTTCCTCGGGATCGCCGACGTCGTCGAGCGCACGCTCGCACAGGTCGGCGCCGCCCCCGCGGGTGACCTCAGCGAGCTCGAGGCGACGGACGTCGAGGCCCGGCGTACTGCGGCGGCGCTTACGCGCGAGCTGGTTCACTAGGAAGTGCCCATATGAACATCGCAGTCGCCATCGGAGGCCTCGCCTTCCTCATCCTCATCCACGAGGCGGGGCACTTCGTCACCGCGCTCGCGGTCAAGATGAGGCCGCGGAAGTTCTACATCTTCTTCCCGCCCGCGCTCGTCAAGTGGCACAGGAACGGCATCGAGTACGGCATCGGCTCGATTCCTCTGGGCGGCTACGTGAAGATTCCGGGCATGCACAAGCCGGCGGCCGGCGATCTCGAGGCGCACCTCGAGCCGGCGCGGAAGGAGGCGCCGTCCCTCGCGGCGGCAGAGGGGCCGGTGGAGCAGGCCCTCGTGGAGGAGCGCTTCGACGACGCGCGTGCGGAGCTGGACGCGCTGCGTGCCAGGGTCGCGAGGATCGACCTCTCGGAGGGGGCGCGCCGGGCCGCCGATCGCGGCCTCACCGAAGCCGACGACGCCCTCTCGCCCGAGGCGTACTGGCGTGCGTCCACCTCGAAGCGCGTCGCGGTCATCCTCGCCGGCCCCGCGACGAACTACCTCTTCGCCGTCCTCGCGCTCGCCGTCGTCTTCATGCTGGGCGTGCCCACGGGCGCGACGCGTGCCGTGGAGGAGGTGAGCCCTGGCTCGCCGGCTGCCGCGATGGGGCTCCAGCCTGGAGACGAGGTGGTCGCGGTCGACGGGACCCGCGGCGAGTCGGCCGACCTCGCCGAGGCGATCCGCGGGAGCGGCGGCGAGCCGGTCACCGTCACCGTCGTGCGCGACGGCGCTCAACTGGAGCTCGAGGGGACGCCGCAGCTCGATCCTACCGACGAGGTCTACCGGCTCGGCTTCGCGTTCGGGCTGGAATACGAGACCTACGGCCCGCTGGAGTCGCTGGGGCTCGCCTTCGAGACGACCTGGGAGGTGACGAAGGCGATCGGTTCCTCGCTCGGACGCCTCGTGACCGGAGAAGGCCGCGACGAGGTGGCCAGCGTCGTCGGCATCACCGCCGTCTCGAGCGAGTCGCTGGAGGAGGGCTTCCGCTACTACCTCCAGGTCCTGGCGTTCATCAGCCTCTCGCTGGCGCTGCTGAACCTGCTTCCCCTCCTGCCGCTCGACGGCGGCCACATCGCGTTCTCCATCGCCGAGCGGATCCGCGGCCGGGCGATCCCGCGCGAGGCCTACGAGCGGGCGTCGATGGTCGGAATCGTCCTCGTCCTCTTCCTCTTCTTCATCGGCCTCACGAACGACATCAACAGGCTGAGCGGCGGCTAGTCCGCGCAGACAACACGGTTAGACTTCCCGCCGATGGCGAGCGAGCGCCAGATCCACGTCGGAAATGTCCCGATCGGCGGCGGGGCGCCCGTCGTCGTGCAGTCGATGACCCTCACGAAGACGCACGACGTCGACGCCACCATGGCCCAGATCGGCGAGCTCGTCTCGGCCGGCTGCGAGGTCGTGAGGGTCGCCGTGCCCAAGAACGAGGACGCCGAGGCGCTGGCAAAGCTCGTCTACCTCTCGCCGATCCCCGTCATCGCGGACATCCACTTCAACGCATCGCTCGCGCTGAAAGCGGTGGACGCCGGCGTCGCCGCCGTGCGCATCAACCCGGGAAACATCGGCGGCCCCGACAGGGTCGCCGAGGTCGTGCGAGCGGCCAAGGCCCGCGGGATCCCGATGCGGATCGGCGCCAACTCGGGCTCGCTCCCGAAGCACCTGCTCGAGCTCGCCCAGGAGGACACGGCCGAGGCGCTCGTCGAGGAGGCGCTCGAACAGGTTCGCCTGCTCGAGTCGATGGACTACTACGACTTCAAGATCTCCGTGAAGTCCAGCTCGGTGCCGACGATGATCCGCGCCTACCGCATGCTCGCCGACCGCGTCTCCTACCCGCTCCACCTGGGCGTCACGGAGGCCGGGACCCCGGGGGCGGGGACGATCAAGAGCGCCATCGGCGTCGGCAGCCTGCTCATGGACGGGATCGGTGACACGATCCGGATCTCGCTGACGGCCGATCCGGTGGAGGAGGTCAAGGTCGGCTGGGAGATCCTCAAGGCGCTGGGCCTCCGCGAGCGCGGGCCGATCATGATCGCGTGCCCTTCGTGCGGGCGCGACAACGTCGGCGTCTGGAACCTCGCCGAGGCGGTCGACAAGCGGCTGCGCGGCTACCCGCAGGCATTCGAGGTCGCGGTCATGGGCTGCGCGGTCAACGGGCCGGGCGAGGCCGGCGACGCCGACTTCGGGGTGGCGGGGGGGCGCGAGACGGGCTTCATCTACGCGCACGGGCGTGTGCTCAGGAAGGTCGAGTCGGACGTGCTGGTCGACGAGCTCTTCCGCGAGATCGACACGTGGATCGAGGGCGGCATGGTCAGGCCGACGCGCCTGAAGCTGGCCAAGCCGGCGGCCCAGATGATGGCCGAAGCGGCCCAGCGCCCGAGCTAGTGGCCAGGGCCTCCCAGCTCTTCATCCCGACGCTCCGGGAAGACCCGGGCGATGCCGAGGCGGCGAGTCACCGCCTGCTCGTCCGCGGCGGCTTCATCCGCCAGGTGAGCGCCGGGCTCTGGTCGTACCTGCCGCTCGGCTGGCGGGTACACGGGAAGGCGGTGCAGATCGTCAGAGAGGAGATGAACGCCATCGGCGGCCAGGAGATGTTCATGCCGGTCGTCACGCCCGCAGAGCTCTGGCAGGCAAGCGGCCGCTACGCCATCCCCGAGCTCTGGAAGACCGAGGACCGCATGGGCCGGCCGTTCGTCCTCGCGATGACGCACGAGGAGACGGTGACGTTCCATTCGCGCGAGATCTCCTCGTACCGCCAGCTTCCGCAGATCCTCTACCACTTCCAGACGAAGGTGCGGGACGAGCCGCGGCCGCGCGCCGGGCTCATCCGCGTGCGCGAGTTCATCATGAAGGACTCGTACTCGTTCGACCGCGACGAGGAGGGGCTCGAGCGGAGCTTTCGCCTGCACGAGGGCGCCTACCACCGCATCTTCGAGCGCTGCGGGCTCGAGTACTACGCCGTCGAGGCGGAATCGGGGATGATGGGCGGGAGCGAGTCCGTGGACTTTCTTGCGCCGTCGGGCTCGGGGGAGAACACCCTCGTCACCTGCGAGAACGGTGACTACGCGGCCGACCTCGAGGTCGCGCGGGGCATCCCGCGCGCGCCCGAGTTCCCCGAGCGCCTCGACGCGCCCGTCGAGGTCGAGACGCCGGGGGCGACCACCATCGACGGACTCGCCGACTTCCTTGGGATCGACGCCGCCGCCACCTCGAAGGCCATGCCGGTCGTGACCCCGGACGGCACGCTCGTGCTCGCGCTCGTCCGGGGAGACGACAGGCTCGAGGAGGCGAAGACAGTCGCGGCCCTCGGCGGCGCCTTCCGGCCCGCCGCGGAGGACGAGATCCGTGACGCCTTCGGAGCCGACCCGGGCTCGATCGGCCCCATCGGCTTCTCCGGCCCCATCCTCGCCGACGAGGCGTTGCGCCAGGGGCAGTTCGTCGTCGGCGCGAACCGAACCGGCTGGCACCTGCGCGGGGCGGAGCACGGCCGCGACTTCGAGGCACGCTTCGCCGACATCCGCGAGCCGCGGGAAGGGGACACCTGTCCGAAGTGCGGCGGGCGACTGCGCTTCCAGACCGCGCTCGAGGTCGGTCACATCTTCAAGCTCGGGACCTACTACTCCGAGCCGCTCGGCGCGACCTACCTCGACGAGGACGGAAGCGAGCGCCCGATCGTCATGGGCAGCTACGGGATCGGGCCCGGGCGGATCATGGCCGCCGCCGTCGAGCAGCGGCACGACGAGCACGGCATCGCCTGGCCACGCTCGCTGGCCCCGTACGAGGTCGAGGTCGTCTCCATCGGCGCTGCCGGCCCCGAGGCGGTCGAGATCGCCGAGCGGGTCGCCGACGGCCTCGAGGCCGCCGGGCTCGAGGTGCTCCTGGACGACCGCGACCTGCGTCCGGGAGAGAAGTTCGCCGACGCGGACCTGCTCGGCTGCCCGGTCCGCGTCACGATCGGCCGGAAGACCCTCGAGGACGGGAGCGCGGACGTGCTCCGTCGGTCCGACCGGGAGGAGCAGCGCATCGCCGTCGAGTCCCTCGTCGACCACGTGAAGGAGGCCCTCTGATGGCGAGGAAGCGTCGTTTCTCGACCCAGCCGTTCGGGGAGACGGTTCAGTCGCTCATGGTCGAGCGGAAGATCACCTACCGCGGCCTGGCCGCAAAGACGGATCTGTCCGCCGGCTACCTCAACCACCTGGTGCACGGGAACCGGCCGGTGCCGTCGAACGAGGTGATCGAGACCCTGGCCAAGGCTTTGAAGGTGGAGCCCGCGCACTTCCAGGAGTACCGCATCCGGACGATCACGGCGCGGCTCGAGCAGATGCCTGAGCTCGTCGACAGGCTCTACCGGCGGCTCGAGGGCTAAGAACTCGTTTCAGAATGATGCTTCGCCCGGCGGCGCAGGCTTCATTTGGGACGGGTTCTAAGCACGAGGCGCGCGCTCGGACGAGACCCACTCGACGACCGCGACGAGGGTCCAGGCGAGCGCCATCGCGACCGCGATCGCGGGCGTCGGGAGCTTCGCCTGCCAGACGACCACGGCGACGGCGACGATGAACGCAACCTCGAGCGCGAAGCGCTTCGTCCTCGAGAAGTGGAAGATCCGCGGCTGGGCCGGTTGACGGACGGGCTGCACCGGAGCGGCGGGGCGCGGCTGGATGGGAGGCATCGGGACGGCGCCGCCAGGATTCGCCGGCGGAGCCGTCGCGGCCTGCGGCGGCAGCCAGATCTCCCGGTTCGAGAGCTCCTCGACCTGCTTCGTGAGCTCGCTGACCCGGCGGCCGAGATCGGTCGCGGCGGCGTGCTGCGCCGCCTGCTGTGCGGCCTGGGACGCGGCCACGGGCTCCTGGGGCTGGCGCTCCAGCTCAGCGAGGCGGACGCGGAGCTCGGCGAGTTCGTTCGTGAGACGAAGGCTCTCGGCCTGCACCGTGAGCGCGCGGTACTGCGCGATCTCCTGCGACTGGCGCTCGAAGCGGTCGAGAACCTCGCGGAAGAGCGCCGCCAGCATTTCCTCGCTCGAGCCGGTCTCGGCGAGAGCCCCGCCGGGGGAGGGGCGGGGGATGACCGGGGCATCGGGGTCGCTCGCCCGGGGCTGTTCGCCGTCTTCCCCGAGGAGCCCCGCGCGCACGAGCTCCGAGCGGGGGATTCGCCGACGACCGTTGCGCACGACCGAGCGCAGTGACCCGCGCTCGACTCGCCGGGCGATCGCCTTCCGGCTCAGGCCCGTCAGATCGGCGGCCTCTGTGATCGTGTACGTTCGCACCGGCACCGTCCCTGGAGCCTGATTCTGCCGAACCCCGCAGTGCGGGGCAAATGGGGCGGTTCCCCGGGGATGCCACACCGGGGTCGCAGCGCAGGGGATCTCGGCGGGAGAACGGGTACCCCGCGGGGGATCGGATCCCCACCGCGCTCGGTCATGGCCCGGAGTCGTCAGGGCATGCCCGGCGGCGCTAGGATGGACCTTGTCGCGGGGCGTGGCGCAGCCTGGTTAGCGCGCTAGTCTGGGGGACTAGAGGTCCCCGGTTCAAATCCGGGCGCCCCGA